>DASRRB010000204.1:0-4152 GCA_035695985.1 Planctomycetota bacterium | reverse complement strand
GCCGCGCCGCGCAGCTGCGCGTGGTGGCCGTGGCCCGAGACGTCCGGGGTGCGGTCGCCGGCGATCCGGTCGAAGTGGAGCAGCATCAGCGTGTCGGGATCGCTCGCGAAGCGGCGCGCCGGCACGAACGCCTCGCCGGTGTAGCGCACCCCCTTCGACAGTCGCACCTCGTCGAGCGCCCCCGCCGCGAAGCTGGTCGCCCGCCCGTTCGAGTCGACGTCGCCCCCGAGCACGAGCGGCAGCGCATTGCCGCGCAGCTTCCCCGGATGGCGGGCCGCCGCGACGAGCCGGCCGCCCACGAAGAGGCGCGTGTCGCTCCCGTCCCACGTCGCGGCGAGGTGGGTCCACGCATGCGCCGGCAAATCGCCCGCGGTTCCGTTCGCGTTGGCGTAGCCCTCGCCCGACACGAAGAGGCTCCACGAAGGCGCGAGCTTGGGCGGCGTCGAGCCGTCGCGGTCGACGAAGAAGCCCCAGCCGCTCGTCTCGGTCCGGTTCACGAGGCCGCACCGCTTCGCCGTCGCCTCGACGAAGGCCCAGCACTCGACCGTGAAGGGGCCGTCGGGGTCGAGCTCGGGCGCCGCCGCGACCAGCGCGCAGGCGCTGCGGCCGTCGAGCGCGAGCGCGCGGTCGCTCGCCGGCGCCGCCTCGTCCGTCGCGAAGTCGGCCGGCGGCGGCGGGAGCTCGAGCTCGGGCGCCAGCACCTGCTCGATCTGCTGCACGCGCGGCCCGTAGGGATCCCCGGCGACTCCGTGCAGCGGGTAGAGCGCGACGGCGGTGAGCGCCGGCGCGACCAGCGGCCAGCCGGGCGTCGCCGGCCCGCGCGCGAGCGTGCACTCGACCGTCCGCTCCTCCTGCGGCGCGAGCTCGACGTCGGCGTTCGCCGGCGTGACGGAGAGCCCGCCCTTCGAATCACTCCACCGCAGCGCGACGCCGATCCGGCTCGCGACGGGGTTCCTGACCTGGATCGTGAAGCGGACGCTCCCGCCCTCGTCCGCGGGCGGCGCGATCTTGGGCGCGGCGCCGAGCCACGCCCCTTCGAGGAGCTGGATGCAGTCCTGGCTCTCGGCGCTCGTGACGAAGTCCTGGTCGAGGACGTGGCCGACCGGCACGACCGCCATCGTGAAGCCGTCGGGCTTCACCGTCACGAAGTTCCAGTGCTGGAAGTCGCCTGCCTGGTCGAGCTTGCCGACCGTCGCGCCGGTCGCGGCCATCACGTAGTAGCGGATGCCGTCCTTCGTCCCGTCGCTGCGGTAGCGGTGCCAGTGGCCGGCGAAGACGCCGCGCACCTTGCCCGACTTCGCGAGCACCTCGTGCACCGGCTTCCACGGCTCGCCGGCGTAGTTCCAGCGCGGGTGGTGCAGGAAGACGAACGCCTGCGCCTTGTCGGTCTTCGCGAGGTCGTCGGCGAGCCATTCGAGCTGCTCGTCCGACATGCGCTGGTCGACGGCGGGGTTCTTGAAGCTCAGCTGCTCGTCGGAGTAGAGGACGATGAAGTGGGCGAACTCGTGGTCGAAGGAGTACCAGAGCGGGGCGAAGTTCTCGACGTAGCGCCGCTCGTTGCTCCGGTCGCCCTTCCTGCCCGACTCGGGATAGACGTCGTGGTTGCCGGCGACCGGATACCACGGCATGCGCAGGCCCGACATGACCTGCTTGTACTGGAACATCTGCGCGAGCCACTCCTCGCCGCGGTTGTAGCCGCCGACGAGGTCGCCCACGGTCATCACGAAGTCGGGCTCGAACGAGTTCATCTCGCGGACGGCGCGCGCGAGGATCTGCAGCCCGCTGTCGGGCCCGAAGGTGCGGTCCCCCAGGATCGCGAAGCGGAACCCCTCCGTCGGCTTGGGCGGGCGCGGCGGCGGCCGCGTGAGCAGCCGGCTGCCGCCGGTCACGATCACGAGCGCCGCGAGAGCGAGGATCCTCGAGCGCGCCCGCATCCCGCCTCCGCTCTTACTTCGCGTATCCGAGCCGCTTCAGCGCCTCCTGCGCGGAGTCGCTGGTCGACTTCTCGTTCGCGTAGCGCTTGCGGACCTCCCGCATCTGGTCGACCCAGGCGAGGAAGCGCTTGAGCGTCGCCTCCGCCTCGGTCTTGCGCTGTTCGGTCACGGGGTGCGAATCGGTGAGGTCGGCGTCGAGGTCGTAGACCTCGAACTCGGTCACGATCTCGGCGGGGTCGGACTTCGCCGGCTTCGCGTCGGGCGCGTTCGCGACGACCGGGGTGGGCGGCGGAGCGAGGCCCGGGACGGAGCGGACCGCCGGCGTGTCGCGCTTGTGGTAGCGGCGGATGATCGTCTTCCAGCGCCCCTCGATGACCGAGAAGGAGCCGAGGACGTCCTCGTCCATGTTCGTGCCGAAGTCGGCGTTGGGATTGTTTCCGCCGATCCCGCCGCCCCAGAGCTCGGTGACGACCATGGTCGGCGCGAACGGCTCGTCCGCCTTCAGAGACTCGAACAGGCTGCGCCCCTGCATCGACTCGGCCGGCGCCAGCCCGACCAGGCCGAGCAGCGTCGGCGCGAGGTCGAGGTTCATCGCGTTGTCCGTCACCACCTTGCCCTTCGGCAGGAGGCCGGGCGCGCGCAGGATCCAGGGGACGTGGTTCAGCTCGGCGTAGACCGAGTGGCCGTGGCCCGAGTTGTTGTGGTCGAACCACTCCTCGCCGTGGTCGGCGTTGAAGGAGAAGACCATGTCGTCCCAGAAGCCGAGCTCCTTCAGCCGGCCGACGACCTTGCCGACGTACTCGTCCATGTAGTGGATCTCGGCGTCGTAGAGGTCGAGGCCGAGCTTCGCGTGCTTCTTCGGGTCGATGCCGCGGTCGGCGAACATGCGCGCGCCCGTGCCGGCGGGGTACTGGTCGGCGTTGGGGAGCGGCGTCGGCTTCGGTCCGCCCGCACCGCCGGTCGGCTGCATCATGAATCCGCCGCCGTCGACCGCGTCGAACTCCTTGCGCCCCTCTTCCGTGCCGAACTGCGCGAGCTCCTCCTTGGGCGGGTCGTACGGCCCGTGCGGCTCGACCGAGTGGAGGTAGAGGAAGAAGGGGATGTCCTTGTACTTGGCGAGCCACGGCTCGACCGTCGTGAAGAGGTCGCGCGACGAGCCCGAGCCGAAGCCGCCGCCGTTGCCGCCCGCCGCGTCGGGGTTCTGTCCGACGGCGCGCAGCAGGCCCATCATCGCCGCGTTCTTCTCGGGCGTGAGCGAGCCGACCGCCGCCGGCGAAAAGAAGAAGTCGAAGCCCTGCTCCGTGTGCGTGGTGCGGCCGACGAAGTCGTTGCGGATCAGCGCGCAGGTCATGTAGCCGGCGTCGCGGAACGCCTCGGCCATCGTCGTGCACGACTCGGGGATCTGCTCGCCGCCGGTGCGCACGCCGTCGACGCTCGGGAAGAGCGAGGAGAGCGACGAAGGCATCGAGACGTAGGTCCACGGCCCCTGGCTGAAGCAGCGCTCGAAGCGGACCCCCTCGCTCGCGATCTCGTCGAGGTGGGGAGAGGTCTTGCGGGCGTTGCCGTAGCAGCCGAGCCCGTCGGCGCGCAGCGTGTCGCAGAAGTAGAGCAGGACGTCGCGCACGCCCTCCTTGCGCTGGCCGTAGACGATCGGCTGCAGCAGGAACAGGACGCCCGGGTCGCCCTGGTCGGCCGCTTCGAGCGTGAGCGTGATCTTCTTGCCGGCGAATGGCGCGAGGTCGACGTCGAGCGAGTCGATCTTCGACGGATCGCGGACCGGCAGCGCGCGCAGCTGCGTCCGCTTGCCCTCGCAGGAGACCGCGACCGTGAGGTCGATCGGCGCCTCGGTGAGGCAGGTGACGCCGGCGAGGAGGCGCGCCTTCTCCGGCGCGACCAGCGCGTAGCTCAGAGCCGCCGTCGTGTTGAGGTACATGCCCTGATGGAGAATGCCGCGGCGCTCGAGCGTCGTCGGCGCGGCGGTCGCCTTGGCGTACTCGACCTTGCCGTCGAGGACGTGCACGAACTCGACGTCGAGGGTGACGCCCTCCTTCTCCTTCTCGGGCGGGACCAGGACGAGGATCGTGACCGCGGTGAGGTCCTCGACGCGCTGCGCCTGGCCGAAGTTGGCGAGGCCGCCGAAGAAGTTTCCGCCGAACTCCGCCTCGCGGCGCGCGCGCACGACCGTGTGCCAGTCGCCGTCGCTCTCGACCTTCGCGAC
>DASRRB010000203.1:0-3580 GCA_035695985.1 Planctomycetota bacterium | reverse complement strand
CTGCAGTCGGTCGGCACCATGGAGAACGCGCAGCAGCGGCTCAACAACATCATCGACGGCGTCGTGAAGGACACCATCAGCTCGACCGCGCTCATCGACGTGGTGCGCGCGAGCAATCGCCCGATGGCCGACGACGCCGACGCCGCGAACGGGGGCGCGCCGGGCGCCGGCGACGCCGCGACCACGGTGACGATCGGCCGCCCGCGCCTCCTGCTGCAGATCACGACCGAGGCGGCGAAGCGGCTGACGACGCTCGGCATCGAGCTGCTCGACGTCCGCATCACGCGGCTCAACTTCGTCGACAAGGTGCTCGAGGACGTCTACCGCCGCATGATCAGCGAGCGCCAGCGCATCGCGGAGCGCTTCCGCTCCGAGGGGCAGGGCGAGCGCGCGCGCATCCTCGGCCAGCTCGAGAAGGAGCAGAAGCGCATCTCCTCCGAGGCGTACCGCGACGCGGAGCGGACGCGCGGCGAGGCCGACGCGACGGCGGCGCGCACCTACGCCGAGGCGTACTCCCAGGACGCCGACTTCTACGCGTTCGTGAAGTCGCTCGAGACGCTCGAGGCGGCGGTCGGCGACCGGTCGACGACGGCGGTGCTCTCGACCCGGGGGGACCTGCTCAAGCTGCTCGAGGAGCCGGGCGCGCCGCGCAAGGGCGGCCCGTGAGCGGCGCTCACGTCCCGTCCTTCCCCTCGCCCGTGTCGATGTGGACGAACGCCTCGCCGACGCGCGGGTCGGACTCGAGCGCGCGCAGGACGTCGATCTCGATGTCGTGGCTCTGCGCCGCGGAGCTGCCGGCCGCGATCAGCAGGTTCACCTGGACGTGCAGGGTGCTGCCGACGTAGTGGGCGCGCAGGCGCGGGACGCTCACCACCCCCGGGATCGCCGCCGCCCGCGCGAGCAATTCGTCGCTCACCTCCGCCGGCGGCGCCTCGCCCATCAGGAAGCGCAGGCTCTGGCGCGCCAGGCCCCAGCCGTTGCGGCCGATCGACGCGGCGATCGGCAGCGCGAGCAGGGCGTCGGCGCGCGGCCACCCGGTCGTGACCAGCACGATCCCGAGCAGCGAGCTGCCCGTGGTGAGCACGTCGTTCCAGGTGTCGATGCGCGTCGCGTCGACCGCCTGGCTCGCCGCGGCGCGCCGCCGCATCAGCACGACCAGCAGCACGAGCTTGCTCGCGAACTTCGCCGCGAGAACGCCGATCACCGCGGTGTCGACGCGCGGCGCGGCGTCGGCGAGCAGCGCCGCGACCGCCGAGCGCGCCACCTCGACCGCGAGCACCGCCGCGAGCACCGCGGTCACGAGCGCGCCGATCGGCTCGGCGCGCTGGTGGCCGAACGGGTGGTTCGCGTCGGACGGCTGCGCGGCGACCTTCACGCTCACGAGCAGCACGACGCCGACCGCGATGTCGAAGAGCGAGTCGGCCGCCTGCGCCAGCACGATCTGGCTGCCGGAGAGCCAGCCGACCACGAGGTGCGCCGCGCAGAGCGCGACGTTGAGCGCGAGCGTGGTCGCGACGACGCGGAGCGAGGTCAACGGAGGTTGAGCCGCGCGGTGTCGACGTAGTGCTGCGCGTGGAGGCGCAGGCCGGCCGCCTCCTCGTCGGTCACCTGGCGCACGATCTTCCCCGGCATGCCGATCACGACGCTGCGGTCGGGGATCGTGCGCCCCTCGGGCACCAGCGCGCCCGCGCCGATGATGCACTCCTTCCCGATGTGGCTGTGGGCCAGCAGGATCGCGCCCATGCCGACCAGCGTCCCGCTGCCGAGCGTCCGCATGTGCAGCATCGCGCGGTGGCCGACGGTCACGAAGTCGCCGATCTCGACCGGCTCGTCGGTCTCGGGGTGGACCACCGTGAGGTCCTGGAGGTTCGTGGTCGCGCCGATCGTGATCGACGCGACGTCGCCGCGCACGACGCAGCCGTACCAGATGCTCGACTCGCGGCCGATCCTCACGTCGTGGATCACGGCGGCGTTGGTCGCGACGAAGAAGCCGCCGCGATCCTCGAGTCGGAAGTCCATGCGGGTCTCCAGCGGTCGCGGCGGCGCGCCCCTCACCCCGGGGAGTGCGCGATCAGCAGCAACGTCAGCCCATTGTGCACGACGTGGAAGCAGATCGGAGCGGCGATCGAGCGCGTGCGCGCCATGAGCCACGCCAGGGCGACGCCGAGGACGAAGACGGACGAGAAGCCGCCGTTGTGGAAGGCGCAGAAGAGCGCGGCGTCGAGCGCGATCGCGACGCCGGCCGGCGCGACCGCGAGCAGCCCGCGCAGCAGCAGGCCGCGGAACACCATCTCCTCGTAGACCGGCCCGGCGACGGCGAGGCAGGCGACCACCCACGGGTCGCGCAGGAGCGCGGGCTGGCTCGCGAGCGCGAGCACGAGCGACTGCTCCTGCGGAGCACGGCGCAGCAGCTCGCAGACGCCGCTCTCGAGCGCCATCGCGCCCCCCTGGACGGGGATCCACGCGACGTAGAACGCGACCGCCCCGAGCAGCGTCGCGCCGAGCCGGCGCGCCGTGAATCCGAGGTCGGCGAGGCCGTCCCCGAAACGGAGCGTCCAGATCCAGAGCAGGGCGGCGATCGCGAGGGCGACCCATCCGATCTGGAGCACCTGCGACCGCGCCGGGAGCGGCGCTCCCGACTTCGGGTCGAGGCCGAGCGCCGCCGCGCTGCCGAGCGCCGCGCCGAGGAAGACGACGATCAGCACCAGCGGCAGCTCGAAGCGGAACGAGCGCGGCAGCTCGCGCGCGAGGCGCCGGCGCAAGCGCAGCAGGCCGGCGAGGAGCGGCGCGCCGGTCGCCGGCGGCGGGTCGGGCGGCGCCGCCGGCGCCGCGGCGTCGGGAGCGGTCGCGGGGAGGAGCGAGCGCGCGACGCCGAACGCGGCGAGCAGCCCGATCGCGATCGCGCCGGCCCCGGCCGCGCAGCGCGGCGCCGCGGAGATCGAGGAGATCCAGCGCTCGATCCAGTCGGTGGAGGTCGCGTCCGTCATGCGCCCGTCATAGGACGCGCCCTTGCCTTCAGGCGCGCGGCCGGCGGTAATACCCGGCTGCCGTCGCCGCCCCGCAGCGAAGAATCGCCGCGCCCGCGACGGCCGAGGAGCCCCGCTTGGACGTCGAGATCCGCTACTGCACGGTCTGAAACTACGAGCCGCGCGCCGTCGGTCTGACGGGCGAACTGCTCGCGAACTACAAGAGGAAGATCAGGAGCCTGAAGCTCGTGCCGTCCGACGGCGGCGCCTTCGAAGTGACGGTGAACGGCAAGGTCCTGTTCTCGAAGCTCGCGCTCCACCGCTTCCCGGAGGAGGGCGAGGTCGTCCAGCTGATCGGGGCCGCGCGCGCCTGAGCCGGGGGCTCCGCACCCGAAAATCCGTGCGAACTCCGCCGACGGGCCGTCGTACCGTGCCCGTTCTGAGGAGCGTGCCGAGAAGACGAGCGTCGCCCCTGCGCAGAACCACGATGGCACCACGAGAACGAATCGACTGCACGGCGGCGCTGCTCCTCGCCGCGGCCGCCGCCGGCGCGCTGGCGGCCGCGGGGTGCTCGGCCGAGCAGTACAAGAAGGACGCCGACCACGAGGTCGCCG
>DASRRB010000202.1:0-9879 GCA_035695985.1 Planctomycetota bacterium | reverse complement strand
GGACGCTCGCGTCGCTCGGCGCGTCGTCGCTCGGCATCGCGTCGGTCTTCACCGCGCTCGGCTTCCTCGTCACGCTGGTGGGCGCGGCGCTCGGGCTCGTGGGCGGCGCCTTCTTCGCGCACCACGTGAACCGGCTCCATGAATGGTTCGCGCAAGCGACCGGGCACCGGCTGTGGGAGCCGACGACCTACCTCTTCGACACGATCCCGACCGTCGTCGCGCCCGGCGTGATCGGGCTCGGCATCGCGGCGACCTTCGCGATCACGCTCCTCTTCGCCTTCTTCGCATCGCTGCGCGCGGCGCGGCTCGACCCCGTGGTCGCGCTGCGCCACGAGTGAGGCGCGGCACGCCGGTGGGGGCGAGCGACCCGCGCTGGCGGCCTCCCGGCGACCTGCGCGACCTGCTGCGCCGGCTGCGCGACGCGGGCGAGCTCGTCGAGGTCGAGGCCGAGGTCGACCCCGAGCTCGAGGTCGCCGAGATCCACCGCCGCGTCATCGCCGCGGGCGGCCCGGCGCTCCTCTTCCGGCGCGTGCGCGGCAGCCCCTACCGGCTCGTCACCAACCTCTTCGGGACGGCGCGCCGCGTCGAGCTCGCCTTCGGCCGCCCCGAGCTCCTGGTGCGCGACCTGGTCCGGCTGGTCGAGGAGCTCCCGGCGGCGGCCGGCTCCGCGGGCGGGGTGGCGCGCACGCTCTGGCGCGCGCGGTCGCTGCTCGGGAGGCTCGCGCGGCTCGGCACGCGCCACGTCGCGCGCGCGCCCGTGCTCGACGTCGTCGACGCGCCGCCGCGGCTCACGGAGCTGCCGCTCACGAAATCGTGGAGCGAGGACGGCGGCGCGTTCCTCACGCTGCCGCTCGTCTACACCGAGCCGCCGGGCGGGGGCGCCGGCAACCTCGGCATCTACCGCATGCAGCGCTTCGACGACGCGACGACCGGCATGCACTGGCAGATCCAGAAGGGCGGCGGCTTCCACTTCGACGCGGCGGAGCGGAGCGGCGCCGACCTGCCGGTGTCGGCGTTCCTCGGCGGTCCGCCGGCCGCGCTCCTCTCCGCCGTCGCGCCGCTTCCGGAGAACGTGCCCGAGCTCCTGCTCGCGTCGCTCCTGCTCGGTTCGAAGCTCAAGACGACGCGCCACCCGTCGTCGCCGCACCGGCTGCTCGCCGACGCGGAGTTCTGCCTGGTCGGCCGAGTGCGCGCGCGCGAGCGGCGGCCCGAAGGTCCGTTCGGCGACCACTACGGCTACTACTCGCTCGCGCACGACTTCCCCGTCTTCCGGTGCGAGGCGGTGCTGCATCGCGCCGACGCGATCCTGCCGGCGACCGTCGTCGGCAAGCCGCGGCAGGAGGACTTCCACCTCGGCGACTTCCTGCAGAAGCTGCTCGCGCCGCTCTTCCCGCTTGTGATGCCGGGCGTCGTCGACCTCTGGTCGTACGGCGAGACCGGCTACCACTCGCTCGCCGCGGCGGTGGTGCGCGACCGCTACAAGCGCGAGGCGATGGTCTCGGGCTTCCGGATCCTGGGAGAGGGGCAGCTGTCGCTGACCAAGTTCCTGCTGCTCACCGACGGCGCGGTCGACCTGCACGACTTCCGGAAGGTGCTCGAGCACGTGCTCGCACGCGCCCGCATCGAGACCGACCTCTTCGTCTTCCCCAATCTCTCGATGGACACGCTCGACTACACCGGAACGCGCCTGAACGAGGGGAGCAAGGGGCTCCTGCTCGGCCTCGGAGAGCCGATCCGGACGCTTCCGCGAGAATTCCGCGGGGAGCTCCCGTCGCCGTTCGAGCGCGCGCGGCCGTTCTGCGCTGGCTGCCTCGTCGTCGGCGGCCCCGGCCACGCGAGCGAGCCCGACGCCGCGGATCGGCTCGCGCAGGTCGCCGCGCTCGCCGAGTGGCCGCTCGTCGTCCTGAGCGACGAACCCGACCGTGCAGCCGCCAGCTCCATGAACTTCCTGTGGACGACCTTCACGCGCTTCGATCCCGCGCGCGATTTGCGCGGAAGCGCTGCATCGATCGCGAAAGGAATGGTCGTGCGCCGTCCGCCACTCGTGATCGACGCCCGCCGCAAGCACGGCTATCCCGCCGAGCTCCTCTGCGATCCCGACACGGCCAAGAGGGTGACCCGACGTTGGATCGACTACTTCTCCACCGAAGTCCCCATGGGCGACTCCGCTCAAAGTTCCCTCGACGGTGTGTGATTTCGAAATCGCCGCCCGGGGGCAATTTTTGGGGTAGCGGCGAAAACGGATCCGCCTACGCTTTCCGCCCGTCTGCCGGGCTTGCTTCGACGCATCCTCTCCTTTGACCTTCGGCATGACTTCACCGGAACCCGCCGGAGCCGACCGTCCCGTCTGGCGCAAGCGCGCAGGCGCGGGCGATCTGGAATTGGACGCGGGAGCGCTGCGTGAACTCGCGCGGCGCTTCTCCCGCCGGGACGTCGTCGCGTTCGAGACCGTCTTCAAGGTCTTCAAGAGCGCGATCTTCGCGATCGGGATCGTCGAGCTCGGCGACCCGAGCGAGGCCGAGGACCTGGTCCAGGAGACCTTCCGGCGCGCGTGGACCGCCGCCGGTTCGCTCGTCGAACCCGACAAGCTGCGTCCGTGGCTCTATGCGATCGCGCGCAACCTGTGCGCGGACATGAAGGAGAGCCAGCGCCGCCGGCCGCAGCCGGTGGAGGTCGTCCCGGAGCCGCCCCCGAGCGAGACGCCGTCGAGCCCCTTCGCCGCCGCCGTCCGCTCCGAAAAGGCGCGCAAGATCCAGCATCTCCTAGGGACGGTGCCCGATCAGTTCCGGACCGTACTGGCGATGCGCCTGATCGAGGAGCGTTCCTACCAGGAAATCGCGGACATTCTCGATGTTCCCATCCATTTCGTGAAGAACGCAATCGCGCGCGGGGGTCGGGTGCTTGTCCAAAAAATCAGGAACCACCCCGCGCTCGCCCCGCAGGATGAGGCGTGACTGGGGTGGGAGGCATACGAATGCAGCGCGAAGACATCCTCGAGCTGATCCTCCTCGAAGCGGACGGCGGCCTTTCGCTCGAGGAGTCGGGCCGGCTCGAAGAGGAGCTCGCGCGGGATCCGACGCTGCGCGATGAGCGGTCGCGCATGCAATCCGCGTGGAAGGAAGTGAAGGATCTGGGCCGCGGCCTCGCGATGCGGCCCGAGTTCGGCGAGTCGCGCCTCGCCTCGCTGCGCGCTCCGCGCCGCGAAGGCGTGATCATCGGCGGCCACGTGCGTGCCGCCGCCGCCGCTCTCCTGCTCGCCACGTTCGCGCGCGGCAGCTTCGACCCGCGCACGTCGATCGTCGTCGACCGCTTCGGTCCCGACGCGAACGGCGCAGCGGTCCGTTCGACCGCCGCCGCCGACGAGACGATCCGCGCCGCGGCCGGCGAGACCGTCGTCGCGAGCGCGATCGACGGGCTGCGCGTCAACCTGAGCAACGGCGGCGTCTCGCTCAGCGCCGACGGCGAAGTGCGCATCGAGCCGGGTCCGATCTCGGCCGACGTGATGATCGGCGAACGGGCGGCGCGCATCGACCTCGGCGGCCTCGAACTGATCGGCGCGCAGGCGTCGTTCGCGGTCTTCGACGAGAACGAGGACCGGAAGTTCATGGTCCTCTCGGGATCGCTGCGCCTGAACGACTTCACCGGCCACGTGTTCACGCGGCTCGACGGCGCGGTGAAGGTCGGCCCCGACAAGTCGGCGGCCGGATTCAATCCCATCAGCACCGGCAATCCCCTGTCCGACCCGGCG
The DNA here is from genome assembly GCA_035695985.1 of Planctomycetota bacterium. Classification (GTDB taxonomy): domain Bacteria; phylum Planctomycetota; class B15-G4; order B15-G4; family SIAN01; genus DASRRB01. The sequence continues at coordinate 6,131 of DASRRB010000202.1, read as the reverse complement.
ACGGCGCCGACGCGGACCGAGATCGTGGTCCCCGAGCCCGAGCCTGCGCACGAGCACTCCGATCCGACCCGCGTCATGAACCGCAGCTTCGCCCCGGCCCACCTGGTCGGGACGATCACCTCGGCCTCCGACGGGACCGTCGTCGCGGGCGCCGTAGTGACGCTCGTCCGTGATCTCCTCCCGGAGGACGCGCTGAAGGCGTTGCTGCCGGACGACCCCGAACTGCGCCTCGAGACGCGCCGCGACCTCGACACCGCCCGAGCCGCGCTCGGGGGGGCGTTCACCGTGACGAGCGACGCGGACGGCCACTTCGACCTCCCCCGGCTCCCCCCGGGGATCTGGCGGATCGACGTCCAGGTGCCCGACGAGAGCCGGTTCGCCGACCTGCGTGACCGATTCTTCGAGGTTCGCGCCGGCGAGGAGCGGGCGTTGCCGCTCGCCCTCGACGACGGCGCCACGGCCTCCGGCCGCATCGTCGACTCGAAGGGCCGGGCGGTCACCAACGCGATCCTGACGCGGCTCGGGCGGACGATCCACGTCGGCTCGGGCGGCGAGTTCAATCTCGATCACGTCTCGGCCACCGACGGCCGCACGACGATCCGCGCCAACGACTTCGTGCTCACCGACGTCGACCTCAGCACGCAGGACTTCAACTCGATCACGCTCCCGCGCTCGATCCCGATCCGCGGCGTGATCCGCGACCACGACGGGACGCCGATCGCGGGCCGCATCGAGGCCGGCTTCGAGGTGAATGGCGTCTGGCACGTCGAGCGCGCCAACGTCGACGCGGTGGAAGGCAAGTTCTCGCTGCGCACGATCCCGTCGGGCGTCGCCATCCGGCTGGTGGCGAGTTCGCGTGGCTACCAGATCGCGACGCACTACCTCGACCCCGACGCGAGCCGCTCCGACAAGTTCTATTTCGACCTCCCGGCCGATCGCTCCGTCACCGTCTACCCCTACGACGTCGACCTCGGCCGGCCCGTGAGCGACGCGGCGGTCCTCGCCTACGGCGTGCAGGAGCTGCTGCCGGGCGTCGAGGAGTCCGTCGGCTTCTCGCTCTCCGGGCTCGACTCCGACAACGACACCGCGGCGATCGTCTGCTCGGCGGGCCTGCGCTTCACCACGTTCTCCTTCGCGCCGAACGCGACCGAGGTGCACGTCGAGATGTACCCGGCGCGCGACCGCCGCGTGCGCGTCGTCGATCCGTCCGGCAACGACGTCTCCGACGCGCTCGTCGTCTGGTCGGCCCGGATGAACGAGGATCCGCGCGTGCTCGCCGTGGTGCCGGCGATCGGCCTGCTGGACCACGTCGAGCTCCCCGACTACGGCCTCGACGGCGGCGGACTCGTCGCGCAGATCGTCGTCACCTCGAACGGCACGACGACGGTCGTGGACGACGACCCGACCAAGGACGAGATCGTCGTCGTCCTCGGCGGCTCGGACCAGTAGGCGGCGCAGCCCAGGGATCCCCGGGTCCTTCGGCGAATGCCGGAGCGCGACGCGACGCCCCCCGCGGCTCCCCCGGGAAGGCTCGATGCCGTAGCCGTGCCGGTCCCCTCCGCCGGCCCCGGTCGCCGCTTCGCCCCCGGCGACGCCGCCGGCTGCGAGTTCTGCGGTCACCCCTCGCTCGACCGCCACTGCAAGGTCGTCTGTCCGCACTGCGGCGCGGTGCGCGACTGCTCCGACCCCTGACCGCGGCGCCGCGCGGCGTCAGGCTCCCGCGTCGCGGAAGAGCGACGGCGCGTCCCCGTCCTTCTCCTTCGCGCGCGGCCTCGCGGTCGGCTCGCCGCCGTGCGCCAGCTGCTTCAGCTCCGCCAGCCGCGTCAGCGCCTGCAGCGGCGTGAGCCGCTCGACGTCGAGCCGGCGCAGCTCGCGCGCGACGCGGTCGTCCGCCTTCACGGGCGGCGCCGACGTCGCGGCGTCGCGCGCCGCTCTACGCTCGAGCTCGGGCGTGAGCGACTCGAGCTCGCGCAGGATCTGCCGCGCGCGCGCGACGATCGCGGGCGGGATGCCGGCGAGCTGCGCGACGTGCAACCCGTAGCTGCGGTCGGTGCCGCCCGCGACGATGCGGTGGAGGAAGAGGATCTGGTCGCCCCACTCGCGCACGGCGACCGAGAGGTTCACCACCGACGGCAGCTCCTCGGAGAGCTGCGTCAGCTGGTGGTAGTGGGTCGCGAAGAAGGTGCGGCAGCGCGTCTTCTCCGCGAGGTGCTCCGCCAGGGCGCGGGCCAGCGACATGCCGTCGAACGTCCCCGTCCCGCGCCCGACCTCGTCGAGGATCACGACGCTGCGATCGGTCGCGTGGTGCAGGACGTTCGCCGTCTCCGCCATCTCCACCATGAACGTCGAGGCGCCGCGCGTGAGGTCGTCGCTCGCTCCGACGCGCGTGAAGATGCGGTCGGCCACGCCGATCGTCGCGGAACGCGCCGGCACGAAGCTGCCCACCTGCGCCAGCAGGACGATCAGCGCGTTCTGCCGCAGATACGTCGACTTGCCGGCCATGTTCGGGCCGGTGATGAGCGCGAAGCACGGCCCGTCGCCGCCGAGCCGCGTGTCGTTCGGGACGAAGGCGCCGGGCGGCAGCGTCGCCGCGAGCACCGGGTGGGCGCCCTCCTCGACGAGCAGGCGGCGCGACGCCTCGAGCGCGGGCCGCCGCCAGCCGTGCTCGCGCGCCGCCTCGGCCAGCGACTGCAGCGCGTCGAGCTCCGCGAGGCGCGCGGCGACCTCCTGCAGCTCGCGCGTGCGCTCGCCGGCCTGCGCGCGCACCTCCTCGAAGAGCTCCGCCTCGAGCCGCAGCGAGCGCTCCTCCGCCGAGAGCACGCGCGCCTCGAGCTCCTTCAGCTCCGGAGTGATGTAGCGCTCGGCGTTCTTCAGCGTCTGCTTGCGCACGTAGTCGGCCGGGACGCGCTCGCGCTGCGCGTGGGTGATCTCGAGGTAGTACCCGAAGACCGAGTTGAAGCCGACCTTGAGCGTCGCGATGCCGGTGCGCCCGATCTCCCGCCGCTGCAGGTCGGCGAGGATCGACTCGACGTCGAAGCGCAGGCGGCGCTGCAGGTCGAGCTCGGCGCGGAAGCCCGCCTTGATGAAGCCGCCCTCCTTCGCGGAGAGCGGCGGCGCCGTCTCGATCGCGGCGGCGAGCAGCTCGTGCAGGCCGGGCGGCGCGACGAGACGCTCGCGCAGCTCCGCGAGCGCCGCGCACGAGGCGTCCGCGACCGACGCGACGATCCGCGGCAGGCGCGCCAGCGAGTCGCGCAGCTGCGCGAGGTCGCGCGGCGAGCCGCGGTTCGCCGCGAGGCGCGCCGTGATCCGTTCGAGGTCGAAGACGCCTTCGAGTTCACCGCGGAGCGTCGCGCGCGTCGCGTCGAGCTCGCGCAGCTCGGCCACGGCCTCCTGGCGGCGCGTGATCGCGGCGACGTCGACGAGCGGCTCCCCGATCCAGTCGCGCAGCAGGCGCGCGCCGGCCGCCGTCCTGGTGCGGTCGAGGACCGAGAGGAGCGAGCCGTCGCGCCGCCGCTCGCGCGCCGTCTCGAACAGCTCGAGCGCGGAGATCGCGGCGCGATCGAGCCGCATCGCGCGCCCGCGCTCGCGCCGGACCAGCCGCGTCACGTGGGAGACGAGGCCACGCTGCGTGTCGCGCGCGTAGGCGAGGATCGCGCCGGCGGCCCCGACGAAGCGATCGCCCGCGTCGATGCCGAAGCCCGCGAGGTCGGCGACGCGCAGCTGCTCCCGGAGGGCGCGGCGCGCGACGTCGTCCTCGAACTCGTGCGCCGGCCGGAAGGTGAGCGCCGGCCCTCCGGCGTCGACGCCCCGCACCGGCGCGAGCTCGGCCGGCCGCGCGTCGCGGAAGCGCTCGGGGAGCAGCAGCTCGGCGGGGGCGAGCCGCTCGAGCTCGTCGGCGAGCTCCGCGGCCGGCACCGTCGCCCCCTCGAAGCGCGCGGTCGACAGGTCGAGCCACGCGAGCGCGACCTCGCCGGGCGCGACGACGTCGGCCGCCGCCAGCCAGTTGTGGCGCCCGCTGTCGAGCAGCGCGTCCTCGAGCAGCGTCCCGGCCGTGACGACGCGCGTGACGGCGCGCTCGACGAGCCCCTTCGCGGCTTTCGGGTCCTCGACCTGGTCGCACACCACGACCGTGTGGCCGGCGAGGATCAGCTTGCGCAGGTAGGCGTCGACGGTGCGCACCGGCACGCCCGCCATCGGTACGTCCTGCTCCTTGCTGCGCGACGTGAGCGCGATGCCGAGCACCTTCGACGCGACCTTCGCGTCCTCGAAGAAGAGCTCGAAGAAGTCGCCCATCCGGAAGAAGAGCAGCGCGTCGGGATGCTGCCGCTTCACCCCGAAGTACTGCTGGAGCATCGGGGACACGCGCGCGTCGGGCGGGGATTCGCTCATGGAGGAGGCGACGATCTACTCGATGCGCGCGACGGGGGGAAGCGGCGGCGCAGCGCCCCTGCCGGGACGGTCTCTAGGATGCTCCGCCCCATGGGACTCTTCTCGCGCTCGCGCGCCGTGCCTCCCGCCGGCGGCTTCCGCATGCTCGCGTTCGACCTCGACGGGACGTTCCTCGAGCGCGACGGGCGCCTCGCGGGCGCGACGGCGCGCTTCCTCTCGAAGCTGCGCACGGACGGCGTCGAGCTGGTCGCGGCGACCGGCCGCCGCCTCTGGAGCGCCCTGCCGGTGCTCGAGGAGCTCGCGCTCGGCGGCGCGGTCGTCGTCCACAACGGCGCGATGGTCGCGAGCGTGCCCGACTCCGCCCCGGTGCGGACCTGGCCGCTCGAGCCCGCGGTCGTGCGCGACGTCGCCGCCGACTTGAAGCGGCGCGGCCTCTCCGTCCTGCTCTTCACGGCGGCGCCGCGCGGGCCGGGCGAGGTGCTCGCCGAGGAGGGCGGCGCCGATCCCTCCGGGTACCTCGCGTGGTACTTCCACTACGCGTCGGGCCACTTCTCCCTCTTCCCCGACCTCGGCGCCGCGCCGCTCGCGGACGTCCTGCGCGTCGCCGCGCACGGGCCGAAGGAAGCTCTCGAAGAAGCCGCGCGCGAGCTCCCGCTCCGGCACGCCGGCCGGCTGCGCGCCTTCGTGCAGCGCGAGACGGTCATGGAGGGCCACCGCGTCGAGGTGATGGCGGCCGGCGTGAACAAGTGGACGGGGGTGACCTGGGTCGCCGAGCGCCACGGCATCGCGCCGGCGCAGATCGTCGCGGTGGGGGACGAGGCGAACGACGCCGAGATGCTCGCGGGCGCCGGCTGGTCGCTGGCGGCGCCGGGCGCGAGCGAGTCGGCGCGCGCGGTCGCGCGCGAGAGCGTCGCGGGCGACGGGCCGGCGGCGCTCGTGCGGGCGGTGGGGCGCGCGCTCGGAAGGTGAGAACGGCGGCCGGGCGTGGTAGACCGGTCCGGCCCGAACGGACTTCAAGAGAGGACGACATGGCAGCTCGACACGGCGTGGCCGAAGTCTCGGAGATCGCGGCCGGTCGCGGCCGCGTCTGCGAAGTGGCCGGCAAGCAGATCGCGGTCTTCAACCTCGGCGACCGCTTCGTCGCCATGGACAACACCTGTCCGCATCGCGGCGGGCCGCTCGCCGACGGCATGGTGAGCGGGAACATCGTGACCTGCCCGTGGCACGGCTGGCAGTTCGACTGCACCAGCGGCAAGTCGACGCGCAACGCGGCGGTCGGCGTGTCGTGCTACCCGGTCGTCGTCGACGGCACGACCCTCTACGTCGAGGTGTGAGCGGTGGCGCGCGCCGCCGCGCCACGGGCGTCCGGAGCGCTCGAGCTCGAGGTCTTCCGCGCCCTCTTCGCCTCGATCGCCGAGGAGATGGGCGTCGTCCTGCAGCGCTCGGCGCTCTCTCCCAACATCAAGGAGCGGCGCGACTATTCATGCGCCCTCTTCGACGACGAGGGGACGCTCGTCGCGCAGGCGGCCCACATTCCGGTGCACCTCGGCTCGGCGCCGCTGTCGGTGCGTGCGGCCATGGCGGAGCACGAATTCGCGCCGGGCGAGTCGGTGCTCCTGAACGACCCGTACCGCGGCGGCACGCACCTGCCCGACCTCACGCTCGTCTCGCCGGTCTTCCTGCCCGGGGCCGGCGCGCGCCGGCCCGACTTCTTCGTCGCGACGCGCGCGCACCACGCCGAC
>DASRRB010000201.1:0-4143 GCA_035695985.1 Planctomycetota bacterium | reverse complement strand
GGCGGCCGAGCTGCCCGACGCCGGCGACGCGACCGTCGTCGCCTTCGCGCGCGACGGCGTGCTGCGCGCCGCGTGGACGCTCGTCGATCCGATCGACCCGAACGCGCGCGAGGTGGTCGCGGCGCTCCTGCGCCGCCGCCTCGACGTAGCGATCGTCACCGGCGACCGCCGCGCCGCCGCGAGCGCCGTCGCGGCGCAGCTGCACGTGCTCCAGGACCACGTGCACGCCGAGTGCTCGCCGGTCCGCAAGGCGGAGATCGTCACGGAGCACGAACGCGCCGGCTCTCCGGTCCTCTTCGTCGGCGACGGCTTCAACGACGCGGCCGCGCTCGCCGCGGCGAGCGTCGGCGCCGCGATGGGAGCCGGCGAGAGCGGCGGCGGGACCGACCTCGCGCGCGCCGCCGGCCGGCTGATCCTCCTGCGGGGCGAGCTTCCCGACGTGCTCGTCGCGCTCGACGTCGCGAAGGCGACGGTGCGCACGATCGCGCAGAACCTGCTGCTCGCCGTGGCCTACAACGTGGTGGCGATCCCGTGGGCGATGGGACTGCTCGCGCGCTTCGGCGTCGTCTCGCCGGAGCCGTCGACCGCGGGGCTCGCGATGGCGGCGAGCTCGCTCGCGGTCGTGCTGAACGCGTTCCGGCTCTCGCTCGCGAGCGCTCGCTTCGGCTCGCGCCGCTGAGCGCGTCTTTGCGGCGCCGGCTCTAAGATCCGCCGCCTTTCACGGCGCGCCCCGGAGAGCGAAGCAACATGGCCGAGCAGATCCTCGACTCGATCCTCGACTCCGTCGGGGCGACGCCGGTCGTCCGCCTGCGCCGCATCGCGCGCGGGCTGCCGTGCGAGGTGCTCGCGAAGTGCGAGTACCTGAATCCGGGCGGCTCGGTGAAGGACCGCATCGGCGTCCGCATGGTGATGGAGGCGGAGAAGTCGGGCCGCATCAAGCCGGGCGACACGCTGATCGAGCCGACCTCGGGCAACACCGGCATCGGCATGGCGATGGCCGCTGCGGTCCGCGGCTACCGGATGATCATCACGATGCCGGAGAAGATGAGCCGCGAGAAGCAGGTCGCGCTCGAGGCGCTCGGCGCCGAGATCATCCGCACGCCGACCGAAGCGGCATGGGACGCGCCGGAGAGCCACATCGGCGTCGCGAAGCGACTCAAGGAGATCCTGCCGAACAGCCACATCCTCGATCAGTACAACAACCCCGACAATCCGCTCGCGCACTATCACGGCACCGGCGCCGAGATCGTCGAGCAGGTCGGCGGCAAGCTCGACGCGATCGTGATGACGGCCGGGACCGGCGGCACGCTCACCGGCGTCGCGCGCAAGCTCAAGGAGGACATCCCCGGCTGCCGCATCGTCGGCGTCGATCCAGAGGGATCGATCCTCGCGGGTCCCGGCGAGATCAAGACCTACAAGGTCGAGGGTATCGGCTACGACTTCATCCCTGCCGTGCTCGACACGAAGCTCGTCGACGAGTGGATCAAGAGCAACGACCGCGACAGCTTCCTGATGGCGCGCCGCCTGATCCGGACCGAGGGGCTCCTGTGCGGCGGCTCGTCGGGCTCGGCGGTGTGGGCGGCACTGAAGGTCGCCGCGAAGATGAAGGCGGGGCAGCGTGTGCTCGTGATCCTGCCCGACTCGATCCGCAACTACATGACGAAGTTCGTCGACCCGCAGTGGATGCGGGAGAACCGCTTCGTCGAGCGCGACTTCTCGATGGGGGAGATCGGCGACGTGCTGCGCGCGCTGCCGCGCCGCGCCCTGATCGCGGTGAGCGTCGCCGACACGCTCGGCCGCGCCGTCGAGACGATGAAGGAGCGCGGCATCTCGCAGGTGCCGGTGCTCGACGGCGACAAGCTCGCCGGGATCCTGACCGAGAGCGACGTGCTGCAGGGCCTCGTCGCGCAGCAGTGGCAGCTCGGGACCAAGGTGGCCGAGGCGATGTGCCGCCGCGTCTCGACCGTGACCGAGCACACGCCCGCGAGCATGCTGCCCGAGATCTTCGGTCGCGGCGAGGTCGCGATCGTGATCGACGGGAGCCAGAAGGTGCTCGGCCTGCTGACCAAGATCGACCTCGTCGAGTACCTCACCCAGACCGAGCGGCTGCAGCAGACGACCGCGCCGGTCTGACCGCGCGCCGGTGACGGCGTCGCGAGCGGCTCCCCGATTCCTGCGAGGAGAGGGGCGATGCGTGCGTCCGCAGTGATCGCAGGCGTGCTCGGCGCGGCGGCGGGCTACGGCGCGGCGGTGTGGATCCCGTCGCGCGCCGCGGAGCCGCCGCCGCCGATCGAAGCTGCGCCGACCGGTGCAACGGCAAATCGCTGGAACGACTGCCTCGCGCGGCTCGACGCGATCGACGCGCGGCTCGCGACGCTCTCTGCTCCGGCCGCGGCGGCCGCGGTGCCGACGCGCGTCGCGGCGGAGGAGCCGGGCGCGGCGAGGATCGAAGAGCGCCTCGCGGCGATCGAGGCGACGCTCGGTCAGCTCGTGGCGTCGATGGCCTCGTCCAAGCGGGGCCGCGACGATCCGCCGCGCGCCGCGCGCGACGGCGCCGTCTTCGATCGCCTCTTCGAGGCCGAGTACGCCAAGCGGCAGGTGCGGCGCGACGACCACCTCGGCTACACCGCCGAACGGCTCTACGATCGGTACGGCGCCCCGGACTTCATCCACGCCGATCCCAAGGACGAGACGCGGTACGTGACCTGGGGCTACAACGACTCGAACGGATCGCGCGGCGTGACTTTCGGGCTCCGGAACGGACTCGTCGTCGACGAAGGCGCCTGGATGAAGTAGCGGCGCCGCTCGACGCTCACGGCACCGCGATCGCGCCCCCCGATTCGGCGCCGGCGGGGCCGCCGGTCACGCGCTTCAGGTGCTCCTGCATCTGGTTGCGCGGATGGAGGTCGCCCTTCTGCTGCGCGATCTCGACGCCCTTGTTCCAGGTCTTGAGCGCGCGCGCGAGCTTGCCCGCCTTCTCGTACGCCTCGCCGAGCAGCACGTACGCCGCGGTGAAGTCGGGCTTGAGGGCGAGCGTCTCCTCGAGCACGCGCGCGGCGTCGTCCGCGCGCCCCGCCTCGAGATAGGCGCGGCCGAGCGTGAAGCGCGAGAGCGTGTCGGCGGCGTTGTGGGCGACGAGCTTCTCGAACTGCTCGATCTTCTTCTGCAGCGCGGCGCCGTCGGCGGCGAGCGGCGCCGTCGCGCCCGCCTTCAGCGCGCCGGCCGCGGTCGGCGCCGAGCTGCCGCCGAGCCCGCCGATCATGCTGACCAGTTGCGGCGCCGCTTCCGCAGCGCCTGGCGGCGGCGCCGACTGCGCGAGCTCGTGCTCCTTTCCACCGCCCTGCGCGAGCTCCTGCTTCCAGCCGATGAGCCGCGCCTTGCCCTGCTCCTCCTCGGCGCGCTCCTTCATCCCCTTCTTCTGGAAGAAGCGCGAGAGGTTGGTGTGGGCCATCACCTCGTCGGGCCGGAGCGCGGCGAAGCGCTCGGTCGCGGTGATGGCGTCGTCGAGCCGGTTCAGCTTGTCGTAGAGGACGCCGAGCGCCTCCCAGGCGTCGGCCATCTGCCCGTCGGCGGCGACGGCGCGCTCGAGCAGCGCGACCGCGCCCGCGTAGTCCTTGGCGCGATGGAGCTTCAGCCCCTGGCGGTAGAGCTCGAAGGCGTCAGAGTCGGCGGGGCGGGACATCCGTTCAGCGCTCCTGGTGGCCACCGAGCGCGTCAGCGCTCGGGAGGATTGATGTCGCCGTCCAGTCCGGCGTCGGCCCCTTGGGACCCGTCCTCCGCGCCGATGCCGAGGATCTTCTTGCCCTGCGGCGAGATGAGGTGGGGGCCCCACGGCGGGCTCCAGACGATGTGCACCAGGCACTTGCTGGCGCCGAGCGTCTTCATCACGCGCGACTCGATGCTGGCCGGGATCTCGCGCGCGGACGGGCACGACGGCGAGGTGAGCGTCATCACGACGTTCACCTCCGACTGGTCGACGTCGACGTCGTAGATGAGGCCGAGATCGTGGACGTTGACCGGGATCTCGGGGTCGTAGACGGTCTTCAGGACCTCGACGACCTGTTCCTTGGTGATCGTGCTGCTTGCCATCGGCGGTACCGCTCCGTTGGGGGCGCGGATACTAGCCGGGTTACCCTCACGGGC
>DASRRB010000200.1:0-3900 GCA_035695985.1 Planctomycetota bacterium | reverse complement strand
GCGACCGGACCTCCCGCGCGATCTACCACAGCATCCTGGGCATGCTCGGCGTCCCGCTCGTGCTGGTCGGCGGGCTGGTCGCCCTGATCCTCGTGAACAACAAGGCGCGCGCCCGCGCCCTCGACCGGGACGCTCCCGCGTCCGGCGCCCCGGACGACCGTGACGACCGTGACGACCGCGACGACGCCCCTCCGCCCATCGCCAAGGCCTCGTGAACCCGCTGAAGCTCCCGTTCGTCAAGCTGCACGGCTGCGCCAACGACTACGTCCTGGTCGACGCCGCCGCGCACCCGGTCGCCGACCCCGCCGCCCTCGCGCGCGCGAGCGCCGACCGCCGCACCGGCGTGGGCGCCAACGGGCTCCTGCTCGTGCTGCCGCCCGCCGACCGCGCGCGCGCCGAAGCCCGCATGCGGATGTTCAACCCCGACGGCGGCGAGGCGGAGATGTGCGGCAACGGGCTGCGCTGCCTCGGCAAGTTCCTCTTCGACCGCGAGCGCGTCGGCCGCGAGTTCCGCGTCGAGACGCTCGCGGGCGTCTGCGCGCTGCGCGTCGAGGCGACTGCAGCCGACGGCCGCGCGACCGAGCTCTCGGTCGAGATCGGCGTGCCCGACTTCTTCCGGGGGCCGGCGCTCGACGAGCCGTTCGACCTCGCCGGGCGCGCGCTGCGGCTCAGCGCGCTCAAGCTCGGCAACCCGCACGCGATCGTCTTCGTGGACGACGTCGACCACTTCCCCGTCTCGAGCGTCGGCCCCGCCATCGAGCGCGACCCCCGCTTCCCCGAGCGCGTGAACGTCTCCTTCGTCCAGCCGACCGGGAAGGACGCCCTCCGGCAGCGCACCTGGGAGCGCGGCGTCGGCGAGACGCTTGCCTGCGGGAGCGGCGCGACCGCGGCGGCGATCGTCGCGCGGCGCGTCCGCGGCTTCGGCCCCGACGTGGCGATCCGCGTGCGCGGCGGCGAGCTCTCCGTCCATTGGGACGGCGAAGGGAAGCCGGCGCGGCTGCGCGGCCCGGCCGTCGAGGTGTTCGAGGGCGTCCTCGAAGTCGCGTGAGCGGCGCGCGATACGGCGCACGAAACCGTGCTCGCACCTATACTTCCGCCCCGTCCGCATCGACCGGAGTGCACCGTTTGAAGCCCCCGAACGAGAAGCCGGACGCGCCCGAGCCGACCGGATCGACGGGCGCGGCGGCCGTGCCGGCGCTCGCGCCGGGTGATGCCGCGCCCCGCTCCGAAGCCGACGGCTGGTACCCGGTCGCACGCGCGGCGCAGCTGCTCGGCATCGCGATCCCGCGCATCTTCGACCGCATCCGCGACGGCAAGCTGCAGGTCCGCTTCGAGCCGACCAAGTCGGGCGAGGCCGACCGGCCGCTCGTCACCTCGCCCGAGCTGCGCCAGAAGGCGGGCGAGAAGCCGGCGGGCAACGGCTCCATGCCGGCGTGGCCGACGGCACCCGCGACACCCGCGGCAGCCGCGGCACCCGCGGCAGCCACGGCCGCGGCGATTCCGGCCGCGACCTCCTTCTCCGTCCCGGCGCCGGCGCCGCCGCCGGCGCGGTCCGCCGCCGAGATCGCGGCGCAGGACGAGCTGCGCCGCGCGCACGCCCACCTCCAGGCCGAGGCGCGCGAGCTTCGCGACGAGTGGGACGCGGCCGAGGCGCGCCTCGACACGGCCCTGAAGACGATCTACGAGCGCGACGTCCGGATCGCGCGGCTCGAGGCCGAGGCGGGCGCCCACGCGAAGGTGCGCGAGGAGGGCGACGTCTTCATCCGCCACCTCGAGGCGCGGCTCGATCGCACGGAAAACCGCAACGAGGAGAAGGAGAAGGAGATCCGCCGCCTCGCGGTCGGGATCGGCGAGGCGCACAGCGAGCTGCGCCTCCTGAAGCCGCCGCCGCCCGAGCCCCCCAAGGCGTGGAAGCGCGTTCTCGCCCGGACCGTCCTCTTGCTCGGCGTCGCGGCCGGCGCGGGCACGGTCGGCTGGGTCGCGTGGCAGCTCGGGCTGAAGGCGCTGCCGCGCGAGGCCGGGATCGCCGCCGCCGCCGGAGCGCTGCTTGCGTTCGCGGTCGGCTTCTTCCTGGAGCGGCTGCGCCGCTCCAAGTGACCGGAGCGCGGGCATGAGGGGCATCGCGACCATCGCGCTGGCGGCGACGGCGCTGCTCGCCGCGCTGCCGCTCGGCTGCACGCGCGATCGCGCGCGCTCCGACGCGCCGTTCGAGGGGGCGCGCCCGCTCGACCTCGCCTGCGTGAAGGAGGGGCGCGCTCCGACGCGCCCCGAGCTCGAGACGATCGTGCGCGCCGTGGTCGACGCCGCGGGCGGCGAAGCGGCGCTGCGCAAGCGGACCTTCCGGCGGCTCGAGGACCTCTACCTGCAGCTCTCGGGCGACCCGGAGAGCCACCACGTCCGCGTGACGACGTGGGTGCGGCCCGACCAGACGATGCGCACGCTCCTCGAATACAAGTCGGGCGAGAGCGAGCAGCGCCTGCTGCGGCGCGGCGAGATGTACCTCTCGGCGCGCGGGCAGCCGCTCTCGCTGGCCCTCGGCGCGAACCAGCAGTACGTCGAGTGGGACTGGCAGCTCTCGCAGCTGCCGGTCTGGCTGCTCGAGGCGTCGAGCCTCGCCCCGCTCCCGCCGTCGACCGGCGTCGACCCGGCCACGAAGCGCGAGCGCAAGCGGGTCGGCATGCACGTCGTCGTCGAGGGGTGGAGCCCGGCGTTCGACTGCTGGGTCGACCCGGCCGGCCCGATGGTCGTCGTCCTCGAGGCGATCCTGCCGATGACCGGCGACCTGGTCGCGCACACCGAGACGCGACAGCGCGTCGAGTACTCCGACTTCCGGCGCGTCGACGGCCTGCTCTATCCGTTCCGGCGCGACATCTCGATCGGCGGAAAGCGCTTCGCGCTCGCCGACACGCGCGAGGTCGTGCCGGCGCCGGCGCTCCCCGACGAATTGTTCGAGCCGAAATAAGGGCCGACACCAGCGGGGACTCCGTAGCCGTTCCGCGGCTTGAGACTGGAGGGACGTCGAGGGCGCGGGTGAAGCGGGAGCGGGGAGGGGGGGTGGTGAGGGAACGCGCGACGGGCGAGCGCGGGTCGAGAGGCGAAGGGGAAAAAGGTCGAGGGACGGGACCCGCTCGCCCCAGACCCAAGATGAACGGGGGGGCTCGCTGCATTCGGCGCATTCGGAGCACGACTCGACGACGCACGGTGGTCGACCGCCGAACGCGGCGTCCCGTCCCTCGACCTTTTTCCCCTTCGCCCTTTGACCACCGTTCGAGACCGTCGCGCGACGGCACGAAACCTTGCTCCCCGCGCCCTCTTCGCGACGGTTCTCGAACGACGTCCGACGTCGTTGCTGCGCCACGGGAGATTCTCGGCGCACGCAAGCTCGGAGTCGGGTCGACGCCGGACGCTTGGAATCCCGGCACGGTGCTGGACGAAAGGGCGCGCGTCTCGCCTTCATCACTTTCAAATGCCGTTGCACTGTGGACGAGCATCGGACTGCCACGAGCGATGTCGGATTACTACGGACCTCGTCGATTCGGCATGCGAACGGCCCCGACCCGATGAAGTGCGCTCAAGTCGGGCGATGCGCACGACGTCCGCATTCGCCGTGATTCACCGTTCCGAGTGAAGTCGCCTCACGCCCCGTCGCGCGCCGAACCTCTCCCGTGGCGCAGCAACGATGTCAGGACGTCGTGCGAAGTCGTTTCGAGGAGGCCCGCGGGGAGCACGTTTCCCATCGTCGCGCGACGGTCTGGAACGTTGCTGAAAGGGCGGAGGGGAAGAAGGTCGAGGGACGGGACGCGGCGTTCGGCGGTCGACCACCGTGCGTCGTCGAGTCGTGCTCCAAATGCGCCGAATGCAGCGAGCCCCCCCGTCCATCTTTGGTCTGGGGCGAGCGTG
>DASRRB010000199.1:0-9045 GCA_035695985.1 Planctomycetota bacterium | reverse complement strand
GCTGCTGCCGGCGGGCGGCGCGCTCCTGGTCGCCCGCCTCCTCGACGCGCGGCGCTGGGTCGGCCTCACCGCCGCCGCCGCCGTCGAGCTGCTGGTCGCGGCGGCGCTCTTCGTCGCGCTCGTGCGCTGCTTCGAGCGGCGCGAGTTCGCGGCGGGTGAGTGAGCGGCGCGCCGTGCGGGGCGCCCGACGCGGACTCCACGGCGCGGCGCTGCTCGCGGCCGCCGCGTGCACGCGCGACGAAGCGCAAAAGGGCGCCGTCCCCGCGGGCACGCCGCCGGCCGTGACGAGCGCCGGTCCGCCCGCGCCGCTCGCCGACCCGTCGTTGCGCTTCGTCGAGTGCGCCGCCGAGTGCGGCGTCGGGTTCACGCACTACTGCGGCGCGACCGGCGAGTTCTTCGATCCCGAGACGACGGCGGGGGGCGGCGGCTTCTTCGACGCCGACGGCGACGGCGACCAGGACCTCTTCTTCGTCAACGGCTGCAGCTTCCCGCCGAAGGCCGGGGATCCGACGCACGCCTTCTTCAGGAACGACGGCCGCGGCCGCTTCACCGACGCGACGAAGGAGGCGGGTCTCGCCGTCGTGCAGCGCGGCATGGGCTGCGTCGCCGCCGACGTCGACAACGACGGCGACCAGGACCTCCTCGTCACCGGCGTCGACCGCACGCTGCTCTTCCTGAACCGCGGCGACGGCACGTTCGAGGAGGCGTCGCGGCGGGCCGGGATCCCGCAGGAGGGCTGGACCACGGCGGCCGCGTTCTTCGACGCGGACGGCGACGGCGTCCTCGACCTCGCGCTCGGCCGCTACGTCCGGTGGAGCGAGGCGATCGACCGCAAGCTCACGCAGGAGAAGACCTGCGTCTACGCGCGCGGCGTGCGCGACTACTGTCCGGTCCTCGCCTACGACCCCGATCATCCGAGCTTCCTGCACGGCAAGGGCGACGGCACGTTCGAGGACGTGTCGCGCGCGTCCGGCTTCGCCGGCGCGAGCGGCAAGGCGCTCGGGATGCTCGTGGTCGACGCCGACGACGACGGGCGGCTCGACGTGATGGTGGCGAACGACACGATGCCGACGCAGCTGTTCCGGAACGTCGGCGACGGCACCTTCGTCGACGTCGCGCTCGAGAGCGGACTCGCGCTCGACCACTGGGGCCGCAGCACCGCCGGCATGGGCGTCGCCGCCGACTTCACGAGCGACGGCGCGCTCGGCATCGCGATCGGCAACTTCAGCGGCGAGGCGATCACCTACCACCGCCAGCAGCGCGACGCCGCCGGCCGGCTCGCGTGCGACTTCACCGAGATCTCCGCGCAGAACGGCCTGCGCCGTGCGACCCTCAAGGACGTCATCTTCGGCCTCGTCCTCGCCGACCTCGACCGCGACGGCGACGACGACCTCGTCGCGTGCAACGGCCACGCGGGCCGGATGGGGGAGAGCGAAGGCGTCCCCTACGCGCAGCCGGCCCGCCTCTTCCGCCGCGACGGCGAGAACTTCACCGAGATCGCGCTCCCGCCCGACGGACTCGGCAAGCCGGTGGTCGGGCGCGGCCTCGCGACGGGCGACTTCGACGGCGACGGCGACGTCGACCTGCTGCAGCTCGTGAACCAGGGGCGCGCCCGCCTCTACCGCAACGAGTGCGGTGCGCCCGGCGAGACCGGCGGGACCGGCGCGAGTCCGCGCGCGGCGCTGCGCGTGCTCCTGCGCGGCGGCGCCGGGACGACGCCCGAAGCGCGCCGCGGCTGGAGCAATCGCGACGGGATCGGCGCGCTCGTGACGGTCAAGGCCGGCGGCCGCGTGCAGCGCAAGCGGCGCATCGTCGGCGACAGCTTCCTCAGCATGCACGATCCGGCGCTCGCCTTCGGGCTCGGCGACGCGCGCGCCGCCGACGAGGTCGAGGTGCTGTGGCCGTCGGGACGGCGCGACGTGCTGACCGGCGTCCCGGCGGGCAGCGTCACCGTGGTCGAGGGGAGCAGCGGCGCCGCGCCGGCCGCGCCGCGCGCCGCGGCGCCCGTCGAGCCGTCGCTCGACGCGCTGCCGCTCGCCGACCTCGAGCGCCTCGCGCGGGAGCGGCCGAACGACCTGCCGCTGCAGAAGGCGCTCGGCATCCGGGCGCTGCGCGAGCTGCGCCTCGACCTCGCCCAGCGCGCCCTCGACCGCGCCGTCGAGCTCGCGCCCGACGACATGCCCGCCGCCTTCCAGCAGCTGCGCGTCGTCTCGATGCGCGGCGACACGGCGGCGCTGCACGCGCGGGTCGTCGCGCTCTTCGATCGCTTCGGATTCGACGCGATGACGCTCGGCGGGTGGAGCTACCTCGCGAACGAGAACGCCGACGTCGCGGCGGCCGCCGTCCTCGACGAGGCGCTGGTGCGCCGTCCCGACGCGGCCGCGCTGCACGCGCAGCGGGCCGGCCAGGCGCTCGAAAAGAAGCGGACCGCCGACGCGCTCGCCGGCTTCAAGCGGGCCGCCGCGCTCGACCCGGCGGCCTGGCGCTACCAGGTCTCGATCGCCCGGATCGAGCTGACCACCGGCGACGCTCCCGGCGCCGAAGCGGCCGCGCGCGCGGCGCTGGCCCGCGAGCCGGGCGCCGTCGAGGCGCTCCACCTGCTCGCGCAGGCGCTGCACGCGCAGAAGCGCGACGACGAAGCGCCGCGCGCCTACGAACGGCGCCTCGCCGAGAGTCCCGACGACCTCCCGGTCCGCGCCGACCTGATCCTCCTGCTCCAGTCGCTCGGCCGTTCCGCGGCCACCGAGGCCCAGCTCCAGGAGCTCCTCACCCGCCACCCGAAGGACCCGCGCGCGTGGCGCGTCGTCCTCGACATCCAACTCGAATACTCCAACCCGCGCGAGCTCGCCGCCGCCGTGAAGCGGGCGCTCGACGCCTGCCCGGACGACCCGGACGTCCTGGTCCGTGGCGCGCGCGCGGAGCTCCGCGACGGCAAGCGCCGCGACGTGGCGCTCGGTCTCGTCGAGCGGGCGCTCAAGAAGGACCCGACGCACGCCGAAGCACGGGCGCTGCGCGACAAGCTCAAGCCGTGACGTCGAGACTCACGCGCTCTTCCGCGCCGATCTCCAGAGCAACCACGCGCACGCGCCGACGATCGCCAGCCCGAGCCCGTTCTCGAACGCCGTCGCGGCCGGCACCGAGACGCGTCCCGCTCCCGAGAAGAACGCGTAGCCCGCGAGGACGACGCCCGAGAGCCCCTCGCCCGCGACGAACCCCGACGCGCAGAGCACGCCCGACTCGATCGCCGTCGGATCTCCCTTCGCGCGCCGCTCGACCAGCTTCCGTACGCAGCCGCCGACGTAGATCGTCATGAGCGTCGCGAACGGCAGGTAGATGCCGAGCGCGACCTGCAGCGCGGAGAGGCCGACCAGCGTGGCGACCAGCGAGACGCCGGCGCCCATGAAGATCAGGTCCCACGGCGGCTTGCCGCCGAGCTCCGCCTCGACCACCGTTTTCATGAGATTCGCCTGCGGCGCCGGCATCGCGTTCGGTCCGGTGAAGCCCTGCGCCGGGTCGTTGCCGATGGCCAGCACGACCGCCGCGACGACCCAGCACGCGACCGCCGCGGCGAGCAGTTGCCCGAACTGCTGCAGCGCCGGCGTCGCCTTCACGAGGAAGCCGGTCTTCAGGTCCTGCGAGATGTCGCCCGCCTTCGAGGCCGCGACGCAGACGACCGTGCCGACCGTCAGCACCGTCGCCTTCGCCGTCGCGTCGCCCGCGCCGCGCAGCAGGAGGAAGAAGCCGCCCGTCCCGATCAGCGTCACGATCGCCATCGCCGAGGTCGGGTTGTTCGACACGCCGATCACGCCGACCAGCCGCGACGACACCGGCACGAAGACGAAGGCGAAGACGAGCACGAGCAGCGTCGTGAGCAGCCGCTCGCCGAAGGAGAGGTCGCCGGCGAGCAGCCCCGGCGTGAAGCCGAGCACGGCGGCGACGACGACGAGCCCACCGATCAGCACCGCCGGCGACACGTCGCGATCGGACCGCTCGACCGCGCCGTCCGCGTCGGCGCCGCCCGCCTTCGCGCCGCGCACGCCGCGGACGACCGCGACGAAGCTCTTCACCATCGTCGGCGTCGTGCGGATCACCGTGACGATGCCGGCCGCCGCGACCGCGCCGACGCCGAGGTAGCGCACGACCTCCTTCGCGCCGCCCATCGTGAGGAGCTGCGCCTTCGCGCCCGCCGCGACCATGCCCTCGGCGTGCATGTGCGTGACGAGGGGGTAGAGCACGAACGCCGCGAGCAGGCTCCCCGCCACCATCACCGACGCCGCGCGGTAGCCGACGATGAAGCCGACCGCGAGCAGCGCCGCGCCGACGCTGAGCTGCACCGTGCCGTTCGGCAGGCCCGGGATCGCGAGCGCGAGTTCCTCGGGGACGTGCCACGCGACCGCGCCCGACTTCGCGAGCAGCAGCGGCACGCCGGTGATCAGCAGCTTGACGAGCGCGCCCGTCGCGAGGCCCGCGAAGATCCAGCGGCCGCCGCTGCCGCCGCGCTCGGCGCTCTTCAGCACCTCGGCGCAGGCGCGCCCCTCCGGATAGGGGAGCTCGGCGTCGCCCGCGACGATGAGGAGGCGGCGCAGCGGGACCATCGCGAGGATGCCGAGCACGCCGCCGCAGCCGGCGAGCAGCGCGACCTGCACGTAGCCCGGCGCGATGCCCCACATGAAGAGCGCCGGGATCGTGAAGATCGTGCCCGCCGCGAGCGAGCTCGACGCGCTGCCGATCGTCTGCGAGAGGTTCGCCTCGAGGATCGACCCGCCGCCCATCAGGCGGAAGGCGGCGGCGGAGAGGACGGCGATCGGGATCGAGGTCGAGACGGTGAGGCCCACCTTGAGCCCGAGGTAGGCGTTGGCGGCGCCGAACAGCGCGCCGAAGACGAGGCCGCAGACGACCGCCTTGACGGTGAATTCACGCGGCGCGTCGCGGCCCATCGGCGTCTCCCCTCGAAGGTCACGACTCGCATCCCGACGGCGTCCGCGCGACACTACCGCGCTCCGCGGGCGATTCACTTCGACCCGCATCCCGCCGGAATGCACGACGGAGAGACCGCGCCATGTTCCTGCCCGTCCTCGCGCCGTGGTCGACGGCGTTCGCGTTCGCGTTCGCTCCCGCCGTGTTCCAGGACCCGCCGCCGGTCGCGCCTCCCGCCGCCGCGCCCGCCGCGACGAAGTACGACTTTCCGACGAGGCTCGCGCCGGCCGAGTCGCGGCTGATCGAGATCCGGATCGCCACGAGCTCGACGTTCCACCTCGAGCTCGGCG
Organism: Planctomycetota bacterium; assembly: GCA_035695985.1. Classification (GTDB taxonomy): domain Bacteria; phylum Planctomycetota; class B15-G4; order B15-G4; family SIAN01; genus DASRRB01. The sequence continues at coordinate 3,778 of DASRRB010000199.1, read as the reverse complement.
GCAAGGCGACCGACACGAAGGAGCGCGCCGAGTCGACGACCTGGATCGTCGACACGCTGCTCGATCGGGCGTCACAGCCCAAGGACCACCTCTGGTCGGGGCGGCGCCGCATCGTGAAGGCGCAGGCGACCAAGAACGGCGTCGTCGACGATCCGGAGACGAACGGCTTCGAGGCCGACGTCTGGCGCGACAACCAGAACCAGGTCCATGTCCAGTGCGCAACGGACCGTCAGGTGTCGCAATCGACGATGGATGAGCTGATCCTGTCGGCCGAGGCGTTCGGCCTGGGCGAGGGCGTCCTGCTTCCGCGGGGCGCTGCCGTCGGCGACGAGTTCCACATGCTCATCGGGTCGCTCGCACCGTGGTGCCTGACGACCGAAGGGAGGACGCCGACGGCGAGCGCGCGGCTGCACCTCGAAGCGGTCGACCCGGAGAAGAACCTCGCCCGCTTCAAGGGACCGCTGCACGTCGAGGAGATCCTCGAGAAGGGCGCCGCGCAGATCGGCGCGCCGATCGGGATCAAGGGGACCGGCGTCTACGACGGCGACGTGGCGATCGAGTACGACCTCGCCGCGCACCACATCGCGCGCATCGTCTGCCACGCGAAGGCGGTGCTGCAGGGCGAGACCGTCGGGGGCGTGACGGCGAAGGTCAGCGGCACGAACGTCATCGAGACGACGATCACCTGCTCCACCGGCGCACCCGCCGCCTCGGCGTTGAACCAGAAGCCGCAGTTCCGCGACGTCCCGCACGAGGTCAGCAACGCGGGCGCCTCGATCGCCCTGCCGAGTCACTTCACGAGCTTCGATTTGAAGGGGCCGAAGGTCGCGGCGTTCCGAAGCCTGCTCCACGGCAAGGACTCGATCGCGACCGTCGTCGTCTTCCCGTTCCCGCTGCCGGGGAAGAACCTGAAAGAAGCGGGCGAAGCGGCGCGCAAGGACCTGGAGGGGATGGCCGGTGTCACGGTGAAGAGCGCGACGGCGAGCGGCGGACTCGGCACCGCGAGCGCGTGCGAGTACACGGTCCGAAGCCTCCACGGACTCCATGCGGTCTTCCAGCTCGAATCGGGCCGTTTCGTCGTCGTGCAGTGCGAGTGCTTCGAATTGGCCTGGGCCGAGCGCTCGAAGGAGTTCCCGAAGTACTTCCAGTCGCTGAAGAAGCTGCCCGCCGCGAAGTAGGCGGCGCCGCGCTTGCCGTCGTCAGCGCAGCAGGAAGCTCAGGTCGTCGCCCGGCTCGAACTCGGCCGGCTCCTCGCCCTTCCGAAACAGCCGCGCGCCGCGCGTGCCGCCGAGCGTGCAGCGGTCGTCCTCGACCTCGAGCCACGACCCTTCGCGCAGACCGACGACCGGCGCGTCGTTCATCTCGTGGAACTCGCGCAGGCGCTGCTCGCGCGTCTCGCCCATGTGCTGGGAGTGGGGGTCGGGGTCGATGTAGTGGGGGTTTACGTTGAAGGGGACGAGGCCGAGCGCGGAGAAGCTCGGCGGCTGCACGATCGGCATGTCGTTGGTCGTCTGGATCGAGCGCGTCGCGACGTTGGTCCCGGCCGACGCGGCGAGGTAGGGCATCCCGCCGAGGACTCGCGCGCGCAGCGGCTCGAGCCAGCCCTTCGTCTGCAGCGCGTGCAGCAGGCGGAAGGTGTTGCCGCCGCCGACGTAGACCGCCGCGGCGTTGGCGATCGCCCGCCCCGGTGCATCGTCCGCATCGTCCTCCTCGAGCGCGTCGAGCGCAAAGTCCATCGCCGCGAACCGCTCGCGAATGCGCGCCGCGTAGCCCGCGCGATCGTGCAGCGCGTGCGGCACGAACAGGACGCGCCGCACGCCCGCGAAGAACTTCCGGATCGCCGCTTCCGCGTGGTCGAGCGGCCGCGCGCCCGGCATCGTCGAGTTGGAGAGCAGCAGCAGCCGGCGCGCCATGAGATGTTTCAGGCGAGCGCGGTCACGCTCGGCACCGGCAGCGGCGTCGGCGGCGGCGCCGTGTCGAACTCGAGCTTCGCGAAGTCGTCGGGCGCGATGCCGAGATTCGCCGGCGAGTTCAGCGCCTCCTCGTGCGTCACCGCCTTGCCGGTGTAGGCCGACATGCGGCCCATGATCGCCATCAGCGTCGAGTTGCACATGTAGCCGCTGTCGTCGATCGGCTCGCCCTTCTTCAGCGCCGCGAAGAGCGCGTCGTGCTCGTTCTGGTACATGTCGTCGGGCGCGCCGTCGTCCTTCCAGCGCCACGCCTGCTCGCCCCAGATCGTCGCGGCCTGGATGTTCGCCTTGCCCTTCGTCCCGTAGACGAAGTCGGAAACGTCGGAGCTCACGTCGCCGGGCTTGCTGCCCCATTGCCTGCAGCTCGAGAAGAGGCGCAGGCCGCTCTTCCACTCGAAGACCGAGTTGAAGTGGTCGTAGACGTTGCCGAACTTCGGATCGGTGCGGCATGCCCGCCCGCCGCTCGCGACGCACGAGACGGGCGGCTCGTCGTGCAGCGTCCACGCGATCTTGTCGAGGCTGTGGATGTGCTGCTCGGCGATGTGGTCGCCCGAGAGCCACGCGTAGTAGAGCCAGTTGCGCAGCTGCGTCTCGAGCTCCGTCCACTTCGGATCGCGGCCGCGGTGCCAGAGCGCGCCGGTGTTGTAGGTGCACTGCGTCGCGACGATCTCGCCGACGGCGCCGTCGTGCAGCCGCTGGAGGATCGCGCGCTTCTTTCTCTCGTAGCGGTAGCAGAGGCCCGACACGACCTGGAGCCGCTTCTCCCGCGCGAGCTGGCAGCTCGCGAGCACGTGGCGCAGGCCCGGCCCGTCGACCGCGACGGGCTTTTCGACGAACGTGTGCTTGCCCGCCTCCACGCATTTCCGCAGGTGCAGCGGCCGGAACGCCGGCGTGGTGCAGAGCAGGACGACGTCGCTGCTCGCGATCACGCCCTGATAGGCGTCGAGGCCGAGGAAGACGTGGTCGGGCGCGACCTTCACGCGAGCGCCGTTCTCCGACGCGCGCAGCGACTTCAGCGTGTTCTCCGCCATGTCGGCGAAGAGGTCGCCCACCGCGACCAGCTCGACTTGCGGGTCCGCGGCGAGCGCGTTCGCGGCGGCGCCTCCGCCGCGGCCGCCGCAGCCGAGCAGCCCGACCTTGATCACGCCCGCGCCCTGCGCGTGCACGGCGAGGTTCGGCAGCGCCGAGGCGAGCGGCGCGAGGGCGCCGCCGACCAGCGCAGCGCCGGAAACCTTGAGGAAGTCGCGGCGGGAGGCATCGGCGGTCGGACGCATGCGCGGTTCTCCGGGTCTGCAGGACGAGGGTCGGGGCGCGCCGCGCCGCCGCTTCACTTCGAAGGCGGCAGGGAGCTGACGGCCGGCGCGGCGGGCGAAGGCGGGGCGATCATCCGGTCGAAGCCGGGCGACGTGCAAGCGTGCGGGACGCCGTTCTCGAGCGTGACGATGCGCGTCTCGACGCCTGCGTGCTTCGCGACGAAGGCGAGCGCGCGCTCCGGCGGAAAGAGGCTCACCACCTTGGTGAGCGCGTCGGCGGTCGTGCCGTCCTGCGCGACCACGGTCGCCAGCACGCGGCGCGTGAGGCCGATTCCGGTGGCCGGATCGACGACGTGGGAGTAGCGCACGCCCCCGATCTCGACGAAGCGCCAGCGGTCGCCGCTCGTCGAGACGGCCGCATGGGCGAGCGAGAGGACGGTGCGCGCGGGCTTCTCCGTCCCCGGTTTGGGCTCGTAGGTCGGGTCGTCGTCGAACTCCGCGAGCGCGACGCGCCAGCCCGCCTCGCCCGGCGGCGGGTCGTTCACGGCGATGTCG
>DASRRB010000198.1:0-2013 GCA_035695985.1 Planctomycetota bacterium | reverse complement strand
CCCTCGCCGGCGCCCTTCGCCCACGCGATCCAGGCGGCGTGCACGCTCTCCCGCATCTTCTGCTGCTGGACGTCGAGCCGCTGGTGCGGCGTCGTCTCGAAGGCGAATCTCAGGTCGCGCTCGGTCGGGACGAGGCGCAGCCCGACTTGGCGGCCGGGCGAGAGCCTCACGTCGACGTCGACACCGGCGTCGATGTCGGCGTTCCCGTCCGCGTCCGCGGGGGCGGCGATCCGCCGCGCGAGCGCGTCGTGCGTGAAGTGGCCGGTCGTGACGAGATGGACCAGCGGCACGCCGGCGGCGCGTCCGACGCGGCGGCTCTTCGCGAAGTGGACGTCGAGGAAGCTCCGGAAGCGTCCTTCGCGCTTCCAGAACGGGAAGAGTCCCTTCACGACGCCGGCGCCGCCCGTCCAGCGGCTCGCCGCGCCGGCCGCGAGCGTGACGACGGCGACCTCGCCGCCGGCGAGCGCGCGCCGGCCGCGTTCCACGAGCGCGGCGTCGCGCTGCTCGCCGCGGCCTTCGAGGACGTCTTCGGGCCGCGCGTCCTCGATGCGCGTCGCGGCGGGCAGCCGGTTCTGCGCCAGCCCGATGCGGCCGGCGAGCAGGTCGCGCCGCACCTGCTCGTGCAGCTCGCGGTCGAAGCCGCATTCGGCGAGGAGCTTCGTGAGCGAGCCGGCGGACTTCGCGGCGGGCGCGGCAGGCGCAGCCGTGGGACGGTCGTCGCGCGGCGGCGACGACGCGCCGCGGGCCTCGACGTCGTCGAGCTCCGCGACCGTCCCGCGGTCGTTGATCGCGAAGTCGTAGACGACCGGATCGATGGCGAAGGGGAGCGCCGCCTCGAGCTCCTTCTTGGTCGCGGCGAGCAGCGCGGCGAGGCCGTCCTTCCTCCGCTCGATCGTCCGCTGGCGCGCGGCGCGGTCCTTCTCGGCCGGCGGCGCGAAGACGAAACCCATCCCGCCGCCCGACATGCCGCCGAGCATCCAGAAGCCGAGCCACTCCTTCCCGAACTGCGCGCGCACGCGTTCGATCACCGTCTCGGTGAAGGCGTTGCTCGCCCACGGGATGATCGTCTGGATCGGGCCGAAGAAGTTGCGCGTGGTCGCGCGCGCGAGCGCCGAGACGTCGCCGCTCGCGAGCGCCGCGCGCAGCTCGGCGAGGATCGCGAGCGTCTCGTGACGCGCCTTCCACTCCGATTCGCTGCGCAGCAGGTACTTCTCGGTCACCATCTCGAGGATCGGGCCGACGTTCTGCGCCATGCCGCCGTGGACGAGGACGAGCGAGTCGGCCAGCGCCGCGCGCGTCGCGGCCGGCGCCGCTTCGCCGTCGAGGAGCGTGTGCTTCGGCAGCAGGCGCCCCTTGCTCGTCCCGAACTCGGGATCGCCGTCGCGCGCCTCGACGCCCTCGATCAGCTTGATCCCGGGCCAGAGCCCGCCCGAGTCCTGCCAGCCGCCGCCCGAGCCGCCGAGCCACTCGCCGAGGATCGCACGCGATGCACACGTGCGCCGCTCGCCGTCGTCGAGCGGGCCGGTGAGGCTCTTGGTCTGTCCGGTCGCGCGCATGCACAGCGCGATGATCGACGCGAGCAGGCTGGTCGAGACGGCGAGGCGCGACCCTTTCGGGATGTCGGCGACGCGCGTCTCGAGCTCGAGGCCCAAGCCGGGCCCGACGAGGCGCGCGAGGACCGACGCCATCGTCGCGCCGCTCCCCTCCATGCCGGGCGGGACGATGCCGGCCGCGAGGAGGCCGGCCTTGAGAAGTCCGAGATGGTCGCGCGCGAAGTCGAAGAGCTCCGAGAGCTCGGTGATCTCGGCGCGCGCGCCGAGGTCGTGGCTCACGAGACGCAGCACCGGCTCGGCGAGGACGCGCAGCCGGCATTCGATCGGCGGCGCCGGCGCGCGCCCCTGTCCGCGCACCGCGAGGTCGATCGAGACGTTCAGCACCTGCGCGCCTTCGGGGTGGTCCATCCCGAGGAAGAAGATGTCGCTCCAGCCGCTGTGCGAGAGGTCCATTCGCACG
>DASRRB010000197.1:0-23263 GCA_035695985.1 Planctomycetota bacterium | reverse complement strand
CGACGGCGCCGCGGAGAAGGTCGAGCTGCTCGGCCAGCGCCTCGAGCGGCTGCGCCGCCGCGACCCGATCGAGATCGCGCGCCGCGAGCACCAGGAGCTCCTCGCGCAGGCGGGCGTGCGGCCCGACCAGCTCGAGTACGTCGCCACGACCGGCGAGGGCGAGCGCATCGAGTTCCGCACTGGCCACTTCTACGGGATGACCGCGCACGCGCGCGGCGCCCTCTTCCTCGACGCGGAGGCCAGAGCGGTGCTCGACGTCGGCGGCCTGCACGCGCGCGCGCTGCTGATGGACGGGCGCTCGAAGGTGCTCGCCCACGCGATGACGAGCCAGTGCGCCTCGGGCTCAGGGCAGTTCCTCGAGAACATCGCGCGCTACCTCGGCGTCACGCTGGAAGAGATCGGCAAGCTCTCGCTCGCGTCGACCAAGCCCGAGAAGTGCTCGAGCATCTGCGCCGTGCTCGCGGAGACCGACGTGATCAACATGGTCTCGCGCGGGATCCTGGTGCAGGACATCTTGAAGGGGATCCACCAGTCGATGGCGGGCCGCTACGTACGATTGCTGCTCACGGCCGGCGCGAAAGGCGTCGCGCTGGTGACCGGCGGGCTCGCGGCCGACGTCGGGCTGCTCGGGGCGATGCGCGAAGAGGCGGCGCGCCAGAAGGCCGACCTCGAGATCCGCCCCCACGCGCAGTCGGTCTTCGCCGGCGCGATCGGCGCGGCGATCTGGGGCGCCCATCGCCGCCGGACCCTGAAGCGCCGTGGCATCGACCTGCACGTGCCGGCGGCGGGCTGAGCCGCGGCGGAGCGCGGACCGGGAGGAGGCTTCGATGCGCGGACTCGGGCTCGAAGGAAAGACGCTGCTGGTGACCGGCACGGCGTCGGGGATCGGCGCGGCGGCGGCCGATCGCCTGCTCGAGGAGGGGGCGAACGTGCTGGCGTTCGACCGCGCGCGCACGCCGCCGCGCGACGGCGCGGAGGCGCGCTTCGTCGTCCACGTGGGCGACGTGACGCGGCAGGCCGACGTCGACGCCGCCTTCGCGCTCGCGCACGAGCGCTTCGGCGGGATCGACGGCGTCGTCCACTGCGCCGGCGTGACCGCCGACGGCGTGGTCTGGAAGCTCGACGACGCGCAGTGGCAGCGCGTGCTCGACGTCAACCTGACCGGCTCGTTCCGCGTCGTGCGCGCGGCGGTCCCGGCGCTGCGCGCACGCGGACAGGGCACGATCGTGCTGATCTCGTCGATCAACGGGCTGCGCGGGAAGTTCGGGCAGTCGAACTACGCGGCGAGCAAGGCGGGCGTCGTCGCGCTCGCGAAGTCGGTCGCGCACGAGGCCGGCGCCTTCGGCATCCGCGTGAACGCGATCGCCCCCGGGCTCGTCCGCACCACGATGACCGCCGACCTGCCGAGCCCCATGTTCGAGGAGGCGCTGCGCGAGACGCCGCTGCAGCGCGTCGCCGAGCCGGAGGACGTGGCCGACGTGATCCTCTTCCTCTGCTCGCCGCTCTCGCGCCACATGACGGGCACCGTGCTGCGCGTCGACGGCGGACAGTGCACCGGAGCCTGATCCCCGTGAGGAGTCCGCCATGCAACCGCGCCCCGTCGAACCGCCGCCGCCGCCCGGAACGCTCGAGACCGACGCCGTCACCGTGCGCACGCTCGAGCCGCGCGACCTCGACGCGCTGGTCCGGATCGACCAGCAGTGGACCGGCCGCACCCGCCGCGAGTACTACGAGCTCAAGCTGAAGGAGTCGCAGCGCGACACCGGCGTCCGCGTCTCGCTCGCGGCCGAGCTCGACGGGGAGGTTGCCGGCTTCCTGCTCGCGCGCGTCTACTACGGCGAGTTCGGCCATCCCGAGCCGGTCGCCGCGCTCGACACGATCGCCGCGGGCAAAGCCTTCGCCGGCCGCCACGTCGGCGCCGCGCTGCTGCGCCAGCTCCGCATGAACCTCCGCACGCTCGGCATCGACCGCATCCAGACCGAGGTCGACTGGGATCAGTTCGCGCTGCTCGAGTTCTTCGCGCGGTCGGGCTTCCGTCCCGCCGCGCGCCTCTGCCTCGAGCTCGCGCTCGACCGGCCGAGCGAGTAGCCCGGACGCGGCGCGCCATGCAGTTCCCGCGCAAGTCTTGGTGGTGGCTGCTCGTCGTCGCGCTCGGCACGACGTTCTCGTGGGTCATCAGCTCGCGGGCTCCGCGAATGGAGGCGACGCACGGCCGGCCCGTCGTCGAGACGCCGCACCCCGCCGTTCCGCCGCCCGTCGTCGTGCCGCCGGCCGGCGCCGAGCGCACGGAGCAGGAGCTGTCGCCCGACACCGCGGCGCCGGACGCCGCCCCGGCGGCGAGCGACCCGTTCGTGCGCTGGCTCCGCGATCCCGAGCAGGGACTCCTCGTCGAAGGGACCGTCACCGTCCTCGACGCCGAGGATCGCGAGCGAAACGAAGAAGACGGCGAGTTCGTGCCGCTCGCGCTGCTCGAAGGCGGCGGCGGCGGCAACCGGAAGGTCGCGGTGCACGCGGGTCGCTTCCGCATGCACTTCCCACGGGGACGCGAGCTCGGCATCGCATCGCTCGTGCTCGGCGGGCGGAGGGCGTTCCTGCCGGTGGACCCGAAGAAACCGCCTTCCACCTCGATCGGCGAGGAGGGGACGCAGATCCGGTTCGCGGTCGTCGAGGGCCAGCCGATCCACGTGCTCGCGCGCTGGGCGCGGCCCGTCCGGTTGCACGTCGTCGACGCGCGCGACGGCCAGGAGCTCGACGACGTCACCGTCGTCCTCGCGCGCGGGGACTGGCGCACGAAGGAAGCGCGGCATCCCGGCGCGCTCGCATCCGCGGAGACGCTCGTCGAGCACGGGAAGTCGCCGCTCGAGCTCGCGGGACCGCGCGCGAGTTCGAACCTCCAGTGGCAGGACGTCGTCTGGGCGCACGCCGCCGGCCGCACGTGGGGCAGGGTGCGCGTCGACTTCGAGCAGGGCGGCGAGGCGACCCTCGGGCTCGAAGCCGGCGCCGACCTCGAGGTCACGCTCGTCGGCGCGATCCCGCCCGCTCCGGCGACGCAGAAACTGCCCGGCGAGGACGACGACTCGCGCGCGGTGCTGCGGCTGCGGCCGCGCGATCTCGCCACGCTCGCGCTCGAGGCGCCGCCGGCGAACCGCGGGCCGACGCGCTTCGAAGGGCTCGCGCCGGGTTCCTTCGACCTCTCGCTCGAACGGGGGAAGTCGTGGGACCGGCCGCAGCAGCTCGGTCGGACGCCGGTCGAGCTCGTCGCCGGCGCGACGACGCACGCGGAGATCGTCGTCACGCCGCCGCAGGAGCCGCGCCGCGTCCGCGTCGCCGGCACGCTCCATCTCTCGCACGAATGGAACTGCGTCTGGATCGACCTGCGCTTCGAGCCGTTCGCGGTGCCCGGCGGCACGAGCCTCGAGGCGCGCGCGCTGGGGCTGAAGGACCTCGCGCCGATCGCCGGCTCGCCCGACCTCTTCCGCTTCGAGCTCACGCCGGTCCTGCCCGGCCGCTACCTCGTCCGGTGCTACGCCTTCGCCTTCCAGCAGATGATCGAGACGGGCGACGCCGGACGCGACGACCTCGCGCTCTCGATCGGCGACCCGGCCGACGTCCTCGTGCACGCGCTCGACGCGGCGAACGACCTCCCGGTCCGCGACGACGGCCTGCTGTTCTGGACGTGCCGCTGGCCGGACGAATCGAGGTCGGGAGGACTCGCCGCGACGAAGTGGGACGAGGCGCGGCAGGCCTGGCGCTTCCGCGCCCCCGCCGGCGAAGTCGAATTGTGGGTCGCGTTCGGGAGCCGGGTCTGGGAGCTCGCCGAGCCGAGCCCGTACCTCGCCGTCCGTCCCGGCGACAACGAGTTCACCGTCCGCGTGCGGCGCGCCTTCGGCTTCTTCGTCCGCTTCGAGGTCGACGGCAGGAAGATCGATTGCCCGCGCGACGCGACGAAGATCCGGATCGAGCCGGAGGAGGGCGAGCCGATCGCGATCGAAGTGCGGACCTTCCAGGACGACGGCTTCTTCGTGCGCGCGCCGTCCGCCGGCCGCTGGCGCGTCGTCGTGCCGCCGCTCGCGGGCTACGAGCCGGTCGATCCGGTCGAGGTGACGCTGCAGGGCGGCGTCATCGAACGGCTCGCGATCCCGTTGCGGCGCCGGGAGTAATCCCGCAGCCGCGGCGGGCAAGGCTGCCCGGCGGCGGGGAGCTCCCGCGGCGATCGTCCGGGGAATCGGGCGGCCGTCCCCTCTTTCGTCCGTGGAATCGCCGGTCGCCCGTTTGCACTTGCGCTTCGTGTCGACGCCCGGGACGTCCTCCCCTCCGCCCCGATCGGCGACCTGGAGATCGCCATGGTCAGGAAGATCGATCGTGAACACGCCGTCGCCGACATCCGCGAGTCGCTGCTGCGCCTGGTCGACGACGACCACTCGATGTGCCAGATCGCCGCGCAGAAGGGGATCCTCTGCCACGGCTTCTCGCAGTGGAGCTTCGAGGACCTGAAGAAGTGCTACGGCTGGATCGCCGACAGCCGGCCGCACGTCACGCGCTCCGAGCTCGAGCACCTCGCCAACGCGTGGCAGCTCGCGCGCCAGCAGGTCTTCGGCACGCACCTCTCCTGCGACACCCAGTCGGCCGAGCACGACACCTGCCTCGGTTTCGACGGCTGGAGCGACGCCCAGATCGCGCGCTTCCACGCGGAGATCTGCGGCGAGCCGGTGGAGATCGCCCCGGCGCGTTGAGCCGGTGCGGGCGCGGTCGTCGACGGGCGAGAAGGGTCACCCTCCGGAGCGATTCCATGGCCGTCATCATCGAGCCGTTCAAGATCAAGAGCGTCGAGCCGATCCCGTTCACGACGCGCGACGAGCGCGAGGAGCGGATGCGGGAGGCGGGCTACAACGCGTTCCAGCTGCCGGCGTCGGCGGTCACCTTCGACTTCCTCACCGACTCGGGCACCGCCGCGATGAGCGCCGCGCAGTGGGCGGCGATGCTGATCGCCGACGAGAGCTACGCCGGGTCGCGCTCCTTCGAGACGTTCGAGCGCGTCGTCAAGGAGCTCACGGGCTTCCGCCACGTGATCCCGACCCACCAGGGCCGCGCCGCCGAGCGCATCCTCTTCTCGTGCGCGCTGATGGCGGGCCAGCACGTGCCGAGCAACAGCCACTTCGACACGACGCGCGCGAACATCGAGTACCAGGGGGCGATCGCCGACGACCTCGTGATCGCGGAGGGCCTCGACCCGCGCTCGCCGCACCCGTTCAAGGGGAACGTCGACCTCGAACGCCTCGAGCGCTACCTCGACGAGCACCGCCGGCACGCCGGCGCCCACGTCGCGCTCGGCATGTGCACGATCACGAACAACTCCGGCGGCGGACAGCCGGTGTCGCTCGAGAACCTGCGCGCGCAGTCGCGGATCTACCGCGCGCGCCGCATCCCGTTCATCCTCGACGCCTGCCGGTTCGCCGAGAACGCGTGGATGATCCGCGAGCGCGAGAGCGGCCAGTCGGGGCGGAGCGTGCGCGACATCGCGCAGGAGATCTTCTCGCTCGCCGACGGCTGCACGATGTCGGGCAAGAAGGACGCGCTCGTGAACATGGGCGGGTTCCTGGCCCTCGACGACGACGCGCTCGCGGCGAAGGCGAAGCACCTGCTGATCCTGACCGAGGGGTTCCCGACCTACGGCGGGTGCGCCGCGCGCGACCTCGAGGCGTTCGCGGTCGGCCTCGAGGAGGGGATGGACGAGCGCTACCTCGAGTACCGCATGGCCACGGTGCGCTACCTCGCGCGCGGACTCGAGAAGCTCGGCATCCCGACCGTGCAGCCGCCGGGCGGCCACGCGGTCTTCATCGACGCGCACGCGTTCCTGCCGTGGATCCCGCAGAAGCAGCTGCCCGGTCAGGCGCTCGTGGTCGCGCTCTACCTCGAAGGGGGGATCCGCGCCTGCGAGATCGGCAGCGTGATGTTCGGGAAGCCGGGCCCCGACGACGGCTTCGCCCCGGCGCCGCTCGAGCTGGTGCGGCTCGCCCTGCCGCGCCGCTGCTACACGCAGAGCCACGTCGACCGCGTCCTCGAGATCTGCGCCGACGTCGCGAAGAAGAAGCGGGAGCTCACCGGCTACCAGATCGTCGAGCGCCCGCCCTTCCTGCCCCACTTCACCGCGCGCTTCCGTCCGCTCCCGCACGTCGCGCGCGAGCACGCGACCCCCGGCAGCGGAATCGTCTGAAAGGAACAAGATGGCGAGCGATCGCTTCCTGGTCGGCGACGGCAACGAGGCGGTCGCGTCCGTGGCGTACCGCCTGAACGAGGTGGTCGCCGTCTATCCGATCACGCCCTCCTCCACGATGGGCGAGCTCTGCGACGAATGGGCGACGCGCCGGCGCCCGAACCTCTGGGGCGTCGTGCCCGACGTGACCGAGATGCAGAGCGAGGCCGGGGCGATCGGCGCGGTGCACGGCGCGCTGCAGGCCGGCGCGCTCGCGACGACGTTCACCGCGTCGCAGGGCCTGCTGCTGATGATCCCGAACCTCTACAAGATCGCCGGCGAGCTCACCTCCTGCTGCCTGCACGTCGCCGCGCGCACCGTCGCGACCCACGCGCTCTCGATCTTCGGCGACCACTCCGACGTGATGGCGTGTCGCGCGACCGGCTTTTCCCTGCTCTCGTCCGGTTCCGTGCAGGAGGCGCACGACTTCGCCTGCATCGGCCAGCTCGCGACGCTCCGGAGCCGCGTGCCGGTGATCCACTTCTTCGACGGGTTCCGGACCTCGCACGAGGTCACGCGCATCGAGACCCTGTCCGACGACGACTTGCGCGCGCTGATCCCCGAGGAGCTCGTCGCCGCCCACCGCAAGCGCGGCCTCTCGCCCGACCATCCGGTCGTGCGCGGCACGGCGCAGAATCCCGACACCTTCTTCCAGGCGCGCGAAGCGGCGAACCCGTGGTACGACGCCTTCCCGGACGTGCTCGCCGACGCGATGGCGCGCTTCGCCGCGCGCACCGGACGCGCGTACCGGGCCTACGAGTACTTCGGCCATCCGAAGGCCGAGCGCGTGGTCGTCGTGATGGGCTCGGCGGCGCAGACCGTGCGCGCCACCGTGGACGCCCTGGTCGCGCGGGGCGAACGGGTCGGCGTCGTGGTCGTCCGCATGTTCCGCCCCTTCCACGTCGAGGGGTTCCTGCGCGCGCTGCCGGCCACGGTGAAGCTCCTCTCCGTCCTCGACCGCACCAAGGAGCCGGGGTCGGTCGGCGAGCCGCTCTACCAGGACGTCGTCACGGCGCTGAGCGAGGCGGGCGAGGGTCCCGGCGGCGCGGACCTCGGCGCCCTCTCCCGCGCGCGCGTCGTCGGCGGGCGCTACGGCCTCTCGAGCAAGGAGTTCACGCCGGCGATGGCGAAGGCGGTGTTCGACGACGCCGGCCGGCCGGCGCCGCGCAACCACTTCACCGTCGGCATCGTCGACGACGTCACGCACCGCTCGCTCGCGCTCGACGACTCCTTCGAGCTCGAGGGCGACGACGTCACGGGCTGCGTCTTCTGGGGGCTCGGCTCCGACGGCACGGTCGGCGCGAACAAGAACACCATCAAGATCGTCGGGGAGCACACCGACCTCGAGGTCCAGGGCTACTTCGTCTACGACTCGAAGAAGGCGGGCGCGCGCACCGTGTCGCACCTGCGCTTCGGCCGCCGGCCGATCCGCGCGCCCTATCTCGTGACGCGCGCCGACTTCGTCGCGTGCCACCAGTTCTCCTTCCTCGACCGCTACGACCTGCTCGCCGCCGCGCGGCCGGGCGCGACCTTCCTGCTGAACGCGCCGTACGGCGCCGACCGGGTGTGGGAGCGGCTGCCCCGCGAGGTCCAGGAGGCGATCGTCGGGAAGAAGCTGCGCTTCTTCGTCATCGACGCCGACGCGGTCGCGCGCGCGGCGGGCATGGCCGGCCGCATCAACACCGTGATGCAGGCGTGCTTCTTCTCGCTCACGAAGCTCATGGCGTTCGACGACGCGCTCGCCGCGATCGAGGAGTCGATCCGGTCGGCCTACGGCAAGAAGGGCGACGAGGTGGTGCGCCGCAACGTGGTGGCCGCGCGCGACGCGGTCGCCCACCTCGGCGAGGTCGCGGTGCCGGCGACGGCGACCGCGACGCGCTGGTGGCCGCCGCCGGTCGCCGCGAACGCGCCCGACTTCGTCCAGCGCGTCACCGGCGTGATGCTCGCGGATCGCGGCGACCTGCTGCCGGTCAGCGCGTTCCCGCCCGACGGCACCTGGCCGGTCGGCACGGCGCGCTGGGAGAAGCGCAACATCGCCGACGACATCCCGATCTGGGACCCCGCGCTCTGCATCCAGTGCAACAAGTGCGCGCTCGTCTGTCCGCACGCGGCCATCCGCGTCGGCGCGTTCGAGCCGGAGGCGCTCGCGGGAGCGCCGGCCGGCTTCCAGGCGGTCCCCTACCGCGGCCGCGAGCTGCCCGACATGAAGTACGTGGTCCAGGTCGCGCCCGAGGACTGCACCGGCTGCCAGCTCTGCGCCGTGGTCTGCCCGGCGCGCGACAAGACCGAGCCGAGCCGGAAGGCGCTGATGATGCGGCCGCACGACGAACACGTGGCGCGCGAGCGGGACAACTTCGCCTTCTTCGACGCGCTCCCGCCGCTCGACCGCGTCCGCGTCGAGCAGCGCGGCACGGTCGACGTGAAGTCGTCGCAGTTCCTGCGGCCGCTCTTCGAGTTCTCGGGCGCGTGCGCGGGCTGCGGCGAGACGCCCTACGTCAAGCTGCTGACCCAGCTCTTCGGCGACCGGCTGCTGATCGCGAACGCGACCGGCTGCTCGTCGATCTACGGCGGCAACCTCCCGACGACGCCCTACTGCGCCGGCGAGGACGGGCGCGGGCCGGCGTGGAGCAACTCGCTCTTCGAGGACAACGCCGAGTTCGGCCTGGGGATGCGCCTCGCGCTCGACCGGCGGCGCGATCATGCGCGCGAACTCGTGCGCTCGCTCGCCGGCGAGCTGGGGGACGAGCTGACGCAGGCGCTGCTCGGCGCCGACGCCGTCACGGCCGCCGACTTCGAGGCGCGCCGCGCGCAGGTGGTCGCGCTGCGGCGCCGGCTCGCGGCGCTCGAGGATCCGCGCGCGCGGCGGCTCGAAGGGCTCGCCGACGACCTCGTGCGGAAGAGCGTCTGGACGGTCGGCGGCGACGGCTGGGCCTACGACATCGGTTTCGGCGGCCTCGACCACGTCCTCGCGTCGGGCCGCAAGGTCAACGTGCTGGTGCTCGACACCGAGGTCTACTCCAACACCGGCGGCCAGCAGTCGAAGGCGACGCCGCTCGGCGCGGCCGCGAAGTTCGCCGCCGCCGGCAAGGAGACGCACAAGAAGGACCTCGGCCTGATGGCGATCAGCTACGGCAACGTCTACGTCGCCTCGATCGCGTTCGGCGCGAAGGACGCGCAGACCGTCCAGGCGCTGCTCGACGCCGAGAGCTTCCCCGGCCCCTCGCTCGTCATCGCGTACAGCCACTGCATCGCGCACGGCTACGACCTGAGCCACGGCACCGAGCAGCAGAAGAAGGCGGTCGGGAGCGGGATGTGGCCGCTCTACCGCTACGACCCGCGCCGCGTCGAGAAGGGCCTGCCGCCGTTCGAGCTCGACTCCGGTCCGCCGAAGGTCAAGGTCGGCGACTACATGGCCGGCGAGGCGCGCTTCCGCATGGTCGAGCGCATCGACCCGGAGCGGTTCCGGCGGCTCGCGCGCGCCGCGCAGGCGGAGGTCGACCGCCGCCTCAAGGTCTACGCCCACCTCGCGCGGCTCGACCTCGGCGCGCGGCTGGAGACGACGGCGGGCGGCGCGGTCGAACCCGCGTCGCACGCCCGTTGAAGGAGCCCGCCATGGACCTCACCACGCGCTACCTCGGCTTCGAGCTCCCCCACCCGCTGATCCCGGGCGCCGGTCCGCTCTGCGACGACCTCGACAGCGTGCGCCGGCTCGAGGACGCGGGCGCGCCGCTGCTGGCGTTGCGCTCGCTGTTCGAGGAGCAGGTCGTCGACGAGCAGCTCGCGCTCGCGCGCGCGATGGACTCCCCCTCCGAGTCGTTCAGCGAGGCGACGCACTGGTTCCCCGACGCGATGGACTTCGTCTTCGGCCCCGAGGAGTACCTCGAGCACCTCGGCCGCGTGAAGCGGGCCGTGGGCGTGCCGGTCGTCGCGTCGCTGAACGGCACCACCGAAGGGGGCTGGATCGAATTCGCGCGGCGCATCGAGCAGGCGGGAGCCGACGCGCTCGAGCTCAACCTCTACGACGTCGCGACCGATCCTGCGCGCGGCGCCGCGGCGGTGGAGGCGCGCGACCTCGCGGTGGTGCGCGAGATCCGGCGCCAGGTGAAGATCCCGCTCGCGGTCAAGCTCTCGCCCTTCTTCACGGCGCTGCCGAACTTCGCGAGCGCGCTCGTCGACGCCGGCGCCGGGGCGCTCGTGCTCTTCAACCGCTTCTACCAGCCCGACTTCGACCCCGTGACGCTCGAGATCAAGCCGGAGCTGCGCCTCTCGTCACCGGCGGAGCTGAACCTCCGGCTGCGCTGGACCGCGATCCTCTGCGGCCGCGTCCGCTGCGACCTCGCGATCACCGGCGGCGTGCACTCCGCCGTCGACGCCGTGAAGGCGCTGCTCGCCGGCGCCAACGCGGTCCAGGTCGTCTCGGCGCTGCTGATGCACGGCCCGCAGTACCTGTCGCTCCTGCGCCGGGAGCTCGAGACGTGGCTCGAGGAGCACGAGTTCACGGCGCTCGCGCCGAGCATCGGCGCGCTGAGCCACCGCCGCTGCCCCGATCCGCGGCTGCTCGAGCGCGCGAACTATGCGCGCATCCTGCAGACGTGGCGGTCGCGCTGAGCGCCGGGGAAAAGAGACGCGGCACGAAGAGCGGGAGCTCTTCGTGCCGCGATGGCTGTCAGGAGAGGCTTCGCGCCGCTCTCACTTCATGATGACGATGTCCTCGTTGCTCAGCATGATCTTGCCGCCCGCGGGAAGGGCGAACATCCGGAAGCCGAGCTCGATCCCGGAGAGGCCCGGCGGCACCGTCGCCGAAAACCTGAACTCGCCGTTCACGTCGTACGACGCGGGCAGGAGGCTCAGCGGGAAGGGCGTTCCGTTGACCGACCAGAGGAAGAGCATCCCGGGGTCGCCGAGGCCCAGCAACGGCGAGTTCGAATAGAAGTTGAGCGTCGCGTTCGGGCCGATCGGGTTCGGCTTGGTGGTGAGCACCAGCGGACCGCCGGCGCACTTGTCGAGGCGGACGTTGTCGAACCACATGCCCGACGAGCCTTGGGTGCCGGTGTCGCCGTAGAGGTCGTTCGCCGCGACCTGCAGCGTCCCGGTGCCGCCCGTCCAGGTGTGATTGACCGCGAGCGGCAGGTCGCCGTACCAGCTGTCGTAGCGGTCGTTGTCGAGGTCGATGGCGACGACCACCGACACCCAGCGATCCAGCCGGATCCCGCGATTGGTCGTTCCGTCGTAGATCTTGCCGAGGGTCGCGTCGAGCTCGGTCTGGACCGACCACTGCAACGGCGACGGATACTCGTTCATCACGATGAACCATTCCGAGCCGGTCGCGCCCGTGGGTACGTAGGTCTTGACGCTCAGCGACCAGTGGCCTTGCGTGGGCCGCCCGCCGGGAGAGTTGGTGAAGTCCCAGACGACGTCGTTGTCCGAAAGGATCTGGACCGACTCCGAGGTCGTGAACGAGCGCGTGTTGTCGACGTTCGCGTCGACGCCGGACGAACCGGTCCACTCGTCCCAGAGGCTCTGGGCCGCCAGCGGTCCGGGCAGATAGGAGTCGAAGTCTTCGAGCCATTGCTGGGCGTGCGCTGGGGAGGCGAACGCGCACGCCAGACCGAAGCTCCCGAACAACGTGGCAAGTCTCATGGGCCTTCTCCTTGTCGGATCACCTCGTCGACGTTCCGAGCGGAGCCCATTGTTGGGTGCAGGTCCGCTTTCAGGCAAGACCTGGGCGACAGCGACCCTTCCCTGCGATCCGCTCCCCCCGCTCCAATCGCTGCGGGTTACGCCTCCCGCGGCCCGGGCAGGACCGTTCGTAATCGACGTCCCGCGGGGGTCAGCCCTTCACCAGCACCGCGTCGAGATTGAGCACCACGTTGGCCACGGTCGTCCACGCCGCGAGCTCGGCGGGGTCCATCTCCTTCGGGAGCGGACCGAGCGGCTGCTCGCAGAGGGCGCGTGCCGCAGACGGGTCGGCGCGGTCGCGCGCGAGCTCGCCCTGGAACAGCTTCACGAGCACCGCGACCTCGCCGTCCCGCGGCTCCCTCGCGAGCGCGAGGCGCAGCGCGAACGCGACGCGCGCCTCCGCCGTCGCGCCCCCCTCCTGCACGATCCGCCGCGCGAAGGCCTGCGCCGCCTCGACGAAGACCGGGTCGTTCAGCGTGACGAAGGCCTGGAGCGGGGTGTTGGTCGACTGTCGGCGCACCGTGCAGAACTCCCGGCTCGGCGCGTCGAAGGTCTGCATCGAGGGCGGCGGGACGGTGCGGCGCCAGAAGCAGTAGAGGCCGCGCCGCCAGCGGTCGGCGCCGGTGCTGGTCGGATAGGTGCGCTCGTCGTTGAAGGCGACCTGCCAGAGGCCGTCGGGCTGCGGCGGGAAGACCGACGGGCCGTGCAATTCTTGCGTGAGCAGTCCGGCGATCGCGAGCGCCTGGTCGCGCACCATCTCCGCCTCGAGACGGCGCCGCGGAAACCTCGCGAGCAGCAGGTCGCGCGGATCGGCGGCGAGTCGCTCGGCGTCGGCGTTCGACGCCTGCCGGTAGGTCGCCGACGTCGCGATCGTGAAGAGCAGCTCCTTCACGTCCCAGCCGCTCTCGACGAAGCGCGTCGCGAGCCAGTCGAGGAGCTTCGGGTCGGTCGGCGGCGTCCCCTGCGTCCCGAAGTCCTCCTCCGTCTCGACGATCCCGCGCCCGAAGAGCTGCGCCCAGAAGCGGTTGACCGTCACGCGCGCGGTGAGCGGGTTTTCGGGAGAGACGAGCCAGCGCGCCACGGAGAGGCGGTTCTTCGGAGCGCCGGCCGGCAGCGGCGGGAAGGCGCGCGGCGTGTCGGGCTCGACGACGTCGCCGGGCGCGAGCCAGTTCGACTTCAGGAGCACGTGCGTCGTGCGGCGCTTTTCGGGCGGGAGCTCGCGCATGATCGGCGTGCGGACGACCTCCCGGTCGAGCGCGGCGAGGGCCTCCTCGACCGGCTTCGCCTGCGCGCGGAACGCCGCCAGCTCCGGCGCGAGCTCGCGGTAGTGCGCCGCGACGCGGGCGCGCTCGGCGGCGCTCCTCTGCATCTGCGGTCTCGCGAGCGCGAGCGCGACCGCCTCCGGGAGCACCTCCGGAGGATTCGGGCCGCTCCAGAACGAGAGCCGGAAGCGGCCGAGCGTGTGCTGCGCCCCCCAGGTCTGGCGCAGCTCGAAGCGCAGCGTGACGGTGTCGCCGGCGATGCGCGCCGCCGCGCCCGCCGCGGCCGGTGCCGCGACGAGCGGCCCGTCCGTCTCGAACTGCGCGACGTGGCGCGTGCCGCGGCGCGGCGCGATCGCCCAGCCCGACGCGGGGGCGTCGCTGCCGTCGATCGCGAGGTTCACGAAGAAGCGGTCCTGCTCGACGTCGGCGCTCGCGCGCGTGAAGGCGACCCCGTTCGCGCCCGTCGGGTCGAGCGTCGTCGTGCGCCCCGGCGCGCTCCCGAGCACCGTCTGCCACGCGAGCTCGCGCGCGCGCGTGCCGCCGGCGCCGACGACTTCGCGGAAGAGGCGGACGCGCGCGTTCGCGAGGCGGAAGCCGAGGTTCCCGTCGGTCCGGTTCCAGAGGACGATCTGGTCGATGGGCGAGGCGGACGCGCCTTCGCCGAGATCGACCTCCCACCACGGATCGGCGCTCTGCCGGGTGTGCGTCGTCGACTTGGCCGCGAGGTAGGCGCCGTCGTCGTTGCCGTCGAGCGCGAGCTCGGGGCGGCCGTCGAAGTCGACGCTCGACTGCGTCGCCGTCCCCTTCCGCGCGAGGTCGACGCCTTTCGAGAAGACCTCGACTTCGGCGAGCGAGAGGATCCGCTCGGGACCGGGCAGCTCGATCCGCAGCCACCGCCCGCGCACCGGCGGCGCGTCGTCCCGCGGCAGCACCGTGAGCGCGAACTCGTTCAGCACGAAGTTGCCGTTGCCTTCGGAGCGGCCCGGCCCGCCGTTGGGGAGTGCCTGGTCGGGCAGCACCTCGAGCCGGAATGCGCGCGCCGCGGCGAGCTGCTTCTCGTCGACGCTCGCCTCGACGGTGTAGAGGTCGGTCGCCGGAGCCGGTCCCGCGACGCGCACGCTCCCGTCGGCCGAAATCGAGAGCTCCGCCCCCTCCTTTGACTTCGCAACCGCCGGCGTCAGCACGATCCAGCGCTTCTCCGCCGCCGCGAGCTCCGCCTCCCAGCGCTCCTGGTTCGCCTCGAGCTCGGCCGCGCGCGCGTCGCGCCGCGCCGCGATCTCCGCGAGCTGGCGCTCGAGCTCGACTCTCCGCGCCCTTTGCTCGCGCGTCGGCGTCGCGATGCGCGGCTCCTCGTCGGCGCGGTCGGCGTCCTCGGTCTGGTTCCAGACGGAAAAGAGGCGGTAGTAGTCCTTCTGGGGGATCGGGTCGAACTTGTGGCTGTGGCACTTGGCGCAGCCGAAGGTGAGCCCCATCCAGATCTGCATCGTCGAATCGACGCGATCCTTCACCGCCGCGACGCGGAACTCCTCGTCGATGGTGCCGCCCTCCGTGTTCGTCATCGTGTTGCGGTGGAAGGCGGTCGCGAGGAGCTGGTCGTCGGTCGGATCGGGCAGCAGGTCGCCGGCGAGCTGGTCGACGGTGAACTGGTCGTAGGGCTCGTTGTCGTTGAAAGCGTCGATCACCCAGTCGCGCCAGCGCCACAGGAACGGCCGCAGCGGATCCTGGCCGTAGCCGTACGAGTCGGCGTAGCGCGCGAGGTCGAGCCACATGCGGGCGAAGCGCTCGCCGTAGCGGGGGCTCGCGAGGAGGCGGCGCACCAGCCGCTCGTAGGCGTCGGGCGCCGGATCGCGCACGAATGCCGCGACCTCGTCGGGCGTCGGCGGCAGACCGATCAGGTCGAGCGACGCGCGGCGGATCAGCGTCTCGCGCGGCGCCTCGCGCGACGGCTCGACGTGCGCCGCTTCCATCTTCGCGAGCGTGAAGAAGTCGATCGGGTTCCTTGGCCACCAGGGTCGCGTGACTTCGGGAAGGTCGGGGCGGCGCGGCGCCACGAACGACCAGTGGTCGCGGACGAGCGCGTCCCCGGAGAGGGCGTCGGGCCAGGGGGCGCCCTCCGCGATCCAGCGCTCGATCGTCCGGATCTCTTCCTCATGTAATGGGTCGCCCCGCGGGGGCATCCGCAGGGCGTCGGCCGCCGCGCCGGGGGCGGCGGCGTTCCGGAGGAGCTTCACCAGGCGGCTCTGCTCGGGGTGGCCGGGCACGATCGCCGGGTCGCCCGAGTTGCCGCCGCGCAGCGCGATCCGACGCGCGTCGAGCCGGAAGCCCGACTTGGGCTTCTCGCCCGCGTGGCACTTCGTACAGCGCGCCTCGAAGATCGGCTGGACGTCCCTCCCGAAGTCGACGTTGCTGCCGTCCAACGGAGAGAGGGCCCGCGGAGCGAGCGCGAGCACCGGCCCGACCATGAACATGAGGAGCGTCCCGACCATCGGAGCGACGAGAGTAGGCACCGCGCGCCGCTTCGTCATGGTTCGCACGGTCCGCAGGGCTCGCCCGATCCGCCGGTTTCCCGACGCCGCGCCGCCGCAGTAGGCTCCCGCGGATGGGTCGACGGCGCGCACTCCTGGGTTCGCTCCTGCTCGCGGCACTCGCCTGCCGGGACGAGCGCAGGTCCGCGCCGCCCTCCGTGCCGGGCCCGTCGTCCACAGCGACGGGGCCGACCTCCGACGGCGAGTCCGACCCGTCGCTCCGCCCGCTCCCCGCCGCCGCCGTCGCGAAGGGCGACGTCGCCTTCGTCGTGCGCGGCGCGGCGCGGCTCGGGCTCAAGGTGCGCGGCGCGGGCCTCCTCTCCGTCCACGTCGAGCAGGATCCGCTCGTGATCACCGCGCCGCGCGTCGAGGCGAGCGGCGCGTCGTCGTCGCTCTCGATCGACCTGCCGGGCAGCGGCGCGCGCCCGATCCGCGTCACGTGGACGCTCCCGGCCGGCGTCGAGGTGGTCGCGGCGTCGGTGAGCGACACGGCGCCCGAGGAGCCGGGCGTGGCGCGCAAGTTCGCGGGTGCACTTGCCGGCCGCAACGTCGTCGTGATCCTCTCCGACGCGCTGCACGCCGACCACCTCGGCTGCTACGGGAACACGCGCCCGACCAGCCCGCGCGTCGACGCGCTCGCCAAGGAGGGCGTGCGGTTCAAGCAGGCGCGCGCGCAGTCGTGCTGGACGGTGCCGTCGGTGACGACGCTCATGACCGGGCTCGCGCAGGAGGAGCACGGCGTGCGCGACGTCGGCGTGCGCCTCGACGACGCCGTCCCGACGCTCGCCGAGGCGATGCAGGCGCGCGGCTACGCGACGGTCGCGCTGGTCCAGAACGCGCTCGTCTCGAAGGATTCGGGGATCACGCGCGGCTTCGAGGACTGGCGCGAGTTCGTCGGCGACCTGCGCAACGACCTCCTCGCCGCCTTCCTCGCCACGGTGAATGCGCGGCATGAAAAGCCGCTCTTCGCGTACATCCACCTGCTGCCGCCGCACGCGCCCTACACGCCGCCGGGTCCGCTCGGGACGCGCTTCGAGAAGCCGGCGCCCGGCGCCGACGGCTCGATCGCGGCGCTCACGCGCCTCAACCGGCCGGGTGTCTCCGCCAGCGATCCCGCGGTGGTCCGCATGGCCGGCCTCTACGACAACCACGTCGCCTTCGCCGACGTCATGGTGGAGACGCTGCTCGAATCGGCGGAGAACGCGTTCGGGAAGGAGAAGCTCGCGGTCGTCTTCCTCTCCGACCACGGCGAGGCGTTCGGGCAGCACGGACGCATGGGCCACAACACGCAGCTCTTCGACGAGATGGTCCACGTGCCGCTCGTGGTCTGGGCACCCGGTTCATCGCTGCCGGCGGGCACGACGGTCGACGCCCCCTTCTGCCTCACCGGATTCCAGGCGCTGCTGCGCGCGATGGCGGGCGACGCGGCGGCGGCGGCCGGCGGCGAGGCGCCGCTGCAGTTCCTGAGCGCCCGCTTCCTGAAGAAGGGCCCGCTGCAGCGCGCCGTCGTCTTCGGCGACTGGAAGCTGGTGGGACCGTGGGGGCACGACGGCCTCGCGCTCTTCGACCTCGCGAAGGACCCCGGCGAGCGGCTCGACGTGAGCCGCGAACACCCCGTCCTCACCGAAGCCCTGAAGCGGGAGCTCGAGAGCTGGACGGCGCGCGCGCACGAGCACGCCGGCACCCCGTTCACGCCCGACGCCCAGCTCCAGAAGGAGATGGGCGAGCTCGGGTACACGCAGGGCGGCAAGTAGGCGCGGCGCCGGACGCGGCGAAGGAGGCGGCGATGCGGACCGCGATTCTCGCGCTGGCGTGCCTCGCGATCGCGCGCGCTTCCGAAGGCGGCCGCGGCGAGATGACGCTCGGGGAGCTGGTGTCGATCGCGAACTCCCGCTTCGGCGCACCGCTCCTCGTCGAGCCGAGGGATCGGAAGAAGGTGATGCATCTCGATCCCGCCGCTCTCGAACTGCAGGGCGCGCCGTTCACCGTCGCGTTCGAGGCGGCGCTGCACGACGCCGGGCTCGTGGACGTCGAGCACCGCCTCGGCCGCGCCCGTGCGCACGAGATCGTCCGGATCGCCGACACGCGCGAGCGCAACGCCGTGTTCGAGACCGCGCGCCGCCTCGTCGGGCTCGCCGAGCTCGAGTCGATGAGCGAGCGCTGGAGCTACGTCACGGCGCTCGTGATCTGCCGCGGCCCGCCGCCGCGCGAGGTCGCGGAGAGGTTGGGCGAGCTGTGCGACGACACGCTGCGCCGGGACGCGCGGGCGATCGACGGCACCGACGCGCTCCTCCTGTCGGGATTCGCCAGGCACCTCTCCGCGCTCGGGCCGATGCTCGCGGTGCTCGGCGCCGAGGTGGTGACGCCGGACGACGTGCCTTCGACGCCGGCCGCGCCCCCGCCGGGAGGTTCCGCGGACCCGGCGAGCGTCGTGTTCACGGGCACCGGCGGGGAGCTCCCCCTTTCGAAGATCTCCGACGCGATCTCGCGACTGCTCGGCGAGCCGATCTTCGATTCCTCCGCCGCGCTCGCGCGCGCGACGATCGCGTTCGAAGGGAGGATCGAGATCGACCGCGACTCCGCGCTCGAATGGTTCGACCTGCTCCTCGCCCGCGTCCACTTCGTCCGAACGACACGAAGGATCGGTCCCCAGCGGGTCCACGAGGTCGTCGCGACGCGATTCGACGGGCGCGGGGTGGGCCGCTGCCGCGGAGCGGCGCGCTGGATCGGGGAGGACGAGATCGCTTCCACGGCCGGAGAGTTCGTCTCGACGACCGCCCACGCGCGACTCACCTACCCTCGCGAATACGTGGGAGCCCTCGCCAAGCACTTCTCCGGCGACTCCGCCTCGGCCATCCGCGAGGTCGAGGGGAGCGACGTCGTCCTCGTGACCGGCCCCGCCGACGAGCTCGGCTTCGTGCTGCGGATCGTCCGCGAGATCGAGCGACACGCCTCGAGCCGCTGAGCACCGCCTTCACCGCACGGCCACGCGCCGTCGTTCGCGCGTCCTTCGTTCGCCTAACATTCGCGCGCCTTACCGGATTCTCCGGTACCTGATTCACCCGAGAACCCGCGCCGTCATGGTCCGTTAAGGTCCGCTTCCCCCGGGTTTCGCGACCGGACATCCCGCCAAGGAGAGGACCGACCGTGCAATCTTCGATTCACGAAGGCAGCCCGCTGCGATGGGCTGCGATCTGCGGTCTCGCGGCCGTCGTTCCGGCATTCGCCGCCGACACCGCGTCCGCGCAGTCGAGCAGCGTCTTCGACCCGGCCCACTGGACCTCGGCCTTCACGCCCGACCCGGCGCAGGCGGCGGACAAGGGCGGGACGCTCGAGAAGCCGCGCGAGGATTCACGCGACCAAAAAGACGTCTTCGAGGCCAAGCAGGTCGAGGTGAAGGCCGGCGAGCTCCGCGAGGAGCGCGCGGTCGGCGAGTACGACCAGCCGCAGTGGACGACGTTTCGGCGCTTCCCCACCACGCGCGTCTACCTGCAGACGCCGCCGAACGGCGTGCAGTTCGAGCAGTGGGTGCAGTTCCGCAACTCCAAGGATTCGGCCGACAACGACGAGACGCGCCTCTCGCAGGAGCTCGAGTTCGGGCTCGGCCACCGCATGCAGCTCGACCTCTACATGAACGAGCTGCACGTGCGCGACGGCCAGGACTCGACCTACGAGTGGTCGGGCTACGCGGCGGAGCTCCGCTACGCGCTCGCCGACTGGGACAAGATCTGGGGCAACCCGACCCTCTACCTCGAATACACCTTCAACGACACGAACCACGACGGCAACGACGCCGTCGAGCCGAAGCTCCTCTTCGGCGGAGAGATCGCGCCCGGCTGGCACTGGGGCGCGAACCTGATCCACGAGCGCACGCTCGCCGCAGAGCACGACCGCGTCGAGGAGTCGTCCTTCACGGCGTCGATCAGCCGGACGATCGTCGACGAGGTCTTCAGCGTCGGCGCCTCGGGCGAGCTCACCTACGAGTCGAGCCCGGGCACTCCGACCCGTGACCACGCGCTCTCCTGCCTGATCGGGCCGTCGTTCCAGTTCCTGCCGAACAAGCGCGCCTCGCTCAACCTCGAGCCGCTCTTCGGCGTGACCGGCGACTCGCTGCAGTCCAAGGTCTACCTGATCTTCACCTGGCACTTCTGAGCGCCCGCTGCGCGCGCGTCACTCCACGCCCTTGAACGTCCCGCCGGTCGCGAGCGCGATGTGCTCGAGCTGCTCGCGGTACCACTTGCTGTCGCTCCAGCAGACGGTGTGGACGACGACCTTGTGGAAGCGGTTCAGGTCGGCGAGCTGCTCGCAGACGCGGTTCCAGTGGACGTAGAGGCCGACCTCGGGCTCGCCGCTCGACAGCAGGAACACGGTGTCGACGTCGGGATCCGAGACGACCGCCTGCAGCACGTCCCAGATCGCCTTGTTGCCCTTGCAGTCGACCTTCTCCGTCCACGCGAGGGCGTGCTTCTCGCTCTTCTCGTCGAGCGCGATCGGCTGCTTCTCGAGGCGGCGCGTCTCGTCGCCGTACGTCCACACGTTGAATCGGAAGGTCCCGCCCAGCAGGTGGTCGAGCGCCTGCTTGAGCTCGGCGAGCGCCTTCTCGTCCTTGGTCCCGCCGCCCGGCGCCGCCTTCGTCATGTCGGCGCTCTTGTCGAGGACGAAGGCGACGTGGTCGCTCGCGATGTCGATGCCGTGGTACTTGGCCGACGTACGGTGCTCCGACGGCGCCGGCGTCTCCGCCTTCTGCTTGCCGTCGGGGAACTGGAAGGTCGCGCGCGCCTCCTTCCACCAGAGCTCCCACTGTGCCTTCAGCGTGAACTTCTTCTCCGAGAGCTTCTGCAGGAGGGTGGTCGCCTTGGCGGCGACGACCGGCCGCCCGTCGCCGCTCGCTTCCACCAGCGCGTCGACCGCGGAGAGCGTCTGGATCGCGCCGAGGTTCTCGACGCACTGCAGGCGCGGCCGCCAGTCGGGGTCGGTGAGCAGCGTCGCCGCCGTCGTCTCGACCTGCGATGCGTAGAGCTGCGGCTGCGCGCCGAGCAGCGCGCAGCGCACGCCGCCGTCGGCGTCGTGCAGGCCGGCCGAGAAGGTCGCGGCGTAGGCCGACGCGTCGATGCGCGCCAGCGCCTCGATCGCGTTCGCGCGCGCGATCGGGTCCTTGTCGGCGACCAGCTTCTCGAGCCGCTTCGCCGCCTCCTTGAACTTCAGCTTCCCGAGCGCGCGCGCCGCCGCGGCGCGCAGCCGCGCGTCGTTGTCGCCGAGCACCTCGACGAGCGGCCCCGCGAGCTCGACGTCGCCGTACATGCCGAGCAGCTCGGCGCACCACTGGCGCACGCCCTCGTCCTTGTGGTTCTGCTTCAGTTCCTGCTGGACCGCGCGCCGCGCGTACGGGTCGGTGATCTTCGGCAGCACCTCCCAGACGATGTCGCGGTGGTGCGGCTGGCTGCCCCCGAGGACCTTGAGCAGCATCTCGACCGCGTCGACGTCGTTCACCTCGAGGCAGAGGTTCGCGCCTTCGCGGACTTGCGGCTCCTTCGGACCGCGCAGCAGCACCGCCGCCTTGTCGAGCTTCTCGCGCTTCGCGGCGGGGTTCTGCTTCGAGCCGTCCTGCGCGAGCGCGGCGGCGGTCACGAGCGCGAGCGACGCGACGGCGACGGCGACGGCGACGATTCGCGCGAACCCGAACCCTTGCCCGAGCATCGAGACCTCCTCGCCCGCCCGACCGGAACGACGGACGTTTCAGGATGCGTCGGCGCAGGGCGCCGCGCTAGCCTGCGCCGCCTGCACGGTCTTCGCGCGCCGATGGGGTGACTGCATGCGCTCGCGCGGAGTGCTCGCCTTCTCCGTCGTCGTCGCCGCGGTCGCGGCATCGGCGTGGTTCATCCCGTTCGCCGGGCGCCGCGGTGACGAGGATCCTGTCGCGACGGCGCGGCGCGCGGCGACGCGCGCTCTTGAGGCGGGGGCCGCGGCCGAAGGTGCGAGCGGCGCGCAGCGCGAAATGGCGCCCGCTTCGGACGCCACGCCGCAGCGCGCGGTCGAACCGGCGGCGGCCGCGCGCCGCATCTTCGGCCGCGTCGTCGACGCGCGGCGTTTCGGGGTCGCGGGGGCGCGCGTGCGCTTCACGTCCGATGGTCGAAAGCTCTTGGAAGTCACGAGCCACGAAGGCGGCGCGTTCGAGTTCGTCCTTGCATCCGTCGGTTCGCAGGGTCTGCAGACCTCGCTGCTCGCCCTCGGACCCGACGGAGCGGTCGGTGACGGACGTGCATGGCTCGGGCCCGATCGCGCGGACGGAAGCTACGACGACGAGACTCCTCGGGACTGCGACGCCGGTGTCCTCGCGCTCCTCCCGCCGGCGCGGCTGGTCGTGCGAGTTCGCGACGAACACGGGCCGGTGCCCGGCGCCGAAGTGGCCGCAGACATCTCGAGCGAGGGATGGGGCCCGTTCCCGGCGCACCTCTCGGTCGTCGCAACCGACGCGGACGGAGTCGCCGTGCTGGAAATGCCGCTCTGCGACGCGACGGTGATCGCAACGGTGCCGGGGCGCGCGACGGCGCGCACGTGGACGACGTGCGAGAGCGGCGTCGAGCAGGCGATCGAGCTCGCCCTGCACCCGACGTTCTCGGCGACGTTGCGCGTACGCGACGCGAAGACGAATGCGCCGGTCGCGAACGCGCGCGTCGTACTCAGCGAGCTGCTCTCCGTCCGGCAGTCTCGGGGGGCCTCGTACAACGGCCCGGAGACGATCGGATCCGAGGGCCACCTGCCCGCTCTCGTGTGCGACACCGACGGCGCCACGCACGTCGACGACGTCGATCCGGAGCGACACCTCTCGGTGAGCGCGCGCGCTCCGGATTACGACACGCCCGCGCGCGGCCGCGCGCCCCTCGACGGCTCGAGCCGCGAGATCGAGCTGCTGCTCGAGCCGGTCGGGTCGAAGGAGACCCGTTTCCCGATCGTCGCCGACGAGGCGCCGGTGCCGGCCGACGGCGCCGTCGTCGAATTGCGCGAGGGCGAGCATCCTTTCGGGGACCGTCTGCCAGCCACGGCACAGGTCGGACGCGGCGAGCTCGTAGTCACCGACGTCTCGCAATGCTGGCACAGCGTGGTCGCCGCCGCACCCGACGGTTCGCTCGCCGAATTCCAGTTCTCCAGCTCCCGGGCCGAGCGGCCGACGTTGCGCTTCAAGCGGCCGCGCACGCTCGAACTGCACCTTCGCTACGCGGACGGTCGCGTCGCCGCCGATGCCTGCGTCGAAATCCGGGGGTTGAACAATCCGCCCCGACCGAAGCGATCCGACGGGCAGGGACGCGTCGTGTTCGACCAGATGCTCGCACGGCGTGTCGACGTCGTCGCATTCCGCGCGAACCCCATCGAGAAGCCGCTCGCGACGGTCGACCTGCGCGAAGGCGACGCGCACATCGACGTCGTGATGCCGGAGCGCTTCGAGGCGACGCTGGCCGTGACGCTCGACGGCCGCCCGGGTCTGCCGCCGGCCTTTCGGGTCGGATCTCCCAACTGCTACTGGAAGGTCGAGGCCGAGGATCCGG
>DASRRB010000196.1:0-14087 GCA_035695985.1 Planctomycetota bacterium | reverse complement strand
CCATCGGCGGAAATCGTTGGCACATAGCTATCGCCGTCGGAGTCTCCGCCGCCTGGGCTGACGCTGACTCGCTGCGTCGTCCCACTAGATCGTTCGCGGACAAAGATGTCGATGCATCCGTTCGCATCTGCCGGCACCAAGTTCGTCGCGAAGCTCTCAAATACGACCAGACTTCCGTCGCCGGAAATCGTTCCTAGCGCGCTATGGGCGTCTCCCTCGCCTCCCGCCGAGTCGACGCTGACACGCTCCGTTACTCCAGTGATGCGGTCATGGACGAAGATGTCCATCTGGCCGTTGGTATCGCCGCCGACGAGATTTGTAGCGTCGCTTTCGAACGTCACGAATCGACCATCATTCGACATCGCAGGACCAACTGCTCCGATGAAGCTCTGATCGTTCGCTTCACCTCCCACCGAATCCACGCTTACGCGCTCGGTGATCCCGTTCACGCGATCGTGAACGAATACGTCGTACTTCCCATTCGTGTCGCCGCTGACGAGATTCGATGCAGCGCTGTGGAACGCAACGAATCGCCCATCTGGAGAGATCGAGGCGACGTAGCATCCGTTGTTCGCTTCTGCACCTGCCGTGTCCACGCTCACTCGTTCGGTGACTCCGGTCAATCTGTCGTGCACGAAGATGTCTGTCGTCCCGTTCGTGTCGCCGGCGACGAGATTCGATGCGTAACTGTTGAAAGCAACGAAGCGGCCGTCGGCCGAGATGGATGCGATCTCGCTGTACGCGCCACCCTCGTTTCCGAGCGAATCGACGCTGACTTGTGCCGTGCTTTGAGCAGCTAACGAGCTGGCAAGGATGACGAGCGTGACCGCCGACAGCGTCGAGACAATGCGCATGGGATCACCCCCTCGAAGTGCAAGAAGGGGCAGAGCATTGCACGACGATGCGGGATCGACCAGAGCCCTTCGATCACTCACCGGGGCCTGTGGACGCTCTCGGGTCCTTTGCGGCCCCCCGCCCGCGCGATTCCCCCTGGGTCCCCCGCCCGGGTCCGATGCGCGCGTGGGGCCCCATCGACCTCAAGTCGCCGCGCGTTCCCCCTCCCCCCTGCCTAGAGCTTCGTCGGCTCGATTGACAGCTTGCCGGCGTAGGGGGCGAGCAGGGGCGCGACGGCTTCCGGCGCTGCCTTCGGATCGATCCAGGTGGCGAGTGCCGGCGGATCGAGGATCACTGGCATCCGTTCATGAAACGGCCGGACCTGCTCGTTGGCGCTCGTCGTGACGATGGTGCAGGAGCGGACGACCTCGCCGGTGGGGGAGATCCACTGCTCCCACAAGCCAGCGAGCGCGAAGACCTCGGCGCCGACGACTCGGAACGCATGCGGCACGCGGGCGCCGTCCACGTCCGCCCACTCGTAGAACGCATCGACCAGGATGCCGCAGCGCCGCGACCGGAAGGCGGAGCGGAAGGACGGCTTCTCGGCAACCGTCTCCGCTCGCGCGTTGAACATCTTCCCGCCGATCTTCGGGTCCTTCGCCCACGCCGGGATCAGCCCCCAACGCATCGTCTCGATCACGCGCTCGCCCTGGTCGTCGATGAGGACGACAACGGCTTGGGTCGGCTTGATGTTGAACGCGGGCAGCAGGTTCGCGCGCAGCTTCGCCGCAAAGGCTTCTGCCAGCCTCTCTCCGACGAAGCCGAGCCGGATGCGTCCGCACATGTCGCATGGCTCCGAAGGGAACGGCCAACCCGGTAACTACCGGATTCGAGCCGGTAGCTACCGAAATCCTCGGCGTGACTTCGGTAGTCATCGCAACGTCTTGCAAACGTGCGAACCGAACCTAACTTGTGCTTTCGCTGGGCCTTCCGCATCGATCAACGCGTCGGCGCAGCGTGCTTCCAAATCAATAGGTTGCGGGTTCGATTCCTGCCTCCCCTGCCATTCCGACGCCGCGCCGAGCTATTTCGCCTTCTCCCAATGGATGCGCGCTCGCACGCCGTCGAACGCGGCGCGCAGCGTCCAGAGGCCGATCGGGCCGACGTCGCCGTGGTCGACGATCTGCTTCGTGCCACGTGGCGAAGTCGCCGTCAGGGTGGACTCCTCGACGTCGAAACCTTCGTCGGAGTAGCGCGCCTTCATCCCCTCGAAGTCGAGCTCCTGCAGCGCGTAGCAGAGCTTGCCGTAGTCGAAGACGTCGATGGTCCCTTCGAACGCGCCTTGCTCGCCGTCCACCTGTCCGCGGAGCACCGCCCGGCCGCCGCGATGGAACTCGAGGTCGCCGAGATTGGGCCCTCCCCACACGCACCATCGCTCCAACCGGAGGCGGTCGTACGGAAATCCGGCCCACACGCTTGCGACCTGGTCGTTCGCGACCCAGCCCTCGAAGATCTCGCGATACGGCGCCGGAACTTCGGCGACGACGATCGCGTCGCGATCGGCCTTCCCGTACGAGGCGACGCACACGGCGAACGCGAGCCGCGCGACGCGGTGAATCCTCCCGTCCATGGTTGCTCCTCTCATGCGGCGGCAACCGGAGAGCCGCCGCCGCTTCACTCCGCGCTCCAGAGTCTCTCCGCGAGGTCGTACTTCACCCACCCGTCCGGCGGCATCGGCGCGTCACCGAGCCGGTAGCGCCGGCCGTCGCGACCGAGACGGAGGAGGCTTCCGTCCCGTCGGGAATTCGAGTCGAACATCGAGCAGCTCCCGGTCGCCGCGAGCAGCGACTCGAGGATCTCGACCGGAGGCGGCGCGACTTCGCCCGCCGCCACGCCGGCGAGCGCCGCCGCGCACTCCTGCAGGAGCCGCGCGAAGTGGGCGAGCGCGGGATGTCGCGAGCGCGCCTCGAGGTAGAGGTAGCAGTCGTCGTGGCTCGAGAGGAAGAGGCTCGAGCGCTTCGCGAGGTCGAGCGCGGGAGGCGACGCACGTCCGCCCCAATCTGCGGAGTCGAGCATCTCGCGGTACGCATCTTCGGGAGTCATCGACGGCGGCACGTCGAGGAGCGACAGGTTGAAGTGGTCGAGGTGCTCGAGCAGTTTCGGGAGCTCCGACGTCGCCAAGAGGTACGCGTCGGAGTCGAGCGGGACCAGCGAGACTCCCGCCGTCGCCGCGATGTTCCCGAGGCTGCGCAGCTCCCGGGTCCCGGGCTCCATCATCGTGTGGTCGACGTCGAAGAGGCACGCGCGACCGAGCGCGTGGCTCACGATCAGGTCGGCGACCTCACGCAGCGACTGCGCGTGCAGCGACGCCCGGAACACTCCCGATTCCGCCGCCTGCAGCGTGAATCCGAGCGGGAAGAGCTTCTGCTCTTCGGACGCCGAGTTCGTCTCGAAGGAGTTCGATCCCACGGATCTTTCCCGCGGCCTCTCCCGCCCCCGTTCGCGGCGACCATCATGCGCGACCCCGCGCGGGGTCGTCACGTGCGCGAGTCTCGCGCGGCACGCAGGCGCCGCAGGTCGCGGATCGTCAGGATCGCTCCGGCGAGCGCGCCGGCGTAGAGGCCGAGGTGGCAGAGCCACGCGGCGGACATCCGGCGCACGGCGTCGTCCGGGATCCAGTCGAGCTCACGGAACCACGGCAGCGAGATCGGTGCGATCGACGCCGCGATCAGCGCTGCCGCCCCGGCGGTCAGGCCCCACGCTGGGATCGTGAGGCACGCGCGCACGATGCGCCGGACCGCCTGCGGTTCGCGCGAGAAGCCGCGTCCCGCCGAGAACATCAGCGCGCCGCCGAGCAGCGCGCCGTAGCCGGTGCCCGCCTGCGCTCCGAGCGCGACGGCGCGCAGCCGGAAACCCTCGCCGGCGCGGATGCCCTTCGCGATGACGAAGTAGTCCGGGCTCACGTCGCGCGCTGCCGAGCGTCCTTCCCGGCGCGGCGCGCGCCGGCGCTGCCGTCAAAGCTCCGTCCTCTCGATCCCGATCGCGCCGCCGTACGGGACGAGGAGCTTGCGGAGCTCCCCCTCTTCCGCCTTCGGGTCGAGCCACTTCTGCAGCGCGTCGGGCGAGAGCACGACCGGCATGCGGTGGTGGAAGGCCTTCGTCTGCTCGCCCGCCTCGGTCGTGATGATCGTGCACGACTGCACGACCTTGCCCTCGGGCGACTTCCAGGTGTCCCACAGGCCGGCGAGCGCGACGACGTCCTGCCCTTCCACGGTGAACGCATGCGGGACGCGCTTGCTGTCGATCGTGGCCCACTCGTACCAGGCGTCGACGAGGATCGCGCAGCGCCGCACTCGGACGGCAGCCCTGAACGAAGGCTTCTCCGTGATCGTCTCCGCCCGCGCGTTGAACGTCTTGTTGCCGATCTTCGGGTCCTTGGCCCACGACGGGATCAGGCCCCAGCGGAACCGGTCGATGGCGAGGCCGCGATCCGTACGAACGAGTGCCAGGACGTCCTGCGTCGGCGCGACGTTGTTCGAAGGCGCGAGCGAGGCGCGCAGCTCGGCGCGCAGCTTCTCGGCGAGCTTGTCGGCGATGTAGGTCGAGCGGATCCGGCCGCACATGCGGTCACTTCCCTCCGTCGTGGGCCGCGCCGGCCTCGGCGCGCAGCCGCTCGGGCCGCAGGTCCTTCGGCGGCCAGGTCGGCGACGGATCGGGCTGCTGGCCCGCCGCCTTCATGCGCGCCTCGAGCTGCTCGCGGTTCGCGCGGAACGACGCGAGCTCGCCGGCTTCGAGCGCGCCGCTCGCCTCGCACTGCGCCGCCCACCACGCGGCGCGTCCGAGCTCGCCGCGCTGGGCGTGCGCGAAGATCAGCCAGCGCCACGCGATCCCGAGCAGCGGCTCGCACTGGATCGCCTTCTCCATCTCGGCGGCGGCGAAGGCGGGCTGGCCGGCGCCTGCGTAGGCAACGGCGAGGTTGTAGTGGTTGGCCGAGTTCGACGGGTCGGCGGCGACCGCGAGCTCGAAGCGCGGGACCGCCTCGGCGGGCCGGCCCGACGAGAGCTCGACGTTGCCGAGGTCGAAGGCGATCGACGGATCGCGCGGGTACTTGATCGCGAGCGCAGTCAGCAGCGCACGCGCCTCGTCGAGCAGCGGGCGGGCGCGCGCGCGCCTCGCCTCGTCGGCCGCCCCCTCGCCGGGCCGCGCGAGCGCGGCGTCCTGCCCGAGCAGCCCGCGCGCCTGCGACAGCAGATCGAGCGCGTGCGTCTGCTCACGGAAGGCGGCGATCGCCTCGCGCGGGTCGGGCAGCGCGTCGTCCGCCGTCGCCGCCGGCGCCGCGCCCGAGGCGTAGCCGAGCGCGCGCAGCCGCTCGCGCTCCGTGGCGGTGAGCTCGGCGTCGTGCGGCGCGGGCAGCTTCGGCTGCGCCGCGAACGCCGCCTCCAGCGTGCGCGCGAGCGCGGCGGCGACCTCGGGCCGCTCCTTCGCGAGGTCCTTCGTCTCGCCCGGATCGGCGGCGACGTCGAAGAGCTCGTCGAAGCGGCCGCGCACGAGCTTCTTCCCCTTCAGCACGATCCCGTGCAGCGGCGCCCAGCGGTGGAGGTCGAGCGGCAGCAGCGTCTCGAGCAGCGCCGGCGCCTCGTCGCTTCGTTCCGCGCTTCCATCCGCCATGGGCAGCGCCGCCGCGCCCGCCTCCGGCATCGCGGAGCGCGCGACGCCGAGCCAGGCGAGCACCGTCGGCGCGATCTGCACGTGCGTCACCGGCGTCGCGACGACGACGCCGCCCGGCAGCCCGCCGCCGCGCAGCAGCAGCGGCACGCGCATCGTCGCGTCGTGCAGCAGGACGCCGTGCGTCTCCTCGCCGTGCTCGCCGAGCCCCTCGCCGTGGTCGGCGGTCACGACCTCGAGCAGCCCCTCGCCGAAGCCGAGCTCGTCGAGGCGCTGGCGCAGCCGCGCGAGCTGCGCGTCGCAGCTCGCGATCTCGTCGTCGTAGCTGCCGGAGTGCGGCGCGTGCGGGTCGTAGAAGTGGACCCAGAGGAAGAGGCTCGCGCCGCGGTCGAGCTTCTCGAGCCAGGCGAGCGCGTCGTCGACGACGGCCGACGCGGGCCGCTCGATCACCTCGCGCTGCAACCCGAGCCGCGACGGCGGCGGACCGTGATAGACGTCGAAACCCTGCGCGAGGCCGTAGCGGCCGTCCAGGATGAAGCTGCCGACGAAGGCGCCGGTCGAGAAGCCGCGCTCCTTCACGACCTCGGAGAGGAGCGTCGCCGCGCCGTCGAGCACGAAGAGGCCGTTGTCGCGCACGCCGTGCGTGCAGGGCAGCACGCCCGAGAGGATCGTCGCGTGCGACGGCAGCGTGATCGGCGCGGCGCAGCGCGCCATGGCGTAGCGGACGCCCTGTGCGGCGAGCTCGTCGAGGAAGGGCGTGCGCGCGGCCTTCCAGCCGTAGCAGCCGAGCCGGTCGGCGCGCGTCGTGTCGAGGGTGACGAGCAGGACGCGGCGCGGCGCGGCGGGCTCCTGCGGCGCGGGGCGCTCGCACGCGGCGAGGAGGAGCGCGGCGGCGAACGCCGGCGCGCGCCTCATTCGCCGCGCCGGCGCAGCCGCCGCTCGAGCTGGACGATGCGCCGTCGCGCCGCGTCCGCGAGGTGGGGCTCCGCGACGTCCTGCGCGCGGCGGGCGAAGTCGAGCGCGGCGTCGAGGTCGCCGTCCTCCCGCTCCACGAGCTTCGACATCTCGAGCAGCGCGCGGAAGCAGTCGGGGTCGTCCTCGAGCGCGCGCTCGAGCGAGGCGCGGTCCTTGCCGGCGCGCGCGCGCGCGTCGGCGAGGTTCTCGCGCTCGTCCAGGTCCTGCGGGCTCTCGATCCGGAACGAGAGCTCGGCGGCGAGCGCCGGCAGGGCGAGGACGTCGAGGAGGTTGTGACGCAGCACGCCCTGCAGCAGGCGGTCGCTCCCCTCCTCGAAGAGCTCGAGCCAGGCGCGCGGCGCGGCGGCGCCCGGCAGGTCGTCGATGCGCGTGTAGCGCAGGAGCTCGCGCTCGAGCGTGACGAGGCGCGCGTCGGCGAAGCGCCGCTTCACGAGCCGCTCCGCCATGCGCAGCAGGTCGAAGTGGTCGCGCGCCGGCGCCCACTCGATCCCCTCGGCGGCGGTCCGCTCGACGAGCAGCGGCACGTCGAACGAGCGGCCGTTGAACGTGACGAGCTGCGGCGCGGCCGCGAGGTCGCGCGCCGTGCATTCGAGGACGTCGCGCTCGCCTTCGGGGGTGCGCGCGAGGTATTGCGTCACGACGAAGGCGTCGTCGCGCAGCCGGCCGATCCCGGCCAGGAAGAGGCAGCTCCCGCCGCGCGGATGGCTGCCCGCCTCGAAATCGACGAAGGCCGCGTCGGCCGGCGAAAGCTTTTCCGCGCCGCGCTTCCCGAGCAGCACGGCGAGCTCCTGCAAGGGGCGCCGCGCGAACTCGTGAAAGGTCCAGGGCCCGTGACGGAAGGAGAGGTCGAAGCGCGTCTCGTAGGTGCAGAGCCCGGGGCGTTCGGGCGCGGCGGCCGCGAGTGCGCTACGGGGCAGGTCCGCATCGGGTTCGAGGCTCGGTTGCGACATCGCGTCCGATCGTGACGCGCCTCCTCAAGCATCGCCGCGCGTGCGGACGATGGCAGCGCGGGTCCCCTACCTCGGACAGGAGCGGCCGCATGCACGGCGGTTCGCACGAGAGACTCGCCGCCCGCCGCCCGCCGCGCCCCGCGGCGCGCGCGCTCGTCGCGGCGCTCCTGCTCGCTTCCGCGTGCGTCACCGGTCCGGAGGGGCGCACGGTCGCGCCGACGGCCGAGCTCGAGGCGGCGCTGCGCCTCGCCCCGCCGCCGCCCGCCGCGCCGCTGGCCGACGAGAAGCTCGACTTCAAGATCACGCTCGCGGGGCTGCCGGTCGGACACGCGACGCTCGCGACCACGCTGCTCCGAGCCCCCGGCGAGGACGGCGCGCACGTCGAGATCGTCGCGTCGGGCGGCACCAACTCGGTCCTCGACGTCCTCTACTCGGTGCGCGCGATGGCGCGCGCGCGCGTCGACGGCGACGGCGCGTCGCGCAGCTTCTTCCTCGAGGTCGACGAGGACGGCAAGAAGAGCGCGCGTGCGCTGACCTACCGCGCGACGCCCTGCCTCTACTACCACCCGTGGGACGAGGATCCGTGGGTCGCGATCCTCGCGCAGTTCCGCGCGCCGATCGACCCGCTCTCGCTCCTGATGCGGCTGCGCCGCCTCGACCCCGACCTCATCCCCCACGATTTCGAGGTGGCGATGACGATGCGCTCGTTCTGCTACCGGGCGCGCTGCATCGACCGGACGACGGTGCGCGTGCCGGCGGGCGAGTTCGTCGACGCGTGGCTGTGGCGGGTCGAGGTGCGGCCCTACGACAAGCTCGTCCCGGAGAGCGCGGAGCCGGGCGAGGTGGGCGCGCTCCTCGGCTTCTACGACGTCGCGATCTCGGCGGACGGGCGACGCCTCCCGCTGCGCCTCGAGCGTGGCTTCGGGTTCGGGCAGGTCGCGCTCGAGCTGCGCTCGGTCGAGACGGGCGTCGTCTCGCCGCTCGCCGGCGCGCCGTCCCCCGCCAGCGCCCCGATCAGCGCCCCGATTCGCGAATGAGGTCGAACAGGCTCTGCAGCTGCGCCCGGTGCACGACCATCACCACGTCGTCCGGCAGGCGCGGCGAGAGCCGGCAGTAGAAAACGTCCGTCCCTCCGGAGCCGACCGTGAGCGTCTCCGCCCCCTCCTTGGTCGTGAGCGTGAGGCGGAAGTCCGGGTGGGCGAACGGGTCGCCCGGCACGTCCTTCAGTTTGACGTAGCTCTCGCACGCCGCGCCGTAGAGCGCGGCGGCGGCCGGCGTGAGCTTCGGGACCATCGAGGCGTCGGTTCCTGTCTCGGCGACCGGCGTCGAGTTGAGGTCGGGGCGGAAGACCTCGATCGCCGGGCCCTTCTGCGGCTCCAAGCGCCAGCGCAGAACCTTGCGGCTCATCTCGTCCTGACGCGGGAAGACCAGGCGGTCGCGGAAGAGCTCCGGATCGAGGTCGAGGAGCTCGGCGAGCTTGCCCTTCACTTCGAAGAGCTCGTCGGGGCGGCTGGGGTCGCGGACGAGCGTGCGCCCGCCGGCGAACGCGATCTGGAACTTGTCCTCGCGCGTGATCGGCCGGCTGAAGTGCTTCAGCTTCAGCATCCACTGCGGCTCGAACGGCGTCGTCTTCGGGTCGAGGAACTCCGTCACCTCGACGCGATCGAGCTCGACGACCATCTGCGCGAACGAGCCGCTCCCCTTGCCGTCGTTCGCCAGTGCATGAAACGGCTCGACGATCTCCCACTTCCCGGCCGGCACGTCGCCCTGGCGGGCGAAGCGCCACGCGACGTCCTTCCCGTCGGGCGAGCACTTGGCGAGGCCGACCAGCGTCGTCTCGATCCGGGGAAACAGGCGGCGCGGACGCAGCGAATCGACCTGGAGCCCGAGCAGCGGGTCGACGTCCTCCTTGCGCAGCGAGAAGCAGGTGTTGGCGTTGCGCCGGTCGAGGACGGCGGCGTAGCCCTGATTGGGGAGGTAGCTCCCGACGCTCAGCACCGCCGCGGACGGGCCGGCCGCGACGGTGATCGTCATGAGCGGCCGGTCGGGCAGTGCGGTCAGCTTGCGGACCTCCTCGTCGTCGGGCGAGCCTCCGGTCAGCGACTGCGAGAGGAAGTGCTGCACGCGCAGCACGCTCAGCTGCTGCGCCAGGCTCGCGCACGCCTGCGGGTCGGCGAGCAGCGAGCGCGGCTCCTTCAGCCGCCAATTCTGCACGCCGCCCTCGCGGTCGACGGTGACGTACTCGTTCTTCTTGGGGTCCTTCGGGTCGAAGCGCGCGATCGAGATCGAGGTCACCGCGATCGGGTCGACGCCGAAGACGGTGCGCGAGCGCCACTGGTCGAGGTTCGCCGCCTTGAGGGCGTCGCGCACGACGGCGCCGGTGCGGAAGACCTGCTTCTCCCCCGCGGATCGCGCCAGCACGCCGGCCCCCGCCGGGTCGTCGATGCCGAAGCCGAGGTCGAGCAGGCGCTCGCCCGTCTTGATCTTCACGCCGCAGCGCGGCGGGTCGAGCCCCATGCGCAGCAGGTCGTCGGAGTCGCCCTGCAGCGGCTCGCGGACGCTCTGCCGGATCGCGTTCAGGAGCATGTCGACGCGGTCGAGGTCGGCGGGGTCCTTGTAGGCGAAGTCGGGTCCGCCCGGCCGCTCCCGCCCGAAGCGCAGCGACACGCCGCCGCCGGGCTCGCGCAGGAGCTTGAACCGTTCGTCGCTGTAGAGATGGAGCTCGATCTCGTCCCAGCGGTCGAGGAGCTCCGGCGCCGCGAGCGGCGTGCGCGTCTCCTCCTTCCTGCGCTCGGGACCGAGCTTCCAGATCGCGAGCGCCGCGAGCAGGCCGAGCAGCAGGACGATCAGCGTCGTGCGCAGCCGCATCAGGTGCGCCGCAACCACCAGACGGCGATGCCGAGCAGCAGCGCGAGCGCCGGCACGCCGAAGACGACGTAGACCAGGATCGTCGTCGACTCGGTCGGCGTGAGGTCGACGCGCACCTCGTCGAAGGGGCGCGCCGCGATCGCGATGTACTGCTCGCGCTGCGCCAGCCAGTCGATGGTGTTCAGCGCGAGGTC
This sequence comes from Planctomycetota bacterium, assembly GCA_035695985.1. Lineage (GTDB taxonomy): Bacteria > Planctomycetota > B15-G4 > B15-G4 > SIAN01 > DASRRB01. Next base: position 3,601 of record DASRRB010000196.1, on the reverse strand, counting down.
GCGGTCGCCGTTGGCGGCGTCGAGCAGGCGGTCGTCGAAGATCGAGGCGGTGCCGTAGAAGACGGCGCGCCCGCCCCCGGGCAGGCTGCAGGCGTAGCCCAGGACCTGCTGGCTCTGCGTCTCCTGACCCGGGTCGAACTGGAGGTTGCCCTTCTGACCGGGCGCCGGGTTCGCCACCGGCAGGTCGAGCCACGCCTTGGTGCCGGTCAAGACCAGATGGTTCTGGACGATCTTCGACTGCTCGGCGCGGCCGAGCGGCACGAGGCCCGACGCGTTCTCCCAGTGCGTGCGCATGTGCTTCGTGCGCAGCGGTTTCGTGATCGGGTGTTCGGAGTAGATGTCGGTCTCGAAGACGTTCGCGTTGCGGTGCCAATCGCCGTACAGCGTCTCCTGGCAGACCGGGTTCAGCGTGCGCGAGAGGCCGAAGACCTCGTTCAGCAGCGGCGTGTCGAGCGAGGTCGCCGAGTCGGGGTCCAGCATCACGAGCAGCGCGCCGCCCTCCTTCGCGAAGCGGACGAGCGTCGCGACCTCGTGGTCGACGAGCTGCTTGGTGGGCTCGGCGACGACGAGCACGTCGATCCGCTTCGCGCCGTCGTGCGCGATCGACTCCCCTTCGGCGAGGCCGACCGTCGCGAACTCGTAGTTCTGCGCGAGCAGCCCGAGCATGAAGCGGTTGAGCGGCGTCCCGGTGTTCGCGTTGTCGACGGCGCGCTCGCCGTGGCCGCGCAGGATCCCGACGCGCGGCGCCTGCGCCGTCGTCACCGAGAGGATCGACTGCGCGAGCGCCTCCTCGTCGCGGAAGCCCGAGAGCGTCGGCCGCGTGTAGGACTGCGTGGTCGCGGCGCCCTGGTCGAACTCCGCGAGGTCCTTCAGGTTGAGCCGCCGCATCCGCTCGCCCGAGTCGACCACGACCACGTTGTTCGCCGGCTCGCCGATGCGGCGGGAGAGCTCTTCGACGCGCGCCATGTGGCCCGAGGCGTTGGGGTCGTAGACGTGCAGGCGCAGCTTGCCGCGCGCGTGCACCTCGAACTCGCGCAGCACGTCGTTGCAGTGCGTGCCGATGGCCTCCTCGACCCGTTCGAGCCCCGGCACGAGGTTGCCGGCGTCGTTGAAGTTGGTCGGCCGGAAGCAGGTGTAGACGTCGACCGGCTCGGCGCGCTGCGCGAGGCCCTCGAGCACCTTCTGCGTGCGCTCCGACAGCGTGAAGGTCGCGCGCGCGGTGAGGTCGACGCGGCGGCGCAGCTCGGGCCGGAACAGCAGGTAGAGCAGCAGGCCGCCCACGCACGGCGCGAGCAGCGAGACGACCAGGACGTTCACGCCGATCGCGAAGCGCCGGCCGCGCGTGTAGGTCGCCCCCGGGTCGCGAGGTGCGGAGCTCATCGCCAGCGCTGCGATTCGAGGCTGCGCACCGTCCAGAACAGGAGGACGGCGGTCAGCACGACGTAGAAGCCGAGGTGGGCGCTGTCGAGCACCCCCTTCGAGAAGGAGTCGGCGAAGTGGCGCAGGATCCAGAGCTCGCCGAAGAGGCGCTCGATCCTCTCGACCTGCAGCCACTGCGACGCGAGCGGGATCACCAGCATCATCAGGTTGAAGATGGTGCCGAGCAGCGCCGCGAGGATCTGCGTCGAGGTCAGGCTCGACGCGAAGAGGCCGGCCGCGGTGAAGAGCGCGCCGACCAGGAAGATGCCGAGGTAGCTCGTGGCGAGCGGCCCGGCGTCGGGGATGGCCCCATACGATTTGACGATTGCAATGTAGAGCAGCGAGGGGAGCCAGACCGCGAAGTAGAAGGCGAGCCCGGCGCCGAACTTCGCCAGCACCACCTCGACCTCCGAGACGGGCGCGGTGAGGAGCATCTCGAGCGTCCCGCTGCGCCGCTCCTCCGCGAAGAGGCGCATGGTCAGCAGCGGCGGCACGAGCACGATCACCAGCCAGACGAGCGGCGACTGTCCGAAGAAGAAGCGCACCGCCGCCTCGACGTTCCCCTGCGCGCCCTGCAGCGCGTAGTAGAACGACAAGCCGTTGAAGACGAGCGCGATGGTGATGACGGCGTAGTTGAGCGGCGAGAGGAAGAGCGACTCGACCTCGCGCGCGAGCAGGATCGCGAACTGGCGCGCCATCCTCACGGCGTGGCCGCCTGGGAGCCGGCCGCGGTCGCGGCCTGCGGCGCGGGCGCGGCCTGGCCCGGCACGTTCGGGCCGGCCGACGACGGCGTGTCGCCGCTCCGCTGCGCCGCCTGAGCGGTGATGCGCAGGAAGAGCTCCTCGAGCGTGAACGCCTGGCGCGACAGCTCGCGCAGCGGGATCGCGGCGGAGCGCAGCCGCTCGGCGAGCGGCTCGCGCAGGTCGCGGCCGGACGGCGGCTGCAGCGTCACCTGCAGCCAGCCGTCGCCGAGCTCGGCGATCTCGGGCGCGCCGGCGCACTCGCGCGCGACCGGCGCGAGCGCGGCGAGCAGCGCGTCGCGGCGCCCCTTCGCCTCGAGGCGCACGCGCGGCGCCTCCTGGAGGCGCTCGGCGAGCTCGTCGACCTTGCCCGACGCGAGCAGCCGGCCGCGCTGGATGATCATCACGCGCGACGAGATGCTCTCGATCTCCGCGAGCACGTGCGAGGAGAGCAGGACGGTGTGCTCGTGCGCGAGCCCCTTGATCAGCTCGAGGACCTCCTTGCGCTGGTGCGGGTCGAGGCCGCCGGTCGGCTCGTCGAGGATCAGGAGGCGCGGCCGCGCGACCAGCGCGTCGGCGAGGCCGACGCGCTGCCGGTAGCCCTTCGAGAGCTGGCCGACGATGCGGCGCTTCATGTGGGCGAGGCCGCACTGGTCCATCACGCGCCCGACGCTGCCGCGCGTCTCCTTCGCCGCGACGCCCTTCAGCCGCGCACGGAAGCGCAGGTACTCCTCGACGCGCATCTCGGGGTAGAGCGGGACGTTCTCCGGCAGGTAGCCCAGGTGCTGCCGGATCTCGAGCGAGTGGGCGAAGGCGTCGCGCCCCGCGATCTGCACCGTGCCCGACGTGGCCGGGATGTACCCGGTCAGGATGCGGATCGTGGTCGACTTGCCGGCGCCGTTGGGGCCGAGGAACCCCATCACCTCGCCGTCGGCGACGTCGAACGTGACGTCGTGGACGGCGAGCACGTCGCCGAAGCGCTTCGTGAGGTTTCGAACGGAGATCACGCGAGTCGCACGCGCAGTCCTGCGGCCGGACGAAGGTGGGCGATGTTCCCGACCTGCCGGCGCAAGTCAAGCGCGGACAACGACTTGGCGCGGCCCATCGAAGCTCGCCGAAAGCGTCGCGCGCCGGCGGGAGCCGGCGCGCTCGTCAGGACCTGATTGCGAAACGCGGGCCGCCAGCGCGGCCCCGCGACGGCGTGTGCGACCACGCGCCGATAGGCGCGGCCTTAATGATCTTTCACTTCGAATTCGGCGTCGACGATGTTGTCGTCGCCGCTGCCGCCGCCTTTGCCCTGCGTGCCGCCGCCCGGGGCGCCGCCCTTCGCTTCGCCGCCGGCGGCCTCGCCGCCCGGGGCGCCGCCCTTCGCCTGGCCGGCCTGCGCGGTCTTGTAGAGCTGCTCGCTGATCTTGTAGAGCGCCTGCTGCAGGTCGTCCATC
>DASRRB010000195.1:0-1810 GCA_035695985.1 Planctomycetota bacterium | reverse complement strand
TCGGCCGCCGGCGCGGCGGGGGTGGCCGCCGTCGCGCCCGACGAGAGCCACGGCGGCAGCTCGTCCTCGACCTTCCACTTCTCGAGGAACTTCGCCTCGGCGTCGTGGGTGGCGGCGTCCAGCTTCCCCTGCAGCCACGCGGTCGACGCGCGCCCGCGCAGCGTCACGTGCTTGAACGGGCCGCGCGACGAGAAGCCGACGCGCCCGTGGGATCCGGCGGGCCGCTTGGCCGAGCCGAGCCGCGTGCCGTTGCAGTTGACCGCGATCTCCTTGATGCCGATCGCGACCTCGATCTCGAAGTGGTCGCCGTAGTTCGGCGCGCGCGGCTCCGTCGCGAGCGTCTCGGTCTTGCTGCCGACGGCGCGCAGGAAGATCGTCTTCGCCGGCGAGTAGCTGGCGCCGCCGTGCTCCTGGCGGGCGCCGATGGCGACGAAGACGAGTTCGTCGTCGTGCATGCCGACCAGGATCCCGAGGAAGTCCTCGCCCGCCCAGTCGAACTTGTCGCCGTCGAACTTGACCGTCACGACCTCGTCGAAGACCGCGGGATGCACGAGGAACCTGCCGACCTTCGCGAAGTCGTTCCACTGGCCCGGGCCGTAGGTGACGGTGAGGTCGCCCGACTTGCGATCCCACCGCACGAGCTTGCCCTGGATCAGCGTCGCGGGGTCGGGCTGCGGGACAGCGGCGCGGATCGCCGCGCGCTTCATCTCGTCGAGGATCTCGGTGCGGTGCGCGTGGACCCACGGCTGGTCGCCCGCGTCGTCGAGCAGGCGGCGCAGCGCCTTCTTCTCCTCGGCCCACTTGCCCGCGTCGCCGAGGTCGGTCAGCGCCGCGAACGACTTCTGGAAGCCCTTCTCGTCGAGCGTCTTCTCGGGCTTCGGCTTCGCGGGCGCCGCGTCCTGCGGCACCGCCGCGCCGAACACGAATGCGAACGTGACGACCCCGGAAAGGAGCGCGGGCAGGGCTTCCATCCTTCGTCTCCCGCGCGACGCACGAACCGCGGCGTCGCGCCCCCTCGGACCCTCCTGTTGAAGCGAATCGACCGCGGACGCGAAAGGGGCGACGCTCAGTTCCCGATCCGGCAGAAGCAGGATCCGGGGAGCCTCACGTCGGCGCGCGCCCAGGCGCGCTCGAAGCGGCGTTGGACGTCGGCGGTCTCGGCGGCCAGCGCGGCGGCGGTGGCCGGGTCCTTTTCGCCGCGGCGCCGCAGGCATTCCACGAGGCCGTGCAGCGACCAGCCGTTCTCCGGGTGGCGCTTCAGGTCTTCCCGGTAGACGGCCTCCGCCTCGTCGATCCGGCCCTGCTCGCACAGCAACGCGCCCAGCGCATGTCGGACCGGCTGCATGAAGCCCCACGGCTCGCCGTAGCGCAGGCCGTCGTCGAGCTCGACGGCGGCGCGCAGCTGCTGGAACGCCGCGTCGAATCGGCCGCGCCGGTACTCGATCTCTCCGGCCGCGAAGCCGCGCGCGACGGAGAAGACGGCGCTCATCGGGTTGTGGGCGAGCGTGTAGGTCGGCGGCGTCGCGACGACGGAAGCGTCGAAGGCTGCGAGCTCGCGCTCCGCGTCGTCGACGCGGCGCAGCGACGAACAGGCCATGGCGCGTGCATAGTGCCAGAAGGCGGACTGCGCGGGCCGGCCGGCCGGCGGCTCGGGCTCGGCGAGCATCTCGTCCCACTTCCCGAAGCGCACGAGCACGTGGTAGGGGACGACCAGGAACGCCTCCCACGGCTTCGCCGACTTCGCGACGAGGTCGGCCGGCAGGTCGCGCACGAGCGCGCGCGCCGCCTCGAGCGCGACCGCGCTCTGCCC
>DASRRB010000194.1:0-3437 GCA_035695985.1 Planctomycetota bacterium | reverse complement strand
CGCCACCGACTGGCGGCAGATCGTGCGCCTCTACGACCAGCTCGAGGAGCTCGCGCCGACGCCGATCGTCGCGCTGAACCGCGCCGTCGCGATCGCCGAGGTCGACGGCCCCGAGCGCGCGCTCGCGCTCGTCGAGCAGCTCGCGCTGCACGACTACCACCTCTTCCACTCGATCCGCGCCGACCTGCTGCGGCGGGCCAGCCGGACCGACGAAGCGGTGCTCGCCTACGACGCCGCGCTCGGCCTCGCCTCGAACGCGGCCGAGCGCGCCTTCCTCGAGCGGCGGCGCTCGGCGCTGCGCGCGGGGCGCTGACGGATCAGGGCGCGGTCACTTCTTCCCCGCCCAGGCCGGCATCTTCGCGAGGTGGGCGCGCGCGGCCTTCTCGGCCTCGGGGCGCGCCATCTTCTGCATGCCCATGAAGTAGCCGGTCGTCGTCCCCTCGAGCACGACCTCGAAGGGCTTGAGCTTGCCGGCCGCGTCGGTGCAGTAGCCGCAGTACATCGTGCCCGGCTTCGCGTCCTTCATCGGCATGCCGCACGACTGGCAGCTCTCCATCTTGATCGTCGTGTAGAACATGAAGCGGAAGCCGTCGGGATCGAGCAGCGTCATCTCGCGGATCCCGTAGAACTGCGATTTGGGCGGCGACACGACCGCGACGCCGTTCTTCACGACCTTCGCGTGGAACTGGTCGACGTCGGGCACCGCGACGTAGACGCCGATGCCGACGCCGCTCTTGTTCTTGGCGAGGTCGTCGGCCATCTGCTTGAAGTTCTTCTCGGCGACCGCGTCGCCCGCACAGAACTTCGACGCCGAGTCGGCCGGCATCGACTGCCCGACCATCACGGACTGGTTGCCCAGCATCAGGTTGCCCCAGAAGGGCGCCTTCTCGTCGGGCCAGCACGCCTCGAGCTCGAAGCCGAGCTTGTCCTTGAAGAACGCGATCGTCTTCTTGATGTCGCGGCAGGTGAGGATGACCGAGAGCGGATCGTGCGGGCGGTTCGACACGGCGGGCTCCTCCAGGGCTCGGCACCGGGGCGGGGTGCGTCCGAGCGGGTCGGGGATCGTAGCGGCCGCCCCGGCGGCGCGGAGGAGCCCGGTTTTTTCCGCGAGCCGTGTCGAGAATCGCGGGTCGGCTCCGACTCCGGGGCAGAGCGCGCAGTGCGTGCGCGCCGCTCGACGCAGGCCCCGAACCAGGAGGATTCCGTGAAGACGCTGACCGCTCCCCTCTCCGCCGCGCTGCTCGTGCTCGCGGCGACCGTCGGCTCCGGCCCCGTGCAGGACGGCGCCGGCCGCCCCGCCGCGCCGGCGGCGGCGCTTCCCGACGCGTTCCACGCCGGCCCGCAGCACGCGCTGCTGCAGAAGCTGGTCGGCACGTGGGACGCCGTGCTCGTCGCCCCCGACGGCAAGGGCGGCGCAACGCGCACGCAGGGCACGCTCACCACCTCGAAGCACACCGACTTCCACACGGTCGACGCCTTCACGGGCGACTTCATGGGGATGAAGCTGGTCGGCCACGGCATGAACGGCTTCTGCACCGTGCGCCGGAAGTTCTTCTCGTACTGGACCGACTCGATGACGTCGTCGCCGCTGATCGCGTACGGCGACTGGAACGAGAAGACGCGCCAGCTCGAGATGCAGGGCGAGTGCTACGGGCCGAGCGGGGCGCTCGAGCCGGTCCGCATCGTGCTGCAGCTCACCGACGACGACCACCGCACGTGGACGCTCTACGGCCGCGGACCCGACGGGAAGGATTTCCAGCGGCTCCGGATCGAGTACACCCGGCAGCGTTGACCGTCCTGTTCCGGAAGCGGACGACGTCGACCGACCTGCCCCGAAACCCGACGACGAGGAGACCGACGATGAAGTACATGCTCTTGATGCACCACGGCAACGAGGGCGGCGGCGACTGCCCGCCGATCACCGAGTGGCCGCCCGGCGACGTGCAGGCGCACATTGGGTTCATGATCGATTTGAACCGGGACCTCGCCGCGAAGGGCGAGCTGGTCGCCGCCGAAGGTCTCGCCTGGCCCAACGAGGCAAAGGTCGTGGTGTGCAAGGGCGGCGCGCCGAAGATCACCGACGGCCCGTATCCGGAGACCAAGGAGTTCCTGGCCGGCTTCTGGATCGTCGACGTCCCGTCCGAGAAGCGCGCCATCGAGATCGCGGCGCGCGCGTCGGCAGCGCCCGGCCCGAGCGGGAAGCCGTTCGGCATCGCCATCGAGCTGCGCCAGGTGATGTCGGCGCCCCATCCGGAGTGAACGCGCCGCGACTCGATCCCGCGACCGAGCACCTGCTGCGCGAGGCGGCGCCGCGGGTGCTCGGCGCGGTGGCGCGGCGGTACGGCGACTTCGCGTCCGCCGAGGACGCGGTGCAGGAGGCGCTGCTCGCCGCCTTCGAGCAGTGGCCCGAAGCGGGCGTGCCGGCCAATCCGTCGGGCTGGCTCTACCGGATCGCCGCGCGCCGCGTGCACGACCTGCGCGCGAGCGAGGCGGCGCGGCGCGAGCGGGAGCGCGCCACGGCTGCGGCCGAACGCGCGCCCGCTCCCACCCCCGAGCCGACCGGATCGGCCGACGCCGACGCCATGCACCCCGACGACACGTTGATCCTCTTCTTCCTCTGCTGCCACCCGGCGTTGAGCGAGACCTCCGCGATCGCGCTCACGCTGCGCGCGGTCGGCGGCCTCACGACGGCCGAGATCGCGAGCGCCTTCCTCGTGCCCGAGGCGACGATGGCGCAGCGGATCTCCCGCGCGAAGCAGACGCTCGCGCAGGCGGGGACGTCGTTCGAGCTGCCGAACGAGCGCGAGCGCGCGCAGCGGCTCCCCGCGGTGTTGCACGTGCTCTACCTCGTCTTCAACGAGGGGTACGCCGGCAGCGCGGGCGCAGAGCTCGTGCGCGTCGAGCTCTCGAGCGAGGCGATCCGCCTCGTGAAGCTGCTCCACGCGATGCAGCCCGAGGAGCGCGAGACGGCGGGGCTGCTCGCGCTGCTGCTGCTCACCGACGCGCGCCGCGCCGCGCGCACCGGGCCGGAAGGACAGCTGATCCCGCTCGACGAGCAGGACCGCTCGCAGTGGGACCGCGCGGCGATCGCGGCCGGGACGGAGCTCATCGACCGGACGATCGCGCGCGGATCGGTCGGCCCCTACCAGATCCAGGCGGCGATCGCCGCGCTGCACGATGCGGCGCCGAGCACCGCCGCGACCGACTGGCCGCAGATCGTCGCGCTCTACGACCTCCTGAAGCGGATGGGCGAAAACCCGGTGGTGCTGCTGAACCATGCCGTCGCCTACGCGATGGTCCACGGTCCACGCGCCGGACTCGAGTTTCTGAAGTCCCTCGAATCGGACGCGCGCCTCGCCCGCCACTACCGCCTCGACGCCGTGCGCGGCCACCTCCATGAATTCGCCGGCGAGCTCGAAGCCGCGCTCCGCCACTAC
>DASRRB010000193.1:0-22076 GCA_035695985.1 Planctomycetota bacterium | reverse complement strand
GGCGCCGCCGGCCGGCGGCGTTTGCTGCCCGGGCGGTGGACCGGTGCGGTCGTTCATGGGCGCGGAAGGGGTCGGCGTGGAGGTGGAGGTCGAGGTGGTGGTCGGCGCGGCATCCCCCGTAGCGGGCGCCGGTGCGGGCGCCGGGGCCGGAGCTGGAGTCGGCGCGGCCGCGGGCGCGCCCTTGTCGGCGGGCTTCGGGAGCCCCGCGATCGGGAAGAGGGGCTGCGGCTGCTGACGCGGACCGCCACCCCCGAAGCCGCGGAACGCCGCGAGCATCGCGTCGACCTTCTCCTTGAGGTGCGCCTCCGCGATGACGGCGACCTCCTTCACGTCGCTCGAGCGGACGTGGACGGCGACCATGCCCCACTCGTTCCCCTTCGTGAACGGCACCGGGACGACGAAGGCCGCGAGCTTCCCGGTCGCGTGGAGGCGCAACGCCTGCTCGACGTGCTCGAGCTTCCCCTCGCCGAAGGCGAGCGGGACCGTTTCTGCATGGCTGACGCCCTCCTCGAATCGGACGTCGCTGAGGACGAAAGTGGAGGGATCGACGTCGGAGGGGTCCGGCCCCTCGACCTTCGCCTGGTCGAGCAGGCTGTCGAGCCGCCACGTCCCGACGTGGTTCGCAGGCAGGACCGGCAGCTCTTCGACGTGGGAGGCGACCGGGATCGCGAGCGACACGGCCGCGACCGCGGCCGGGAGCGACGAGCGGATCATCGAGATCCTCACTTCTTCTTCGAGGAGGAGCCGCGAAGGGGCGCGCGGCGCCGAGAGCGCGGGATCCTAGCATCCGGCTCAGGAGGTGTGCGCGATGACGAGAGTCTTCGGTTGCGCGGTGGTGCTGCTGGGTGCGGCGGGCGTCGCGGGCGCGCAGGCCACGCCGCCGCCGGCTTCGAACCTTTCCGGGCGCTCGCTCGGCAGCCTCTTCGAGGCGCCGTCGGGCAAGGCGCACCGCGCTTCGAGCACGAGCAACGACCCGCAGGGCAACCTCGACTTCGTGCCGCTCGCCTCCGGCGCCGAGGTGCCGATCGCCGAGCTGCACGGCCCCGGCGTCATCAACCACATCTGGCTCAACGTCCAGAGCGATGATCCGTATGCGGGCCGCCTCGTCGTCTTGCGCGCGAAGTGGGACGGGGAGACGACCCCGTCGGTCGAGGTGCCGGTCGGCGACTTCTTCGGCGTCGGCTTCTCGCTCGACGGCAACGTCGACACGCTGCCGGTCCGCGTGACGGCCGACGGCCGCGCGCGCAGCTGCTGGTGGCCGATGCCGTTCGCCGAGTCGGCGGTCCTCTCGATCCGCAACGACTCGCAGCGGCCGGTGCGCATGCTGCAGTGGGCGGTCGACTGGAACGAGGCGGCGTGCCCCAAGGACGTCCGCACCTTCCACGCGCAGTTCCGGACCACCGGCCGCGGCGCGTCGGCGCGCGCGCACAAGGTGGTCGAGACGAGGGGGCGCGGCCACTACGTCGGCACCGTCCTCTCGATCTGGAGCGGCGAGGAGGGGTGGCCGGGCGAGGGGGACGACCGCTTCTTCATCGACGGCGCCGACCTGCCGACGCTGCAGGGGAGCGGGCTCGAGGACTACTTCGGCGACAGCTGGGGCTACCACCTCGGGACGGGGCCGTTCGGAGGCGTCACGGTCTTCGAGGGGACCGGACCGGGCGCGCGCTCGACGGCGGTGCGCTGGCACCTCCAGGATCCGATCGCGTTCGAGAAGTCGCTCACGGTGAGCTTCGAGCGCTCCGGCTGGGTGCGGCGCGCCGACGAGTGGAAGCTCGCGACCGACCGGCCCGACGCCTTCTCGAGCGTCGCCTACTGGTACCAGGAGGAGCCGCACGGCGCGTTCACGATCCTGCCGCCGCCGTCCGACCGCCTCCCGTTCAACGAGTCGCGCTACGAGCCGGAGGAGAACGCCATCTTCCAGACGATCACGGTGGCCGAGGGCGCGCCCGAGCCGACCCGGCAGCAGGGCGCCTTCTGGGCCTACGGCGCGCAGCTGCAGTTCAACGCGCCCGACCGCGACCACGCGCGCCTCTTCATGCCGTTCGTCGCGCCGACCATCCACGACTTCGACCTCTACCTGCGCTGCACCATGGGGGCCGACGGCGGCGTCTTCCAGGCGGTGGTCGACGGCGAGCTCTTCGGCCCGCCCATCGACCTCTACTCGCCCTACGGGACCAGCCGCGAGGTGGTGCTCGGGCGGATCCGCCTGAAGCAGGGCGAGCACATCCTCGAGCTGCGCGCGACCGGCAAGAACCCCGCGTCGAGCGGCTTCGCGCTCGGCTTCGACAGCTTCATGGTGCGCTGGTACTCATGAGCGGGACGCCGGTATCGCCGTTCCGCTTCGAGAGCGCGCCGCCGCTGCGCTGGGTCGACGTCGACGCCGCCGGCGTCGTGAACCACGCGGTCTGGTTCACGCTGATCGAGCAGGCGCGTTTCGAGTACTTCCGAAAGCTCGGCCTCGTGACGGGCGAAATCCCGCCGTTCCTGCTCGCCGCGACCTCAGCGCGTTACGAGCGGCCGGGGCGGGTCGGGATGGACGTCGTCGTGCTCGCGCGCACGACGCGGCTCGGCGGCAAGAGCTTCGACATGGAGTACGAGGCGCGCCTGCGCTCCTCGGGCGAGACGCTCGTCGCGATCGCGGCGACGCTCGTCTGGGTCGACGCGCAGCTCGGGAGCTGCGAGATCCCGGCGGAGGCGAGGCGCGCGATCGCGAAGTTCGAGGGCATTCCCGAGCGGTCGGCCGGCCGCGCGAGCTGAGGCCGAAGCGATCAGTGGGGGAAGCCGAGCTCGGCCATCGTGCCGGGATCGCGGAGGATGTCCTGGGCGAACGCGAAGAGCAGGAGGACGCTCCCGACCGCGACGCATGCGCTGGCCCGTCGGGTGCCGCGCCGCGCGACGAGCACGAGCGCCGCGACGCCGACCTGCGCCCAAGGCAGGACGACCAGCGCGTCGCGGACGAACCAGCCCGGTGAATCCCAGAAGCCGTCGAAGTCGAACCAGTCCACGTTCCACAGGAAGATGCGCGCCACGAGCAGCAGCGGCGCGAGCGCGAGCAGCGCGAGCGAGGCTCGCCGCAACGTGACGGCCCGGCCCGCCTCGCTGCTCGCCGCCGCGGGCGCCGCGGAACCGGAGGCGAGGCGGCGCGACCGCCATCGGTGGGGGTTCGCGTCCTTCTTCCTCGCGCGCGTTTCCTTGCGCAGCCAACGGATCCCGAAGCCGAGCAGCAACGCGCCGGGCCAGAACAGGTACCAGCACGTGAACGCGCTGTAGATCACGCCTCCGATGACGTACTCGAACACTGCTTGGTCCTCGTGACGCGCGCCGCGCGGGATCGTCGGCCTGCGGGGTCTTATCACCGATCCGGCGTGTCGGCCAGGGCGGCCATCGCCGCCGCGATCGCGTCGCACTCGGAATCGCTCGTACAGGCGGGCGGGAGCGCGTAGACGACGTCGCCGAGCGGACGGAGCAGGACGCCGCGCTCGAGCGCGGCCGCGCGCAGCTTCGGGGCGCGCGTCGACGTGTAGCCCGCGTCCGCGGCGCGGTCGGGAACGAGGTCGTAGGCGACGATCCCGCCGAGGCGGCGCAGGTCGCGCGCGCGCGGGTGCGCGCGCAGCGGCGCGAGGCGCTCGAGGATGCGCGCGCCGATCGCGTCGAGGCGCTTCGGTACGTCGCGCTCGCGCACCAGCGCGAGCGAGCGCAGCGCGACGGCGCAGCCGATCGGGTTGGCGGTCATCGAGTGGCCGTGCGGCAGGAAGCGGCGCCGGTCGGCGGCCTTGAACGTGGCGAAGAGCTCCTCGCTCGCGAGCGTCGCCGCGAGCGCGACCATGCCGTTGGTGAGGCCCTTCGCGAGGCAGAGCAGGTCGGGCGCGACGCCCGCGCGCGCGCACGCGAACATCGTCCCCGTCCGCCCGAAGCCGGTCATCACCTCGTCGGCGATCAGCGGCACGCCCGCCGCGTCGCAGCGCTCGCGCGCGGCGCGCACGAACTCCGGCGCGTGCATGCGCATGCCGCCGGCGCCCTGCACGAGCGGCTCGAGGATCACGCCCGCCGCCTCGCCGCCGAGCACCGCGAGCGCGGCCTCGAGCGCGTCGGCGTCGGGCGCGACGCGCCGCACCGTGAAGAGCATCGGCGCGTAGGCCGTGAAGAACGGGTCGGGATCGCCGACGCTCATCGCGCCGAAGGTGTCGCCGTGGTAGCCCCCCTCGAGCGCGACGAAGACGCGGCGCTTCGGTTCGTTCCGCTGCACCCACGCGTGGCGGGCGATCTTGAGCGCGACCTCGACGGCGGTCGAGCCGTCGTCGCTGAAGAAGACGCGCGCGAGCTCCGGCCCGCGCGCCCCGGCCGGCCGCGCGGCGCGGAACGCCGCGACGAGCTCTTCGGAGAGTGCCACCGCCGGCTCGTGCGTCGCGCCGGCGAAGAGGACGTGGTCGAGACGCGCCGCCTGCTCGCGCATCGCCTCGACGAGCGTCGGCTCGCCGTGCCCGTGCAGGCAGGTCCACCACGACGAGATGCCGTCGATGAGTGACGTCCCGTCGGCGAGCTCGAGGCGCGCGCCGCGCGCGGCGACGACGGCGAGCGGCGAGGGGTCGGCGCCGTGCGGCGTGTAGGGGTGCCAGGTGACTCGTGCGTCGCGCGCGAGCAGGAGCTCGCGCGCGCAGGCGTCGCGCGAGGGTTGCCGCTCGCGCCCGTCGGACGGCGCGGTCACGGCGTCGCGACGCGCGCGGCGGGGCGCGCGAAGAGGTCGGCGAGCTCGGGCCGCGCGGCGGCGCACGCGATCGCGGCGGCGTCGAGCGGCTCGAACGGCGCGACTTCGATCAGGCGCGGGACGTCGGCGAGCTGCGCGAGCGTCTCGCGGTTCGTGCGGTGGGGCGGGCCGACCAGCAGCAGCGCTGCGATCTTGAGGTGACGCACCCTCATCGCCTCGAGCGTGAGCAGCGTGTGGTTCAGCGTGCCGAGCCCGCTGCGCGCGACGACGACGACCTCGACGTCGCCGCCGCCGGCGGCGCGCGCGAGCCAGTCGGCCTGGGTGAAAGGCCGCTCGCCCGCGCGATAGGGGACGAGCAGCCCGCCCGCGAGCTCGACGAGCAGCGTCCCGCCGGCGAGCGCCGCGCGGTGGCGCGCGAGCGCCGCGACGAGATCCTCGGGCTCGATCGTCGCGCCCTGCGCCGCGGCGGCCGCGTGCGGCGACGCCGGCAGCGCGAAGGCGTGGAGGTTCGGCAGGATCTCGGCGTCGCTCGCGGCGGCGAGCGCGCGCACCGTCGCGGCGTCGTCCTCGTCGCCGGTCTGCACCGGCTTCCAGTAGGCGACGGCGCGTCCTCCCGAAGCGCGTGCGGCGCTGCGTGCGGCGGCGAGCAGGAGCGCGCTCGCGACGGTCTTGCCGACGCCGGTGTCCGTTCCCACCACGAAGAGAGCACGCGCGGCCGAAGGGCGTGCGGCGACGGGTGGCAGTCGCTGATCGGCCGGCGACGCCGGCGAAGACGCCGGCGTCGCGAAGTCCTTCGCGAGCGCAGCGGCGATCGCCTGCGCGAGGGCGTCGATGGCACGCTCGTCGTTCGTGGCGTGTGCGATCAGGCGCAGTCGTGCGCCGCCATCGGGCACCGTCGGAGGTCGCACCGCGCCGACGGCGAATCCGGCCTGCGCGAGCCGCTGCTTCAGCGCGACGACGCGCTCGTTCGAGCCGATCGGGAGCGGGACGATCGCCGCGGCGGGCTCCGGCCGGTCGAGGTGCGCGGCGAGCTTCCGTGCGAGGTCGTGGAGTCGGGCGCGCGCATCGTCCATGCCGGCCGCCAGCTCGATCGCCTTCGCGAGCGCGCCCGCGACCGACGGCGGCGGCGACGTGGTGAAGAGGAAGCTGCGCGCGCGCTGCAGCAGGAGCTCGCGCAGCCGCGTGCTCCCGACGACGAAGGCGCCGGCGCCGCCGAGCGCCTTGCCGCCCGTCACGACGCGCGCGGCGAGGCGCGCCGCCGCGCCGTGCTCGAGCCCGAGCTCCGCGCAGGCGCCGCGCCCGCGCGGTCCGACCACGCCAGCGCCGTGCGCCTCGTCGACGACGAGCCACGCGTCGTACCGCTCGCACAGCTCGTGCATCGCCGCGAGCGGTGCCAGGTCGCCGTCCATCCCGAAGACGCCCTCGGTCAGGATCAGGCGGCGCCGCGCGCCGCGCGCGCGTGCGAGCGCGTGCGCGAGCTCGTCCTGGTCGCCGTGCCTGAAGACGTGCACGTGGGCGCGCGAGAGCCGTGCGGCGTCGACGAGCGAGGCGTGCACGAGCTCGTCGCAGCAGAGCGCGTCGCCGCGCCCCGCGAGCGCGCCGACCACGCCGAGGTTCGCCTGGTAGCCGGTCGGGAAGAGCAGCGCGGCGAGCGGCGCGCCGCCGCCGATCCAGTCGGCCGCCGCGCGCTCGGCCGCGACGTGCCACTGCGAGCCGCCGCCGAGCAGCCGCGCCGCGCGCGCGCCGGCGCCGCCTTCGAGCAGCGCTCGCCGCGCCGCCTCGATCACCTGCTCGTCGCGCGCGAGCCCGAGGTAGTCGTTCGAGACGAAGTCGCGCGCGGGGTCGTGCGGCGCGCCGCCGTCGTCGAGCGTCCGCTCGAGCCCGCGCGCGCGCCAGGCGGCGAGCTCGGCCGCGAGCTGCAGGTCGAGCTCCCGGCTCACGTTCCGCCGGAGGCGGCGCGCGCGTCGCAGCCGGCGACCGACCGCAGGCCGAGCTTCGCGAGCAGCGCCGCGTCGCTCCTCGGCTCCGGATTGGGCGTCGTCAGCAGCTCGTCGCCGACGAAGATCGAGTTGGCGCCGGCGAGGAAGGAGAGCGCCTGCCCCTCCTCGGTCATGCCGGTCCGGCCGGCGCTGAGGCGGATCACCGCGTCGGGCATCAGGAGGCGCGCCGCCGCGACGGTGCGCACCACCTCGCTCCAGTCGAGCGGTTCGCTCGCCTCGAGCGGGGTGCCGGCGATCGGGACGAGCGTGTTGATCGGGACGCTCTCCGGCTGCGGCGAGAGCGAGGCGAGCTCGTGCAGCAGCTCGGCGCGCGCGTGCCTCGACTCGCCCATGCCGAGGATGCCGCCACTGCAGACGCGGATGCCGGCGGAGCGCACGCGGCCGAGCGTCGCGAGCCGGTCGTCGAGCGTGTGCGTCGTCACGATCTCGCCGTAATGGCTGCGGCCGGTGTCGAGGTTGTGGTTGTAGAAGTCGAGCCCCGCCTGCTTCAGCCGCGCCGCCTGCGCGTCGTCGAGCATCCCGAGCGTGACGCACGCCTCGAGCCCGAGCGACTTCACGCCGCGCACCATCGCGAGCACGCGGTCGAACTCGGCGCCGTCCTTCACCTCGCGCCACGCGGCGCCCATGCAGAAGCGGTCGGCGCCGGACTCCTTCGCCTCGCGCGCCTTCTCCATCACGGAGTCGACGTCGAGCAGCGCCTCGCGCTCGACCGGCGTCCGGTAGCGCGCGCTCTGGCTGCAGTAGGAGCAGTCCTCGGGGCAGGCGCCCGTCTTGATCGAGAGGAGCTGCGAGCACTGCATCGCCGCCGGGTCGTGGCGGCGCCGGTGGACCGCGGCGGCCTCGAAGACGAGGTCGAGCAGCGGCCGCGCGAGGAGCCGCTCGACGTCGGCGACGGTGGGTGCAGGCGCGGGATGAAGCGGCGACGGCGGGGCGCAGTGGCTCACGTCGGGCGTCTCCTTGGATTCGCGGTGCCTGCCGCGGCTGCGCCAGGGGGTGTCTTGCGGCGGCGCCGCGGCGATCACTTCACGACGAAGTCGATCTCGAAGCGGGTCAGGTGGTCGAGCTCGAGGAGCTGCTTCCCGGTGCCGCCGCCGCGCGGATAGGCGCCGAACAGCTCGCCGCCCTCGTGCAGCACTCCGTCATCATCGCCGTCGACGCCCGCCTGCAGGAAGTACTTCCCGGGCGGGACGAGCGGGAACGCGTAGGCGTAGCCGTTCGCGGGGCTCGCGGTCGTCGTGGCGACCACGGTCGTCCCGTCGCTCGCGAGGAGCTGGATCTTGACGGTGCCGACGTCGGTCGGCGTCGAGCTCGCGGTCTGCGTGAGGTCGACCAGGAACGAGCCGGTGCCGCCGTTGGTCGTGACGTCGACCCGGATCTGGTAGTCGCCGTTGGCGAGGCCGGTGCGGTCGGAGTCGAGCACGATCGTCTTGCCGTCGGCAGCGACCGTGGTCGTGAGCCAGCTCGTGATCCCGCCCTTGATCGCCGTCGCCTGGAGCGAGCTGACGCTCAGCTTCGAGAGGGACGGGCCGATGTTCAGCGCCTGGACCAGGGTCCATTGACCGGTCGCGCCGAGGTCGACCTCGTCGGCGCCGAGTCGCAGCACCGCCAACACGTCGGCGGCCGCGGCGTTCGCGTCGATGATCCCGTGGCCGGAGAGGTCGTCGAACCCGGGGGTCTCGATGTCCTGTGCGGTCGCTGAGAGCAGCGCGAGCACCTGGCTCTGCGTGAGCGACGGATTGAGAGACTTCACGAGGCCGCACACGCCCGACGCTTCCGAGCACGCCATCGACGTGCCGGCCAGCGCCGCGATGCTGTCGCCGCCGATGGTCGACCAGATCTCGTCGACGAAGCCGTCGCTGTTCAGGTCCGTGAAGTTCCCGCCGCCGCCGGGGGCGGTGAGGTCGAGTTCGGGGCCGGTGTTCGAGTAAGCGGCGATCTGGATGTTGTTGCCGAAGCCGTCGCCGATGTCGCACGCGGCGATCGCGATCGCTTCGGGGAAGGCGGCCGGGAAGAGAATGCTCGCGCCGTTCCCGTCGTTGCCGGCGGCGCAGCAGACGATGCAGCCCTGGGCGACGGCAGCCTTCAGCGCATTGTGGATCGCGTTGCTCGGCGACACGGTGCCGAGGCTCAGGTTGATCACCGCCGCCTTGGCCGCGGGCAGCGTTCCCGACACGTTGGAGAGGCGCGCCGCATAGAGCATCCCCTGCGCGATGTCGGTCGTCGTGCCCTGGCCGTCGACGCCGAGTGCGCGCACGGGCAGCAGCGTGCAGTCCCAGTTGATGCCGGTCAGCCCGATGTTGTTGTTCCCCTTCGTCCCGATCGTGCCGGCGACGTGCGAGCCGTGGTGGGAGTCGCTCGCGAAGGATCCCTCGTCGAAGGGGTCGGGATCGAGCCCGTCGCCGTCGCCCGACGAGCCGGGGCCGAATGTCGCCGACACGAAGTCGAAGCCGTCGAAGCCGGTGCCCGTCGTGTAGTTGCCGATCAGGTCGGTGTTGTCGGTCCGGATGCCGGTGTCGACGATCGCCATGACCGTGCTGGCGTCGCCGGTCGTGAGGTCCCAGGCGTCGCGCACGTGCATCTCGTCGAAGGCCCACTTCTGCGCCTGGAACTGCGGGTCGTTGGGGTTGACGGTTGCGATGCCGTTGCAGGCGCGCGCGTAGTAGACCGGCTCACGCCACGCCATCCCCGGCGTCCCTGCCAGCCGCGCGAGCAGCGCGAGCGTCGCGCGCGACTCCTCGCGCTCGCGGCTCGCGCGCGGCGACGTCCCGTGCAGCGTCGAGGCGTGCGGCCCGTTCCAGGTCGCGTCGGGGCGGTGGCTCCAGACCTCGTAGCCGCCGGGCTGGCGCGCGTCGCGGCCGAGCGCGAAGCCGCCGACCGTCGGGACCGTGAGCGCGGCAGCGCCGGCGCTCGCGTCCTTGGTCCCGACGGCGATCCGGCTGGGATCGAAGTCGGGCAGCCGCGGATCGCGGTAGATCTCGACGAGGCGCGCGACCGGGAGCTGCTCGAAGAGATTCGTTTCGAGCCAGTCGCCGAGCTGCCGCGCCGCGTCGTCGCGCGCCGGCGGGAGCTGCGCCGGCAGCGGGCCGACGCGGCCGTCGCCGAGCGCGAGCGCGTAGCGGCCGGCGCCGGCCCGCGCGCCGACCACGAGGTCGTACTCCGCGGGCGTCGTCCCGGCCGTGTTGTCGATCTCTGCGTGGTGCGTGCCGCCGGCGAGGTCGAAGGCGAAGGCGGGCGCGCCGGCGGTCGGGCGCTCGAGGTCGGCGCGCGGCAGCGCGAAGACGAAGAGGCGCGCGCCGTCGGCGCCCGCGACGCGCACGTCGACCGAGGTGCGCGCGCCGGTCGCGACCTCGACGTGGTAGCCGTCGAAGCCGAGGTCGCAGTGCGCGACGAGCGAGACGGCGCGCGTGCCCGCGGCGAGCAGCGGCCGCGTCGCCACCGCATGTCCGTCGGGCTCGTAGGAGCGCAGCGTGCCGCCGCCGTCGACGACGTGGACGAGCGCGCCGTCGTAGCCGAGCGCCGCGATGCCACCGACGAGGTCCTCGGGAGTGAACGCGGTCGAGACCGCGCCGAAGCGGCGGTCGTCGCCGGTCTGCTCGATCGCGATCTCGAGCACGCGGCCGCCCGCGCTGGTGAAGAGGCGCGGCTTCCCGCTCGCGATCTCCTCCGCGCCCGCGAGATGGACGAGGCCCGCCCATGCGAGGTCGGCCATGAAGAGCGGCGTACCGTCGGCCGGATCGGCCGCGAGCAGGCGCGTCGTCCCGTTCCCCGCGTCGAGCACGAGCAGCGCGTCGAGCAGCGCCGTGAACCCCGCCGGCGAGAGCTCGCGCGGGAATTCGAAGCGCCGCTTCACGAAGGCGCTCTCGAGCGGCGTCACGCGCACGACCGGCGCCTGGCCGCGCGCGGCGGCGTCGAGGACGAAGAGCTCGCGATCGATACGGGCGATCTGGCTCGGCGGGCCGGCCGCGGCGACGTCGGCCGCGAAGGTCCGGCCGTCGTCGGCGAGCAGCTCGCGCGCGACGATCGAGCGGCGGCCGCCGTCGTCGACGAGCGCGTGCAGCGTCGCCGTCGTCGCCGCGCTGCCGGCGACGTGCGCGGTCGCGTCCGCGCCGACCTCGACCGCCATCCCGAGCCGGTCGTTGGGCTCGTGGTCGGCGGCGAGCGACGTCGCGAAGGCCGACCCGTCGGTCACGATGTGGCCCTGCACCAGGACGCTGCCGTACGAACCGCCGCCGCCGCCTCCTCCGCCGCCGGCCGCGGCGGCGATCACCGCGATGGGGATCCCCGGCCAGCAGCCGGTCGCGCACGCGAGGAGGACGATGGGGGGGAGGGAGGACGCGGCCCGCGCGAGTCGGCGCATGTTCACTTCTCGACGATGACGGTCTGGCGATAGATGGTGACGAAGCTCGTGAAGCAGGTGATCACGCAGTCGAGGACGGTGAACTTCGTCGTCACGCGGTAGTCGCGCGCGCCGCCGGCGAGGCTCTTCGAGTCGGCGTCGTTGAACGGGACGATCCCGAAGAGCGCGAACCAGCGCGTCTCCTCGGCGGCGACGACCGGCGCCTTCGAGTTCGCGGGCCCGTTGCCGACGGTGTGCGTGAAGGTGAAGCAGCCGGGCAGCAGGACCAGCGCGAGCGCGGCGGTCAGGCGGAGGAGCCGAGGGGGATGCGCCGCCGGGCGCACGGGCTCCGCGATGCCGTTCGACATGGGCGAGAACTCCTCCCGTAGGTTGGCTCTGGGGCGCTCCGGCGGACCGATGCGTCCACGGAGCCGATCCGCGCCATCATCATCGTTCGCGTCGCCGAGACCAAGCGCCGCGTCGCGGCGGCGGATGGCGCGAGCCCGATCCCGAGACTGCCGGCGTCGACAGGAGACGCCGCGATCGAGTTCAACCCCACCGGACGAGCGTCTGGTCGAAGATCCATTCCGACCCGGGCCGGCCGGGACGGACCCTCACCGCCAACCCCTGACGGCCCGAGCGCGCGCAATGGATCACCGCGTCGAAGCGGTGGGTGCCGTTGTCCCCCGAGGCGAGCGTGGCGTGGGAGACCGTCCCCTCGACGATGCGGCCGTCGCCGTCCGTGGGGCCGTGCACCACCTCGACGACCAGGTGGCCCGGGTCGATGGGGCCGGTCTCGACCTTGACGGCGACGGGGATCTGCTCCCCGAGGGCGTGGACAGCGCCGAGGTCGGCCTGCACGTCGGCGATCCGCACGCGGTCCCAGCTCGCGTTCACCATGCGCCACCAGTCGGCGAGCGCGCGCATGCGCGGCCGGTTCTCGCCGGTGAGCTCGCTCTTCACGCGCAGCGCGCTGGCGTAGAAGCGCGTGGCGTACTCCTCGAGCATGCGGTCGCTCGAGAACTCGCGGCAGAGCGTGCCGATCGAGTTCTTCATGAGGGCGCACCACTGCGTCGGCGTGCCGTCCTTGTCGCGGTTGTAGAAGGCGGCCGCGACCTCGTGCTCGAGCAGGTCGTAGAGCGAGAGCGCGTCGAGCTGGTCCTGCATCTCCGGGTCGGTGGCGACGTGGCCGTTGCCGATCGCCCAGCCGTTGTCGCCGTGGAAGCCTTCGGCCCACCAGCCGTCCAGGATCGAGAGGTGCAGCCCGCCGTTGAGGACCGACTTCATGCCGGAGGTGCCGCTCGCCTCGTACGGGCGGCGCGGCGTGTTGAGCCAGACGTCGACGCCCTGGACCAGCAGGCGCGCGAGGCCGACGTCGTAGTTCTCGACGAAGACGAGGCGGCCGAGCAGCGCGTCGCCCCAGCTCTCGCGCACGATCTCGCGGATGTACTTCTTGGCCGGCTCGTCGAGCGGGTGCGCCTTGCCGGCGAAGACGAACTGGATCGGGCGTTCCGTGTGACGGCAGATCCGCTTCAGCCGCTCGAGGTCGCGGAAGAGCAGCGTCGCGCGCTTGTAGGTGGCGAAGCGGCGGCAGAAGCCGACCGTCAGCACCTCGGGGTCGAGCGCCCGCTCCGCGCGCCGCAGCTGCGCGGGCGACACGGCTCCGCGCTGCGCCTGGTGGAGCAGGCGCGCGCGCACCTCGTTCACGAGGCGGTGGCGCAGGCGGCAGCGGCTGCGCCAGAGCTCGGCGTCGGGGATCTCGCGCACCTTCTCCCACGTCGCGGTGCGCGCCGCGTTCGCCAGCCAGTCCGGCGAGAAGTAGCGATCGTAGAGGCGGCGCATCTCGGCCGAGAGCCAGCTCTGCGTGTGCACGCCGTTGGTGACGTGGGTGATCGGGATCTCGTCGGACTGGAGCTGCGGCCACAGCTCCTTCCACATGTCGCGGCTCACCTCGCCGTGCAGGCGGCTCACGCCGTTCTTGTGCTTGGCCATGCGCAGGCCGAGGGTCGTCATGCCGAAGCTCTTGGTCGCGCCGCCGGCCTGGCCGAGCGCGACGACCTCCTCGACCGGGATGCGCAGGCGCGCCGCGTAGGGCGCCATGTACTCGCGCATCCACTGCGGGTCGTACTCGTCGTGGCCGGCGGGCACCGGCGTGTGGGTCGTGAAGGTGTTGGAGGCGGCGGCGAGGTGGCGCGCCTCGTCGAACGGGATCTGCTCGCGCTCCATGAGGCGCGCCGTCTGCTCGAGGGTGAGGAAGGTCGTGTGCCCCTCGTTCATGTGGTAGGCGTCGACCTCGATCCCGAGCGCGTGCAGGAGGTGGACGCCGCCGATCCCGAGCAGGATCTCCTGCTCGAGCCGCATGCGCTTGTCGCCGTCGTAGAGGCGGGCGGTGATGCGGCGGTCGGCCTCGGAGTTCTGCGGGACGTTGGTGTCGAGCAGGTGCAGCGGCACGCGCCCGACGTTCACGCGCCAGACCTGGGCGTGCAGGCGCCGGCTCCCCATCTCGACCGCGATCAGGAGCGGCGTGCCGTCGCCGCCGCGCAGCAGCTCCATCGGCATGCGCGAGAAGTCGTTCTCGGGATAGTGCTCGGTCTGCCAGCCGTCGCCGTCGATGCGCTGCTGGAAGTACCCGAAGCGGTAGGCGATGCCGACGCCGACGATCGGGACGCCGAGGTCGCTGGCCGACTTCAGGAGGTCGCCCGCGAGCACGCCCAGCCCGCCCGAGTAGAGCGGGAGCGCCTCGTGCACGCCGAACTCGGCGGAGAAGTAGGCGACGCGGCGCCCGCGGAAGCCGGGGTACTCGCGCTCGAACCAGGCGACGCGCTTCTGGTCGTCGTCGAAGGCCTCGAGCACGCGCCGGTAGTGGGCGACGAAGGAGGGGTCGGCGGCGAGCTGCTCGAGGCGCTGCGGCGCCGCCTCGCCGAGCATCCGCACCGGGTTGCTGCCGCTGCGCGCGAAGCCGGCGCTGTCGATCCGCTGGAACAGGTCGACCGCCTCGGGATGCCAGCCCCACCAGAGGTTGTGGGCGAGCTCGAGCAGGCGGCCGAGCGGCTCGGGCATCCGCGGCGCAACGTTGAATTCGAGGACGCGCATCGTCATGAGGTCCGGGTCGCCCCTCTCCCTGCCGGCGCGGCAGCGCCCGAAGCCCTGCGGGTCCTGCGCAGTGATCGGGCGTGCGGTCGGCGGAACTTCAGTTTGGGAAGGAGAGCGCCCGTCTCAACTCCCGATCTGCGAAACTGCGGGGATCGTCCTACGGAGTTCCGCCCCCGCGCGAGCCCATGGAACTGCTCCCCCCGCTCGAACCCTTCCTCATCCCCGGCCCGGCGGGCCGCATCGACGGCCGGCTCGAGTGGCCGCCCGCGCGCGGCGGCGCGCCCGGAGTGCCGCGCTTCCTCGCCGTCTTCGGCCATCCCCATCCGAACCACCGCGGCACGATGCAGAACTCGGTCGTGGTGCACGGCGCGCGCGCGCTCGCGAAGCTCGGCGGGGCGGTGGCGCGCTTCAACTTCCGGGGGGTCGGCCGCAGCGAGGGGCACTACGACCAGGGGCGCGGCGAGCTCTCCGACTTCCTCGCCGTGGCCGCGTGGCTGCGCGCGCGCTGGCCGGGGCCGCGCGCGCTGCTCGCGGCGGGCTTCTCGTTCGGGGCCTTGCGCGCGCTGGAGGCGGCGACGAACGGGGCGGCCGACGCCTGGCTCGGGGTGGCGCCGCCCTTCGACCTCGCCCGTCGCGCGGCGCTGCCGCGGCTCGAGCGGCCCGCCGCGCTCGTGCTGGCGGAGCGCGACGAGCTGGTCGCGACGCCGACCGACGCGCAGCTCGCGGAGCGCTTCGCCGACCTGCGCGCGATCGAGGTGGTCCCCGATGCCGGCCACCTCTTCTTCGGACGGATCAACGAGGTCGCGGCCGCGGTCGCGCGCGCGGCGGAGCAGCTTCTCCCGCCGGAGTGACCGGCGCGGCGAGCCGCGCGAGGATGCGGCGCGTCGCCGTCGTGACGCCGAGGCGGCCGATCTCGTCTTCGGCGAGCCAGCTCGCGCGGTCGTTGGTGCGCCCGTCCGTCGCGACCGAGAAGACGCGCTGCGTCACCCTCCGGTTCGAGATCACCTGGCGGTGGATCATGAGCTCGTCGCCGATGCGGAACGGCGCGCGGAAGCGCGCGCGCAGGTCGCCGGCGAGGCGGGTCCGCGCGGCGCGCTCGTCGACGCCGGCGTCGTCGGGTTGCGGGAAGGTCGGGAACTCCCACATCCCGTGCAGCAGGCCGCCGCCCGGGCGCTTGTGCAGCAGGCGGCGTCCCTCCCGGTCGGCGACGGCGACGAGCCACGTCTCGGCGACGAGGCGCGCCTTGGTGCGCTTCTCCGGCAGCTCGGCGACGACGGCGGGCCCCTGCGCGCGCGCGCGGCAGTGCGACGCGACCGGACAGTCGTCGCAGCGCGCCGCCGCCGCCGGCAGGCAGACCGTCGCGCCGAGCTCCATCAGGACCTGGTTCACGTCGCCCGGACTCGCGCAGTCGACGAACTCCTGGGCGAGGCGCCAGAGCTCCCCTTCCAGGGGTTGGGCGTCGGGGTCGCCGCGCAGTGCGAAGAGGCGCGCCAACACGCGCTTGACGTTCCCGTCGAGCACGGGAGCGCGCACGCCGTACGCGATCGAGACGATCGCGCCCGCGGTCGAGCGGCCGATGCCGGGCAGCGCGCGCGCGAGCTCGAGGTCGCGCGGAAAAATGCCGGCGTGTTCGCGCACGACCTCGCCGGCCGCGGCGTGGAGCATGCGCGCGCGCCGGTAGTACCCCAGCCCCGACCAGGCGGCGAGCACGTCGTCGACCGGCGCCCGGGCGAGCGCGCGCGCGCCGTCCCAGCGCGCGACGAACTTCTCGTAGTAGGGGACCACCGTCTCGACGCGCGTCTGCTGCAGCATGATCTCGGAGACCCAGATGCGCCACGCATCCGAGGTGCGGCGCCACGGCAGGTCGCGATGGCTCCGCGCGTACCACGCGAGGAGCTTCCCGCGCTGCGCCGCGACGGAGGTGATGGGGGGTCGGGGCGGCGCGCCGCGCTTTCGGGACATGGTGCGACGGTAGCCTCGCGCGCCTCCTTTCAGAAGGCGTGGCACGGAAGACGCGGCATGCGGCGAACGACGCTCACCTACTGCACGAACGTCCATCCGGGCGAGACGCTCGATGAAGTCGAGCGGTCGCTCGACCGCTGCGTCGTCCCGTTGCGCGCGCGGCTCGCGACGGAAGGCGGCTTCGCCGTCGACCCCTTCCCGGTCGGCGTCTGGTTCAGCGCCGCGACGGCGCGCGCGCTCGCCGAGCCGGCGCGCCGCGCGCGGTTCGCGGCGTTCCTCGCGCAGCGCCGCCTCGCGGTCGCGACCCTCAACTGCTTCCCGTTCGGCGGCTTCCACGACGCGTCGGTGAAGTTCGAGGTCTACCGGCCGACGTGGGCCGACGAGGCGCGCGTCGACCACACGCTGCACGCGGCGCGCGCCCTCGCGGAGCTGCTTCCCGAGGGGGCGTCGGCGGCGATCTCGACGCTGCCGCTCTCCTGCAAGAAGTTCGGCGACGACGCCGGCGCGAAGCGGCGCGGCGCCGCGAACCTCGCGCGCGTCGTTGCCGAGCTGGCGCGGATCGGCGCAGCGACCGGGCGGGAGATCGTCCTCTCGCTCGAGCCCGAGCCGTGCGCGACGCTCGAGACGACGGCCGAGGCGGTCGCCTTCTTCGAGGAGGAGCTCTTCTCCGCGGCGGGGCGCGCCGCGTTCGCCGCGGCGGGTGGAGACGCGAAGCGTGCCGAGGAGCTGCTGCGCCGCCACGTCGGCGTCTGCTTCGACTGCTGCCACCAGGCGGTCGAGTTCGAGGAGGCCGGCGCCGCGCTCGCGCGCCTCTCGAAGGCGGCGATCCGCATCGGGAAGATGCAGGTCTCGAGCGCGCTGCGCGTCGCGCTGCCGCTCGACGATGCGCGTCGCGCCGCGCTCGCACGCTTCGCGGAGCCGCGCTGGCTGCACCAGGCGTTCGTGCGCGGCGGCGACGGCTCGGTGCGCGGGCGCTTCGACCTGCCCGAACTGCTGGCGGACCCGCGCGCGCTCGCGTCCGCGGGCGAGCTGCGCAGCCACTTCCACGTGCCGGTCGACGCCGCCGCGATCGGTCCGCTCGAGACCACGCGGCCGTTCCTCGAGGCGGCGCTCGCGCACGCGCAGGCGGACCGGCTCACCGACACGTTCGAGATCGAGACCTACACGTTTCCGGTGCTGCCCGACGGTCCGGACGGCGACGCCGCGCTCGTCGAGGCGATCGCCGCGGAGTTCCTCTGGACGCGCGCTCGACTGGACGGCGCGCCGCAACGCGCGTGAGCGCGTGAATCACCGGGATCGGCGCCACGAATGGCTCCCGGGAGGCCATTCATCATTGGTCGCAGATTCCCCGGAGGCGCCCCGGGAAACTCATTGCGCATCGCCCCGTCTTCCGACGTAATGGGCGCCGCGTCAGAAGGCGGGGCCAAACCGGTCTCGCATCCAGGCAAGGAGCGATCGATGAGGAAGAGCTGGTCTGTCGGCGCGTTCGCGGTCGCTGCCGCCCTCGCGCTGGTGCCCGAACTGCGCGGTGGCTGAGGTGGTCGCTGCAGCGCCAGTATGGCGCGCATCGACGTCAAGTGGTCCGAGCCGACGCTCAACACCTACGACCACATCAACACGGCCGACTTCTTCACGGCGCTCCCCGCCGACTTCAAGTCCGACGGCAAGCCGCTCCTGATCTACGTCACGTCCACCAAGGACGAGGACAAGATCGAGACGCAGAACATCGAGAGCAGCGTCCTGCGCGACGAGTCGGTCACGATCGGCGCGACGATGTTCCGCTCGATCAAGGTGAAGGGCTCGTCCATCAACAAGGGCCACCCCTTCTACGCGACGCTCGGCGGCAAGGAGCTGCCGGCGATGATCGTCGTCGACGCGAACGGCCAGAAGGTCGGCGCGGAAGAGGGCAAGATCTCGGCCTCGAAGGTCTTCGGGCTGATGAAGCGTGCCGCGGCGCGGACCTACAAGGTCGACCTCGACACGATCGTCAAGGAGACGAAGGCGATCCTGACGGACATCGACAACGTCGAGGCGAAGCGCACGGCGCTCGCCACGAAGCGCGAGAAGTCGACGAACGACCGCTCGGCGCAGTGGGCGAAGGAAGAGAAGGAGCTCGACGCCCAGATGAAGGAGATCGAGACGCGCGAAGCGGCGCTCAAGCGCAAGTGGACGGAGGAGCGCGTCGCGAAGAGCTGACGCTCCGAGACTGAATCGACTCATCGAGCCGGGGGTCGGACGAAAGTCCGGCCCCCGTTCTCTTTCACGCGCGCCGGACGAAAGTCCGGCCCCCGTTCTCTTTCACGCGCGCCGGACGAAGTCCGGCCCCCGTTCGTTTTCACGCGGGGGCGCGGCGGCCCTCCTCCCGGCGCGGCGCTATCGTTCGCCCGCCCGCGCCGCACGCGTCCGCGAGAGTTCGATGACGCCGCACCCGTCGCCGTTCGCCTGGCTCGACCCGCTGCTGGGGTCCGTCGCCGGCGACGCCGTCCCTGCCGCCGCCCTGGAGGCGGCCGCGAGCCGGAGCGCGACGCCGCTCACGCTCGAGCCGTCCGACCGCCGCTTCCTGCGCGCCGTCTGGATCGACGTGGCGGGCCGCACGCCGCTGCCCGACGAGTGGAAGCGGGTGCTCGGGCGGCCGCGCCGCGAGGTCGTGGCCGAGCTGGTCGCGAGCCCGGCGGCGTGGGACGGTTTCTACGAGGAGGAGCTCTTCTACTTCCTCCTCGTCGACAACTTCCGCCCCTCGACCGACACGTTCGCGGCGCTCCCCAAGGAGCTCGCCGCGAAGCGGGTCGGCGTGCGCGAGGCGCTGCGGCAGATCGTGTCGAGCCAGTTCTTCAACGCGAGGAACCCCGGCAACGACACCTTCGTGACCGTCGTGCTCGAGCAGCTGCTCGGGCTCACCGTCCAGAAGGAGACGGCGACGCTCGAGGCGGGCAAGAAGATGTACGACGGCGTCGCGACGCCCTTCCTCGGCAAGCGCGGCGCGAGCCAGGCCGACCTCGTCCGCATCGTCGTCGAGAGCGACGGCTTCGAGCCCTTCTTCGTCGGCCGCAAGGCGTCCGCGCTCTTCGGCGCGGCGCTCCCGCGCAAGCGGCTCGCGGCCGACGCCGCGCGGCTGCGCGCCGAGCCGCTCGCCTGGCCCGACCTGCTCACCGGGTGGCTCGGGTCGCAGGCGTACGAGGACCTGCTCGCGAAGCCGCGTCCGAAGAGCGACCGCGTCTTCGTGCGCAGCCTCTACGCAGATCTGCTCCTGCGCGCCCCCGACTACCAGGAGTTCCGGCGCAGCCGCAACGCGCTGCTCGCGCTTTCCGATTCACGGCCGCTGCGCTCGGTGCTCATCAAGATGATGCTGGACGGCGGGCTCGGCGAGATCGGGAAGCCGGGGCCCGACGGCGCGGCGTACGTACGCGACCTCTTCCTGCGCTTCCTGGCGCGCGAGCCGACGGTCAGGGAGTCGGAGGCGTTCACGGCGGAGCTCGCGGGGGCGGACGGGCCGAAGCTCGTCGTCCGCGCCCTCCTCACCCACGGGGAGTACCAGGCTTATTGATGTAGGGAGGGCGGCGCGGCCCGCGGGGGCGCGCAAGTTCGACCCGTCACGGAGGGCGCCGGAGAGGGATAGTGACGGCGACCGCGCTACTGGAGAGCGCCCGCCGGGCGCACGCGAGGAGAGTGACCATGGACCCGCGCTTCACACGGAGGCAGCTGCTCAAGGCCGGCGCGTTCACCGCGTCGGGGGCGCTGCTCGCGTCGCGGGGCTTCGGTGCGGCGCCGCGCCTCGCGCTCGGCGGGATGTTCGATCCGCTCGCGCCGGCGCCGATCGGCGGGCTCAAGACGAAGCGGGTGCTGCTGATCCTCTTCGCCGGCGGCGTGCGCGCGAAGGACACCGTCGGCACGCCCGCGAACGTCCCGAACCTGATGCGGCTGGCGGAGAAGGGCGTCGTCTTCAGCAACTGCGGCGCGGCCAACCTCGGCCACTACGGCGCCTCGCTCGCGATCCTGACCGGCGTGCCCGAGGCGATGGGGATCCGCGAGAACTCGCGCGGCCTCTCGCCGACCATTTTTGAATACGTCAGGAAGGAACTGAAGCTCGCCGCGAGCGGCGCGTGGCTCTCCGCCAACAACGGCTCGCAGGGCGCCAACTTCGCCTACGGCCTGAACCGCGGCTGGGGCGCCGAGTACGGCGCGAACGTCATCGACGGCGACGGCATCTTCAACCAGGAGTTCCGCGACACGCTCGCGCAGTTCGGGACGCCCAAGGCCGACTCGACCTCCGACGTCGACCGGCTGCAGAAGCTGCGGCAGGCGATCGGCTCCGGCGGGAAGGGCGACGCGAAGGCGCTGAACGACGAGGAGACCGCGGCGCGCGTCGAGAAGTACATCAACGACGAGCTCACCCACAGCAGCACGGTGACGCTGACCGGGCCGGGCGCCGGCGACGCCAAGGCGCTGCGCATCGCGGGCAACATCCTGCAGATCTTCCGCCCGCAGCTCCTCTGCGTGTCGCTCACCAGCGCCGACGTCGCGCACGGCTCGTACAACGCCTACGTCGACGTGATCCGCCGCAACGACCAGGAGCTCGGCCGCATCGTCGACATCGTGAGCGGCGATCCGCAGCTCAAGGACTCGACCTCGATCTTCGTGCTGCCCGAGTTCGGCCGCGACAAGAACCTGAACCAGCGCAACGGGCTCGACCACGGCGACGGCTCGCCCGAGCTGCAGCGCGTCTCGTGCGTCGCGGCCGGCCCCGACTTCAAGACGACGGGCAAGGTGATCGACGCGGCGTGCGAGACGATCGACGTCTGCCCGACGATCTGCCGGCTGCTCGGAGCCGACGCCCCGCTCGCGCGCGGCAAATTGCTCCCGCGCATCCTCGGCTGAGCGGGGCGCGCATGGTCGCGCGGTCGCTCGCCGTCACGCTCGCCGCGGGCGCGCTCGCGGCCGTCGCGTCGGCGGCGCAAGCGGTGCAGGCGGCGCCGGCGAAAGGGATGGCGCCCGCCGCGGAGGCGTGCGTCACGTGCCACTCCTCGATCGAGGAGATGCACCCGTGGTACGCGCTCTCCTGCACCGCCTGCCACGGCGGTGACGGCGCCGCCGCGAAGAAGGAGCAGGCGCACGTCCGCAGCGCGCAGAAGTTCCCGAGCGACGAGCGGCTGCTGCCGCGCGACTTCGACCCGGCGCTCGTCCAGTTCGTGAACCCGAGCGACCTGCGCGTCGCGGCCAAGGTCTGCGGCGAGTGCCACGCCGACGACTGCGCGAAGCTCCTGCGGTCGCTCCACTGCACGACCGCGGGCCACCTGTCCGACGGGCTCTACGAGAACGGCCTCACGAAGGACCGGAAGACGCGCTTCGCGATCTTTCCGGTGAAGAGCGCGCCGCAAACCGGCCCGGGCCCCGACGCCGACCCGGTCGCGCTCGCGGCCGCCGCGAAGCACGCCTACGCCGAACTGCCCGGCTTCCCGCTCGGCGACGACGGCGGCCGGCGCAACCTCCTCGCCGGCCACGTGGCCGACCTCGCCCGCAAGAGCTGCATGCAGTGCCACCTCTGGTCGGCCGGCACCGCGGTGCGCGGCCGCCTCGGCCAGGACGGCAACTACCGCGCGGGCGGCTGCGCGGCGTGCCACGTGACCTACGCCGACGACGGGTTCTCGCGGAGCGCCGACCCGACCGTCGACCACGTCGCGCCGGGCCATCCATTGAAACACGCCATGGTCGCCGCTCCGCCGACGCAGACCTGCACGCGCTGCCACCTCGGCGACGCCTCGATCGGGCTGTCGTTCCGCGGCCTCGCGCAGCTCGTCCCCGGCCAGCCGGCCGGACCGGAGGTGAAGGGGACCACGAAGTCGCTGCTGAACGGCGCCTTCTACGTGAACGACCCGAAGGTCGTCCCGCCCGACGTGCACCACGAACGCGGCATGCACTGCGTCGACTGCCACACCGTCGCCGACGTGATGGGGGACGGCAACGTCTACGGCTTCATGGAGCA
>DASRRB010000192.1:0-4918 GCA_035695985.1 Planctomycetota bacterium | reverse complement strand
GAAGAGCGACGGGACGAGCGTGCCGCCCAGCGCCGGCAGGTCGATTTCGGAGAAGCCGATGATGAGCAGGGAATTCGAGCTCGGCTTCGCGTTGCTGAGGTCGAGCGTCAGGCTGCTCAGCGCGGAGAGGTCGCCCGTGCCGCTCAGGACCGGGTTGCCGGTGACGCCGGCGAGGCCCTGACCGAGGTCGGTCCAGGCGTCGTTCGCCGTGAAGCCGAACGCCTCGCAGGCCGTCCAGCCGTGCAGCCAACTGTTGCCCGGGGCGAAGGCGCCGCGGTAGTGCGCGCCGTCGAAGAAGCCGTCGGCCGGCTGCCACTCGACGCTCGTGAGCGCGTCGTTCTTCGGACGCGGATCGAGGCTGGCGACGGGCAGGATCGAGATCGTCCCGCCCTGGAGGGAGACGAGCGAGCCGCGCGTGAGCGACTGGATCGGCATGTCCGCGTCGAGGATGGAGCCGACCTGGACGTTGTTGTTGCCGGCGCTGAAGACGTTGACCGAGTTGGCGTCGGTGTACGCGTTCGCGGCCTGGTTGCGGAAGAAGACGGTGTCGCGGATCTCGGCGAGGTTGCCCGAGGTCTGCGACTTGTAGAAGTCGGCCGGGTTCGCCGGCGCGTTCACGCTCGAGTAGTTCGTGTAGGCCGTGGACCAGGTCGTCGGGAAGTCGAGCGTGCCGGAGCCGCCGTAGCCGCCGGTCGGCGGGGGCGTGCAGTGGTCGCCGTCCCAGACGTCGTTCTTCACGACCTGCTCGGCGACGTCCATGATGATGGAGTTGTGGATCTGCGTGCGGTCGTTGTCACGCCACGCCGACGCGCGACGGCCGGCGGCCGGCTGGCCGATGATCGTGAAGTTCGCGATCACGTTGGTCGAGACGGGCTGCCACATCGAGTCCTCGGCGCCGTCCATCTCGAGCGCGTTGTCGCAGGTGCCCGAGCCGCGCGCCGCGTCCTTGCTGTAGCCCAGGACGAGGAGGCCGAACTGCGCCTTGCCGCGCCAGCCGCAGTCGAAGTCGAACGAGTCGTCGCCGATGTTCCAGATGTTGACGTACTTGTAGTTGACCGTGCCGCCCCACGTCTCGATGCCGTCGTCGACGTTGTTCATGATGTCGATGTGGTGGATCGTCGTGCCGCGGCCGATCGCGCCGACCGAGAAGCCGTTCAGCTCGTTGCCGAGCCCGACCACCTTGCCGCCGTAGCGCAGCGACAGGAACGTGATCGTCCCGCTGTCCTCGTCGTCGTCACCGCCGCCGCACTGCTGGCGCGTGTCGCCGACGAACTGGGGCGTGAGCCCCTCCATGTCGAGGCGGTTCGCGGCGTCGGGCGTCGCGACGTTGCCGGCGTGCTGGTTGGTCGAGACGTACGCGCCGCCCATGATCGTGAGGTTGCCCCACTCGTTGGCGGCCGCGCGCCACGTGCCGGTCTTGGGGTCGCCGCCCGTCCAGGTCGCGACGTCCGCCTTCGACGTCATGATGACCGGGTTGAACTGCGTGCCCTGCACGAAGATCTGCGCGCCCTTGCACACCGCGAGGCTGCCGCCGATGTTCGTGTCGCTGGCGACGACGGTGCCCGCCTCGATGGTGAGCGTCGCGCCCGGGTCGACGTAGATCTGCGTCTGCAGGTTGTACGTGTTGCCCGACGTCCAGGTCGTGGACGTGGTGATGTCCGACGTCACCAGGATCTCGGAGGCGTGCGCGGCGCCGGCGAAGCCGACGACACCCATGCCCGCGAGCACGGTTTTCAGAGCTGATGTTCTCACTGGAGAAAGCCCTCGACAGAGAGTGGGAGTGGCCGCGCGGGACCGGCGGAGCCGCTCTCCATCCGTTCCCGCGGGCAGAACGCTAGGGCGCCCGTGTGTACTGACGGTGAAGGCGCGGTGAGGAGTCGGGGCCCCGGCGAGCGCCGCCGGCGCGGCGCGCGCGGCCGCCGATTCACAATTTGCGCGTGAGGACCACGTCGCAGTCGCGCACTTCGCCGGGCGCGAGGTCGAAGGGGAGCTCGGCGCGGTCGTAGCTCTCGCGGAAGACGGTCAGGACGTAGCGGCCGGGGACGAGTGCCGGGTCGGTGCGGCAAGGGAGATCGCCGTCGAGCTTGCGCCCGCCGTAGGTGCGCGGACCCGCGTCGAAGATCGCGCCGCCGCTCGTCAGGTCGAGGAAGACCGGCGGAGCGGCCTTCACCAGGACGAACTGCACTTCCTTCCCCGCGGCGTCGGTGAGCCGGCAGTCGGCCGCGAGGGGCTTGCCCTCGACGTCGTGGCAGGTGAGGCGCAGGGCGGCGCCCTCGTGCAGCGCGACCGTGCGCGACTGGGTCTCGCCGTCCTCGAGCTCGACCACGACGTCGGGATCGAGGAGCTGGTGGCGGAAGCGGTAGCGGTTCACCCGATTCGCGTCGGAGCGCGTCTCCTTCTCCCGAAGATCCCCCGACACCGCGTCGAAGTGGAGGCGGAAGGTGCCGTCGGGGAGGTCGCCGAAGGAGATTGTCCGGTCCTGCCGGAAGGCGGCGCGCGTGAAGACGGGGCCGTCCCCGGCGACCGGCTCGAAGCGCACGGACGCGAAGTCCACCGACTCGAAGGGGTCGCAGTCGACGGAGAGCTCGAGCTTCGCGTGGATCGCCTTGCGGACCAGGAGCACGAGCGCGGTCGTCGTCGTGCCGGCCGGCCCCATCGTGAAGTGGTCGCGCGCCGGCTCGAAGCCCTCCGCCTCGACCTGGAGCTCGCCTTCGTGGAACGGCGGCAGGAAGAAGCTGCTGCGGCGCGCAGCCTCGGGGTCGGGGGCGAGCGACGAGACGGAGACGCGGGCGTCGGGCACCGGCTGCCCGCCGCAGAGCACCGTGACGTTGAGCCACGCGAGGTCGAAGGAGAGCTCGACGTCGCGCGCCGGCGCGACGACGGGCGGCTGCGCGACGGGCGAGCCGGCCGCGCCGGCGAGCGACGGATCGCCGAGGAGGATGCGGTAGGCGTGGCCGTCCGCCAGGCCGTCGATCCGGAACGTCGCGCTCGCACGCGCCGGAGACGCGGTCGCGACCGTGACGCTGCGCCGCTCGAGCTTGCCGTTGGCGTAGAGGAGCGGATGGCCGGGCAGGTCGAGCGACTTCCCGCCGCCGGTCTGCGCGATCGCCGTGACCGCCGCGCCCGTGCGCAGGAACGCCAGAGCGACGCGGTCGGGCGGCGGCCAGCGGACCACCCCCTCGATCGACGCACCGCGCACGAACGTCGCGGTCGCCTGCTCGAGCTCGGCGCCGACGACGACCTGGACCGCCATCTGGATCGGCGCCAGGTCGCGTGCGGCGAGGACGAGCGTGTAGCTGCCGCTCTTCGGCGCGCGCAGCACGTAGCGGTCGTTCGCGACGCCGACGTCGACGGGCGTCCCCTTCGTCTCGTCGAGCGTCCCCTCGAACAACGCGGCGACGGCGCCGAGCCCTCCCTGCGCAGCGGCGGGCCCCCGCTCGCGCGCGTCGACGAGCCCGGTCACGCGACCGGCGGGCACGACCTCGAGGGTCCACTCGACGTCGGCGCACTCGTTCGCGTTCACCCGGGAGAGGTCGAGCGAGCGGACCACCGGCATGTAGCCGGGATCGTTCGCGACGAGGTCGAGGCCGGTCGCGCGGGCGCGGCCGGCTCGCAGCGCGGCCTCGCGCGGGTAGCCCGAAGCGAGCGCGTCGCGATCGAGGGTCACGTCGAAGGTGCCGTCCTCGGCGACCGGAGAAGCGGGCGCAGGGACGCGCCGCCCGGCCGAGTCGACGAGGTCCAGCCGCTCGAGCGGCGGCGTCGGCTCGGTCACCGGATCCCACGGCTTCAGCAGTTCGGCCGGCAGCTGCGCGAGCCGCGGATCCATGAAGGATTCGAACTCCTCGCGGCGGCGCTTCGGCGTCCGGACGACGATCGAGGAGTGGTGGAAGGACCCGGCAGGTTCCGGCTCGACGCGCGGCAGCACGTAGATCGGCACCTTCCACGGGCTCGACGGCACGAGCCCGACGAGACGGCCGCGCACGTGGAGCTGCCGCGCTCCGGAGTCGCGCTCCGCCGGTTCGATCGCGATCTCGCGCGGCGCGGGCCGCGCGTTCTCCGTGAGCTCGATCGTCGGCGCCGCGGCTTCCGCGGGCACGAGCGGCGGCGGCGGTTCGTCGGCGCGCGGCGCGTCCTCGACGCTGCGCGGCTCGACGTGCGTGGGCTCGCGCATCACCACGTAGGTCGAGATGCCGACGATCAGCGCGGCGGCGGCCGCGACGAAGAGGAGGCTGCGTTGAACGACCCGCCGCATGCGCCTCCTCTCACGCTCCCGCGCTCACCGCTCGAGGCGCGCGCCGAGCGTCGCGAGCTCCGCGAGCCGCTCGACCGGCTGCCCGCCGGCCCACGCGATCGCCCGCAGCAGGAGCAGTCGAACGCGCGGATCGTCGAACGTCCAGCGGTAGTGGCCCGGGAGGAAGCCGACGATCCGGCCCTTCCCGACCTCACGCGCCCAGATCTGCGGCCGCGGCTGTCCGTCCTCGACGGCGGTCGCGAGCACGCGCACCGACGACTCGTCGCCGGAGAGCTCCCAGTAGGTTTCGTCGACGAGGTGGAGCCGGTGGAAACCAGCCACGATCGCGTCGGCCGAGGTCGCGCCGCGGCGCGGTGCGAGGAAGTCGAGGTCGAGCGCGCCGTGGCGGAACTTCGAGCCGTTGCGCCACGCGAGGCCGATCCGCTGCGCGTACTCGGCGACGGCGCTGCCGCCGTTCACGGCGTAGTGGATCAGCACGAGTCCGCCGCCCCGCGCGAGGAACGTGTCGAGCTCGGCGCCGCGCGCGGCCGACCACGCAGGGTTCGCGCTGAACATCCCGACGACGTCGGCGGCGGCGAGCGGCGCCGCGCTCGGCCAGACCTGCGCCGTCTCGACTTCGACCCGGTCCGCGCGCGCGAGGAGTGGCTCCCAGCGCTGCTGCCAGTC
>DASRRB010000191.1:0-2237 GCA_035695985.1 Planctomycetota bacterium | reverse complement strand
CCGAGGCGCACGACGTCTGCATTCGTCGTGACTCACCGTTCCGCGTGACGTCGCCTCACGCCCCGTCGCGCGCCCAACCACGTCCCCTGCTCCCCGCGCCCGCTTCACCCCCGCCCTCGACGTCCGCTCCAGTTCCAAGCTCAGGCGCAGGGGACGAAGACCGGCAGCGTGAAGTGGAAGGTCGTGCCGCGGCCCGGCTCGCTCGTGACCGAGATGCGGCCGCCGTGCGCCTCGACGATTCCCTTCGCGATCGGGAGCCCGAGACCGATGCCGTGCCGCTCGCCGCCTTCGTTCTGCCAGAAGCGGTCGAAGACGTGAGGGAGCGCGTCGGCGGCGATGCCGGCGCCGCTGTCGGCCACGCGGAACTCGACCGCGCCGTCACTGGCCGCGGCGGAGAGCGCGAGCTTCCCGCCCGGCGCGGTGAACTTCACCGCGTTGCTGATCAGGTTCTCGAAGACCTGCAGCACGCGCGGCCGGTCGGCGGCGACGTCGGGCAGCCCCTCCGGCACGTCGACCGAGAGCGCGAGCGGGCGCGCCGCGACGAGCGCCTTCTGCGCGGCGACCGCCTCGTCGACCAGCGCGCGCACCGGCGTGCGCACCTTCGTCACCGAGCACTGGCCGGCTTCGATGCGCGCCGCGCTCAGCAGGTCCTTGATGAGGCGGCTCATGCGCATCACCGCCTGGCGCACGTTGTCGATCGGCTCCTCGTTACGCCGCTCCTGCAAGGGCGAGCGCCGGCGCATCCCCTCGACCTCGAGAAGGATCGCCGTCAGCGGATTGCGCAGCTCGTGCGCGACCACGCCGAGGACGTCGTTGCGCGCCTCGATCGCGCGCTGCGCGCGGACGTAGAGGAGCGCCCGCTCGACCGCGTGCGAGGCGCAGGCGGCGTACTCCTTCGCCAGCACGGCCCCGCGCTCGGCGTAGCGGCCGGGGTCGCAGGCTCCGAACGCGAGCTCGCCCACCTTCGCGCCGCGCACCTCGAGCGGCAGCGCGAGGAACGCCGCGCACCGGAGCTCCCGCTTCGCGCGCAGCCGCGCGAGCGGATCGGCGGCCGCGTCGGCCTGGAGCTCGCGCGCGAGCTCGGCGCACGTCGCCGCGTGCTCCTCGACGCACGCCGCGACCGCCACGCGCCGCGCCGTGCCCTCCTGCGGCGAGAGCGTCACGACGCAGGCGTCGGCGAGGTGGCGCGTCGCGTGGCGCGCGATCTCGGCGGCCACCGCGTCGAGCTCGAGCGTGGCCGCCATCGTCCGCGCGAAGTCGGCGAAGAAACGCTGCCCCTCCTCGATCCGCCGCAGCTCCTCGTGCGCGCCCGCGAGCGCGCGCGCCTGCTCGCGCAGCACGGTGACGTCGCGGAAGACCACCGACGCGCCGGTGATCGTCCCGCTCGAATCACGAAGCGGCCGCCCGGTCACCGAGATCAGGACGCCGTCGGGCACGCCCGGATTGCGGACGAAGACCTCGACGTTCTCCGTCTCCTCGCCGCGCAGCGCGCGGACCAGCGGATAGTCGTCGACCCGGAACGGCGTGGTCCGGTCGACCTGGAAGACGCCGTAGTGGCTCGCCCACGCTTCGGGTCCGGAGTCGGGCAGGCTCCGGCCGAGGATCCGGTCGGCCGCGCGGTTCGAGAAGACGAAGCGCCCGTCGACGTTCACGACCATGACGCCGTCGCCGAGGCTGTCGAGGACGTCGTGCGGAACGACTTCGTCCCCGGTCTTCGTGTACATCGGAGGGACCCCGGACTCGGAAAAGGACCGGGAGGGCAGCGCGCCCGTTCTTAGCAAACCGACCCGCGTGAAGCATCCGCCGCGTTCACGCGAGCAGCGCGGGGATCACCTGCCCGTGGACGTCGGTGAGGCGGCGGTTCGATCCGTTGTGCCGGAACGTCAGCCGCGTGTGGTCGATGCCGAGCAGGTGGAGCACGGTCGCGTGCAGGTCGTAGCACCAGGTCGGCACGCGCGACTTCCAGCCCCACTCGTCGCTCTCGCCGTACGCCGCTCCCGCGCGCACGCCGGCGCCGGCGATCCAGCCGACGAAGGTGCCGCCGTTGTGGTCGCGGCCGGCGGTCTGCTGGCTGAAGGGCTGCCGCCCGAACTCCGTCGAGAAGATCACGAGCGTGTCCTCGAACATCCCCCTCGCCTTCAAGTCCGTGAGCAGCCCGGCGATCGGCGCGTCGACCGTGCTCGCGATGGCGGGCAGCTCCGTGGCGACGTCGGCGTGGTTGTCCCAGTTGCCCTTGG
>DASRRB010000190.1:0-5545 GCA_035695985.1 Planctomycetota bacterium | reverse complement strand
TCGAGCGCCTGATCGCCGAGGAGCTCGCGCGCCTCGCGGCCGGGCGCGCGCGCGAGGAGCCGGTAGCGGCCGGGCGCCAGTGCGAGCGGCGCCTGCTGGGGCAGCGCGACGATCGCGACCTCGCCGCGCGCGCCCGCCTCGGGCCGCAGCTCGGCGACGACGCCGGCGTCCTCGCACGTAAGCGTGAGCTGCGCGCGGCCGAGCGCCGCCGCGCTGCGCGGCGCGCTCTTCCCGAAGCCGCCGAGCAGGAGCAGGACGGCGATCAGCGCGAGGCCCGCCACCGCGATCAACACGTGCGCGCGGTCGCGCACGAGCGCCGCCGCGGCGCGCCGCCACGCGCCGCTCCCTCCGAGGATGCGCCGTCCGGCGGCGAATCGCTCGAGGTCGCGCGCCAGCGCGCCGGCCGTGGCGTACCGCTCCTCGGGCCGCGGCGCCATCGCTCTCCGGACGATCGTGTCGAGGTCGCGCGGGACGGAGGCGAGGCGCTGGCGCGGCGGCAGGCAGTCGCCGGTCGCGATCTTCCCGAGCACGTCGCGCGCGTCGTCGCCCTCGAAAGGGCGCTTCAGCGTGACGAGCTCGTAGAGGACGACGCCGAGCGAGTAGACGTCGGCGCGCCGGTCGAGCGGCGCGTGTCCGCCGCCGCACTGCTCGGGCGCGACGTAGTAGGGGCTGCCGACCAGGTCGCCGGTGCGCGTCAGCGCCGGCAGCCCCTCTTCACGTACGAGCCCGAAGTCGATCAGGAGCGGGCAGCCGTCGGCGCGCAGCAGGACGTTCGACGGCTTCACGTCGCGGTGGAGGATGCCGCGCCGGTGCGCGTGGTCGAGCGCGTGCGCGACCTTGGCGAGCGTCGCGGCGGCGCGCGCGAAATCGAGGCCGCCGTCCTTCCTCACGAAGCCGCCGCGCGCGATCACGTCGGCGAGCGACGGCCCCTCGATCAGCTCCATCGCGAAGAACCAGGCGCCGTCGCACTCGCCGACCTCGTCCACGCGGACGATGTTCGCGTGGCGCAGCCCGGCCGCCGCGCGCGCCTCGCGCATGAAGCGTTCGACCGAGGCGGACTGCAGCGTGAGGTGCGCCTCGAGGACCTTGAGCGCGACGAGCTGCCCGCCGTCGCGGCGGCGCGCGCGATAGACGACGCCCATCCCGCCGCGGCCGATCTCGCGTTCGATCGCGAAATCACCGAGGACGCGCCCTTCCGGCGGTGACGCGTGCCCCATCGTCTTCCCCGACGAGAGAGCGGACGCGCGGCAGACTACCGCTTGCGGATCGGCGCGGCGGGACGCGCGAACGTCAATCCGCCAGGGCTTTCCTCACCGCTTCGACCATGTCCTTGTGGCGGCGGATGAACGCCTCGAACGACTCGTCGGGGCGCCGATACGTCGTCACGACCCACGGCTCGCCGGGATGGGACGGGTCCTGCACCGTGGTGGTGAGGACCTGTTCCGGCGTCGGCGCCGTCGTGCCGCCGCCCGCCGTGCTCGCCGTGAGCAGGAACGGACGCACCCCGGGCACCGCGAGGACGGCGGCGACCTCCTGACCCGCGTGAGTCACGCGGGCGACGACCTCGGGCGCTCCTGTCGTCGCGGGGTCCGCCGTCGGACTCCACGCCAGGCAGGAGAGCAGCGCCAGCACGGCTGCCTTCAGCATGCGA
This sequence comes from Planctomycetota bacterium, assembly GCA_035695985.1. Lineage (GTDB taxonomy): Bacteria > Planctomycetota > B15-G4 > B15-G4 > SIAN01 > DASRRB01. The sequence goes on along the minus strand of DASRRB010000190.1, from coordinate 3,894 downwards.
CTGCCTCCCTGGGGAGGGCCGACGCCGGGGGCCTGGCCGCCTCGTCGCGCAGCGCGGCGAGCGGGAAGGTCGGAGCGACCCTCGATGTCGCTCCTTTCGCCCGTACGGGCCGTCCGACTTCCGCCAAAACCCGCTGTTTTCGGCAGTTTCGGGGTCCGACTTCAGCAGTTTGCGGAGGATTCCTCGGCGGGGGAGGCGCCGGGGCGGGCGGCGGCGTGGTCGGCGATCGCCTGGAGGAAGGCGGGGCCGAGCTCGGACGCCTTCTTGTCGCCGACCCCCTTCACCGACCGGAACTGCTCGGGCGTCGCGGGCTTGCGGGCCGCGAGCTCGGCGAGCGTGCGGTCGTTGAAGATGACGTAGGGCGGGACGGCGCGCGCGTGGGCGAGCGTCCGGCGCAGCTTGCGCAGCACCTCGAAGAGGGACTCGTCGAGCGGCAGCCCCTCGCTGTCGTAGGCGAGGCGCGCGAGGCTCTTCCGGCTCGCCTTCGCGGCCTTGGGCAGCGCGAAGAGGACCGGCTCGCGCGCGCCGCGCAGCGTCTCGCGCCCGGCTGCGGTGACGGAGAGCGTGGGATAGTCGCCGTCGGCGACCGCGATCGAGCCGCTCGCGACGAGCTGGTCGATCCAGTGGCGGATCTCCCGGCTCGAGTGCTCCTTCAGCAGGCCGAAGGTCGAGAGCTGGTCGTGACCGTAGTTGCGCACGCGCTCCGAGTCGGCGCCGCGCAGCACGTCGGCGACGTGCGCCGCGCCGAAGCGCTGCTCGCAGCGGACGATGCAGGAGAGGATCTTCTGCGCGACGACGAGGCCGTCGGGCGCGCGCGCGAGCTCGTCGAGGCAGACGTCGCACGCGCCGCACTTGATGAGTCGGGCGTCTTCGACGCCCCTGGGTCCGTCGTACTTTTCCCCGAAGTGCTCGACCAGGAAGCGGTGGCGACAGGTCGCGCCGCCCGCGAAGGCGAGCATCTCGGAGATGCGCTCGAGCGCGCCCGGCGCCTCCTCGCCCTCGAGCATCGACTTCCAGCCGTGCCAGTCGGCCGCCGACCAGAAGAGCACGCACTCGGCCGGCAGCCCGTCGCGGCCGGCGCGCCCGCTCTCCTGCATGTACTGCGCGACGCCCTTGGGGAGGTTGGCGTGCACGACGTAGCGCACGTCGGCGCGGTCGATCCCCATCCCGAACGCGACCGTCGCGACGACGACGTCGACGTCCTCGTTGAGGAAGAGCTCCTGGTTCTGGTGGCGCGTCTCCGCGTCGAGGCCGGCGTGGTAGGGGACGGCGCGCACGCCCGCCTTCGCGAGCTCGGCGGCCCACTGCTCGGCGTCCTTGCGGCGCAGGCAGTAGACGATGCCCGCCTCGTCGGGATGGCGGCGCACCACGCCGAGGCACTGCGCGAGGAAGTCGCCGCGCGGATGGAAGCGGTAGGTGAGGTTGGGCCGGTCGCAGCTGCCGACCAGGAGCGCGGGGTCGCGCAGGCCGAGCTGCTTCACGACGTCGTCGCGCAGCGCCGGCGGCGCGGTCGCGGTGAAGGCCTGGATCGGCAGGTCGGGGAAGCGCTTGCGCAGCTCGCCCAGCTGGCGGTACTCGGGCCGGAAGTCGTGGCCCCAGGGGCTGATGCAGTGCGCCTCGTCGATCACGAGGCCGGAGAGCCCGGCGCCGACCAGGTCGTCGACGAACCCTTCCAACATCAATCGTTCCGGCGCGACGTAGACGAGCTTCAGCTTCCCTGCGAGCAGGTCGGCGCGGACGCGGCGGCGCTCCTCGGGCTCCTGCGCGCTGGTCAGCATTCCCGCAGGGACGCCCATCTCCGTGAGGCCGTCGATCTGGTCCTTCATCAGGGAGATGAGGGGGCTCACGACCGCGGTGAAGCCGCCGCGCAGGAGCGCCGGCGCCTGGAAGCAGAGGCTCTTGCCCCCGCCGGTCGCCATCACGACGAGGGCGTCGCGCCCCTCGAGCGCCGCCGCCATCGCCTCGGCCTGCAGCGCGCGCAGCGTCGGGTAGCCCCAGACCTTCTGGACCACCTCGCGCAGCCGCGCGACCCCGGCTTCCCCGACCGCCGTCCCCAAGCGCCTCTCCGTCCGCGTCCCCTCGAAGGATTGGGACTCTAACCGCGTCCGCCGGTGACACCGGGGCGCCCGTGCGCCGGGGCCGCGTCACGCGAACGGGGGTCGGGGCGCTTTCGTGAGGCCCATCCAACAAGGATTCCAGGAGACAGTTCCATGGTCCGTCGCATCGCGCGCTCGTGGGTGCCCGCGCTCGCCCTCGTCTTCCTCGTCGTCGGAGAGGGCCACGGCGCCTTCGCGCAGTCCGCTCCGAAGGGCGGCAAGCAGAGCAAGCCGGCCGGCTCGAAGACCGACCCCGGCAGCACCAAGCAGACCGAGCCCAAGAAGGTCACCGAGAAGGTCACGACCGTCTTCTTCGGCAACGAGAAGTGCCTGTGCGGCAAGCCGGCCGACCACGACAAGGCGGTCGAGACCGACGGACAGAAGATCTACGTCTGCTCCGACGCGTGCGCGGAGACGGTGAAGAAGGGCGACCTCAAGGCCGAGCTCGCCAAGGCCTATCCGAGCACGACCGACGTGACGGCCAAGGGCTGCCCGACCTGCGGCAAGGCGGTGACCGCCGCCAAGGAGGTCGTCTTCCAGGGCCGCAAGGCCAAGCTCTGCTGCGACAACTGCGCCGCCGAGTTCAAGAAGGACCCGGGCCTCTACCTCGCCAAGGCCAACTGGCCCGACGCGAAGGACGCGAAGAACGCGACCGACCCGATCGACGGCAAGCCGGTCGCCGCGGGCGTCGTCGCGATCTGCAAGAACCACATCGTCCACTTCTCGAGCGCGAAGAGCGTCGCCGCCTTCGAGAAGGACCCCACCGCCGCGATGACCAAGCTCAAGCTCGACTGACGGAATCGACCCCCTTCGATCTCTCCCGACGTCGTCGGGCCCCCTGAGGAGCCGGCTCGCTGCAGCGAGCCGGCTCCGTTCGTTCGTCGAGAGAACTCACCGCACGCCCTTCAGCGCAATGCGGATCGCGTTTTCTCCGTCCGCGGTCGCCGTCACGTGCGGCGCGTCGATCTTGAGCCCCGCCGCGGCGAACTCGTGGCCGTCCGACTTCGCGACGGCTTCGATCAGCGCCTCGGGCGCGAGCGCGACCCGCGTCGTCAGCGTGCGCGCGCTCTCGTCGACGATCACGCCCGGGCTCTCCGGCATCTCGAGGCGCGCGCCCGTGAAGTCGAACTTCACCGGCACCATGAAGAACATGCGGCGGTGGTCGTCGACGTGGAGGATCCCGAACGGCGTGTAGCTCGACGGCGCGACCGTCCCGCTCTTCGAGAGCGCGGCGAAGTCGATGACGACGAGCGTCCCCTTGCCGGCGGTGACCGAGGCGACGCGCCGCTCGCGCTCGGCGAGCGCGTCCTTCGCCTTGCCCTGCTTCGCCAGCACGAGCGCCGCGTAGCCCGCCTCCTTCTCGTAGGCGTCCGCCCGCTCCGCGAGCTCCGCGTCGGCCGGCGCGCCGAGCGCGGCGCGCAAGAGGTCGATGAGCGTCGCCCCCGTCGCCACCTGCTTCTTCCAGTCGGTGCCCACGCGGTCGAGCGCGCGCCCGAGCGCCGCGCCGAAGTCGTAGCCGCGATAGCGCACCGCCGCGGGCCCGAACTCGCTGCCGTTCACGCTGAAGGTGCCGCGCGCGAGGTTGCGCAGCTTCATCAGGATCTGCTCGCCCTGCTGCGCGAAGACCTTCGGATCGGAGAGCTTCGCGAGGGCCGCGCGCAGCGGCGCGCCGACGCCCTGCTTCGCCCAGAGGTCGTGCGCGCGCCACTCGACGTAGGTCGCGAGCCCCTCGTTCAGCTCGTTGCCGTCCTCCCACGCGATCGCGTTCTTCGGCATGAGCGCGCGCCGGCGCAGCCGC
>DASRRB010000189.1:0-8331 GCA_035695985.1 Planctomycetota bacterium | reverse complement strand
CCGAGGTCAAGGGGGCGCTGATCGTCGCCGGCGCGACCGCGGCGGTGCGCTCCGAGCCGCCGCCGCTGCCGCACCTGAAGACGCTGCAGGTCACCGGCTCCGAGATCTCGCTCACCGCCGACGCTGCGGCCGCGATCGACGCCGGCGGCGACGGGCGCATCGGCTTCGCGATCGCGCGCGACGGCGTGGTGGCCCAGTTCGGCGGCGCGCTCCCGACCGAGATCGGCGAGCGGCTGCGCGGCACGCGCATCGACGCGGCCGCGCGCCCGGCCGGCGACGCGCCGCCGGCGACGGAGGTCGTGCGCGCGGGGCGTCGCTTCCTCGAGTGCTCCGCGCCGGGCGTGGTCGGAGGCGCGAACGTCGGCGTCGTGCTGATGCGCGAGCTCACGACGCTCGCGCCGCTGCGCACGATCCGCGACGCGGCGGCGGTGGTGGCGGGAGTGCTGGCGCTCCCGTTCATCCTGCTGCTGCTGGTCGACGCCCTCGCGCGCGTCGCACGCATCCGCTTCCGCCTCTCGATCCTGCTCCTGCTCAACTCGCTGGCGCCGCTGACGCTGCTCTTCGCGGTGCTCGTCAACGTCGTCGGCTCCGAGCAGCGCATCAGCGAGAAGAACCGCGCCGACGACCTGCTGACTCAGGTGCGCGAACGCGTGCAGCGCCTCTCCAAGCTCGCCGCCGACCACGCGAGCGTCGTCCTGAAGGACCTCGAGAGCAGCGGCGTCCTCGCCGAACAGGGCGTGAGCGAGGAGAACGTGCGGCGCCGCCTGACGACGCTCGCGCAGTCGTTCCCCGACCGCGACGCGAAGATCGCGATCGTGGTCGAGATCACGAGCGACGGCAACGTGAGCCGCATCCACTCGAGCGCGCAGGGCGGCGCCGATCCGCGCTTCGACGCTCCGAACGTCGGCGTCGCCGTCTCGTGGGGCACGCTCGTCTTCTCGGGCCTCTCGAGCAGCGCGCGCCTCAAGGTTCAGGTCGCCGGCGCCGTCGACGCGGCGGCGCTGCGACCGGTCCGGATGCGGCGCGAGGACGGCGAGTCGATCGCGCTGCTCGCGCCGGCCACGCGGCGCGGCGCCGAGGAGATCGAGGGGGGCGAGGCGCTCTCCGGCACTCTGGTCGGCGAGCGCCTGCCCGGCGACGAGGCGCGCAACGCCGCCAAGGAGCTGAGCGCCGGACGCGGCCAGTTCACCGCCGAGATCCCGGGCGGCGGCACCTGCGGCTTCGACCTGCTGAAGAGCGCCGCGGGCGACCAGGTCGCGATCGTCGCGGCGGCGATCGGCGCGCGGCCGCTGCGCGTCGACCTGAGCTTCGCGACGCTCGAGCTTCCGTCGTTCGTGCTCGCGCTCGGCGCGGTGATCCTCGCCGCGTCGCTCTTCCTCGGGACGGCGGTGACCGACGGCATCACGCGGCCGCTCGCGCGCGTGCTGCGCAACGCGATGACGCACGCACGCCGCGTCGGCGCGCCGGCGCCCGAGGCGCCCGCGCGCGAGGACGGCGAGGACGAGGTGGCGTCGCTCGAGACGTCGTTCCGCCGCCTCTCCGACGAGCTCGCGCTGCGCGCGCGGCAGCAGGAGCTGCTCTTCGACCTGGTGGCGGCGATGGGGCGGCCGGCCGACCTGCGCGAGCGCGCCGCCAAAGCTCTCGAGTTCGTGCAGCAGTTGGTCGGCGGGCGCGACCTGGCGTGCTTCGTCTGGTCGCCGGCGACCGGGATGCTCGAGCAGGTCGCGCAGCGGACCACGACGCCAGGGACCGAGACGTTCCGCCGCCAGATGGAGCGTGCCGCCGCGCCGCGCGACGGCGCCGACCTGGCGCCGCGCTGCGTGCTGCGCGCCGACGCTGCGGAGTGGTGCGGTGACGCTCCCGCGGCGCTCCTGATGCCGCTCGAGCGGTCGCAGCGGCTGCTCGGGATGGTGGTGGTCCGGCTGGCGTCGGCCGCCGACCCGCTGGCGACGCTCGACGTCGCGCACGTGCGCGGCGTGCTCGCGCAGGTCGCGACCGGCATCCAGAGCGCGCAGCTCGAGGCGCGCGCGATCGAGGACGTCGAGACGGGGCACTACGTCCATTCGCACTTCCTGGCGCGCCTCTCCGAGGAGATCGATCGCGCGGCGCACCAGGACCGGCCGCTCGCGCTGATCGCCGTCCGGCTGACGATCGCGGCGTCGGCGCCGCCCGACCTCGAGCGGCGCGCCGTCGCCGCGCTCGGCCGCGAGCTGCGCCGCGGCACGCGCGAGCGCGAGATCGTCGGACGGACGGCGCAGCTGGAGTTCGAGATCCTCCTGCCGTACGGCGGGCGGGCGCGCGCACTCGAGATCGAAGCCGAGCTGCGGCGGCGCTGGAGCGAGGCGGAGGGAATCCCCGAGGCGGCCGGAAGCCGCGTCGACTTCGGGATCGCGGTGCTCCCCGAGGACGCGCGCAGCAGCGACTTCCTCGTCGCGGTCGCGCGCCGCCGCGTCGACCCGACCTCGACGACCGCCGCCAACGCGGACGGCGAGACGATCGAGCGCTTCCGAATCCGCTTCCCCGAGTACGGCTTCGGGTCGTCGCGCATGTTCACGATCCTGCGGCAGATCGAGAAGGTCGCGCCGAGCGACGCGACGCTCCTGATCCTCGGCGACACCGGCACCGGCAAGGAGGTCGTGGCGCAGCTCGTGCACCGGATGAGCGCGCGCGCGGAGCGGGCGCTCGTCGTCGTCCACTGCGCGGCGATTCCCGAGAAGCTGCTCGAGTCGGAGCTCTTCGGCTACGAGAAGGGCGCGTTCACCGGCGCCGACCAGCGGCGCCTCGGCCGTTTCGAGCAGGCCGATGGCGGCACGCTCTTCCTCGACGAGGTCGGCGAGATCCCGCTGCCGGTGCAGGTGAAGCTACTGCGCGTGCTGCAGGAGAAGAAGGTGCAGCGGCTCGGCGGCGGCGAGGAGATCCCGGTCGACGTGCGCGTCCTCGCCGCGACCCACCAGTCGCTCGAGCGGCTCGTCGCCGCCGGACAGTTCCGCGAGGACCTCTACTACCGCCTCAAGGTCGTCACCCTCGAGCTGCCGCCGCTGCGCGAGCGCGTCGACGAGATCCCGGCGCTCGTCGACCGCTTCCTGGCTGCGCGCAGGCAGTCCGACCCGAGCTGCCGGGTGCGCGGCATCGAGCCGGCGGCGCTCGACGTCCTCGCGCGCCACACCTGGCCCGGCAACATCCGCGAGTTGCGCAACGTGATCGAGCGCGCGACCGTGCTCGGCAACGACGACTACGTGCGGCGCGAGGACATCGAATTCGCGCCCGCGCCGACCGGCGAGGCGCGGCCGGCCGCGCCGGTACCGGTCACCTACCCGTCGCTCGGGAGCGGGATGGCTGGCTTCGAGTCAGCTGCTTCCGCGGCCGGCGACCGCACCGGGCTCGCCTCCCTGGCCGAGATCAGCTCCCGCCAGAAGGCGATCCTCGACTGGGTGCGGGAGAAGGGCTCGGTGACGTCGCACGAGTACTCCGACCATGCGGACGTCTCGCAGCGGACGGCGTTGCGCGACCTCTCCGAGCTCGTCCGGAGGGGGATCCTCGTGCGCGACGGGTCCCGGAAGGCGGCGGTCTACCGGGTGAGGAACGGCGAGAAGGTCGCCTCGGAAGGTGCCGGAGCCTCCGGGATTTGACCTAGCTCGATTCGGCCATGGCCGAATCGGACGGCGATCGTCCGAATAGTCCGTCGGAATCGACGACCGTGTCCGAATCGACTGCTGCTTGCCACCAGATCTGAATGTATATATTGTACGTGTCATAAACTGTTTGTATACAGTTACTTATGACTACTTTTGGATAGCAATTCGCCCGTTGTTTTTCGGACGAATTCCCCCGATTTTCGGACACGGCACCGTCCTTGTGTTCAGGTCCGGGGTGAACGAGCGGAATCAGATCACGACCCGTCCGCAAACGGTCGCGTGGAGATTCCCGATGTTCGGGGAAAGAGAAAGCCGAGTGCGGCGGAGCGGGTCGATCGCGGTGGCGGTCGTCGCGGCAATCGCATTCGCGGGCGCCCCCTGCTTCGGGAAGCACGCGACCAAGCCGATGCCCCACGTCACCGTCACGGGGCGCGTCCTGATCGGCAGCGCCAAGTCCTTCGTCCGGGTCGGGACCGTCGATCGCGCCGAGCTCTTCAAGCTCGTGCCGGCCTACCGTGAACTCCAGCGCGCGGGGATCTCGCGCGACTCCGCCGACTACCACTTCCACCTCTACCAGGCGAACCGGCAGTTCCAGCAGGCGCTCATGCGTGCCGCCGCGGCGACGGGCGTCGATCTCGTGATCGAGAGCGGAGGGGTCCGCGCGGCTGGAATCGAAGTCGTCGACCTCACGCCTCGCACGCGTGCCGAGCTCGGCCTCCCGCCGGCGGGGGTGACCCGCTGATGAAGACGTCGACGAGAGGGGGGAGCGGAACGGCGCGCACCGTCGCGGCGGCCGTCGCGGCGGCGCTGCTCGCGTCTCTCGGCTGCGTCTCGGAGCCGGTGCATCCGCATCCGAAGCACTTCCGCGTCCTGTCGGGCGAGCTCGCGGCGCAGCCGCCGAGCGCGACGCGCGGCGCCGAGCACGCCAAGGGCCCGCGCGCCGTCGAGACCGCGCCGGCCGCGAGCGGAGCGACGCCGCCCGCGCCGCTGCAGCAGGAGGAGCCGCTGCACGCGGACGTCGAGCTTCCCGACGGCGGCACCGCCAAGAGTCCGTTCCACCGCTTCGAGTGGAACCTCGTCCGCAACCCCGATGGCTCGTCGACCAAGCTCTACTACTTCCGCGCGCAGCCGTCGGGACCGGGCGCCGCGGCCTACGTCGACCTGCTGAAGCGCTTCATCCCCGGCTTCTCCGGCCTCGCCCCCGACCAGGATTATTGGGTGAAGGAGAAGTTCCTGATCGACCCGCGCAAGGAGAGCCACGAGAACTGGCGCACCGCTTCGCTGCCCGGTGCGCCGCCGAACCTCGTGATGGGCACGGGCCAGGTCGCCGACCTCTTCATGGTCACCGCGCCCGACGACATGTTGCGCCAGATCGACGAGTTCCTCGCGGCTGTGCTCGCCGAGGTGCCGCAGATCGAGATCGAGACCACGATCGTCGAGATCGCGCTCAGCGACGAGCTCGCGACCGGGATCACGATGCAGATGCAGCGCGGCACGGCGACCGACCCGAGCGGCAGCCTGCTGCAGAGCGCGGCGGTCAAGCTCGCGCAGGACCTCGTGAGCGGCACCTTCGGCCAGTTCCAGGCGATCCACGGCGACACGACGATCAACGCGCTGATCGAGTTCCTCGAGTCGACCACCGACTCGCAGGTGCTCTCCGCGCCGAAGCTCGCCGTCCTGAACGGCCACCGCGCCATCATCGACACCGGCTCGGAGACGCCCTTCTTCACGCCCTCCTTCAGCGGCAACGGCGTCTCCGCCATCACGACGCAGTTCAAGCCGACCGGGATCTCGGTGGTGGTGACGCCGTTCATCCTGACCGCCGACACCGTGCAGCTCGAGATCTCCGTCGAGGTCTCGGCCGTGACCGGCTTCGTGTCGGCCGCGATCAGCGCCGACGCGTCGGTCGAGAACCCGCTGATCTCGCGCCGCAACGCCCACACGGTCGTGAACGTCCCGTCGGGCAAGACCGTGATGATCGGCGGGCTCGTCACGACGGACGACATCGAGACCGAGGACAAGGTCCCGTTCCTCGGCGACATCCCGCTGCTCGGGTACCTGTTCAAGCGCAAGACCACGACCTACCGCAAGGCGCAGGTCCTCTTCTTCGTGAAGCCTCGCATCGTCGAGGGCAAGTTCCGGTCGTCGGAGATCTACGACCCGATGGAAGAACTCAAGCACTGACCATCACGGCCACCATCGATCGGCCGCAGGTGGGGCATCGGAGGAAACCCGGGGCACGTCTCTCACCCGAGAGGGAGACGTGCAGGGCAGCTCCCCCGGTGCCCCGCCGGTTTTTTCAGGCGTCGCGCGCGAGCGCGAAAACGACCGGAAACGCGACGACCAAGGTCCCGGGCGCGTGCACCGCCGCCGTGAAGCCTTGGTCGTCGTCGCCTCGACGCTCGCGTCGAGGCGCAGGTCAGCCGGAGCGCCGGCGCGACGCGCCGGACCTCCGGGTCACGTGACCTCGATCGTCGCCTTCTTGATGAAGAGCGGCTCGCTCGTCCGTCCGGAGCCGTCCCTGCTGCCGCGCTTCTCGAGCTCCTTGACGGTCGTGTCGAGTCCGTCGACCACCTCGCCGAAGATCGCGTGCTTGCCGTCGAGGTACGCCGTCTCCTTGAACGTGATGAAGAACTGGCTGCCGTCGGTGCCGGGGCCCGCGTTGGCCGCGCTCAGCTTGCCGGCCTTGTCGTGCGAGACGCCGTCCTTGAACTCGCCGGGGAGCTTGTAGGCCGGGCCGCCGGTGCCGCTGCCGAGCGGGCAGCCGCCCTGCGCCATGAAGTTCTGGATCACGCGGTGGAACTTGAGCGTGTCGAAATAGCCGAGGTTCGTCAGGTAGATCCACGCCGTCACGTGCATCGGCGCGACGTCGGGCAGCAGCTTGATCTTGAGCGTGCCGACGTTGGTCTCGACCTTCCAGTGGTAGGTCTTCTTCGGGTCGAACTTGGCGAGCTCGGGCTTCGGCACCGACGTGCGCCAGCCCCCCTTGCTCGTGTCGATCTTCTTGTCCGCGATGAACTTGTTGATCGCGTCGATCGCGGTGTCGCCGGTCGGGGCCACGTTCTTCTCCTGGGCCGTGTCGTCATCTCTTCGACGTCCGCGTCGAAGGCGCCTTCATCGCGAACGGCTCCGGCGCGCGGCGCCGGAAGATCGAGTCACTTGACCTCGATCGTCGCCTTCTTGATGAAGAGGTCCTCGGTCGGCTTGGCGGTGCCGAGACGCCGCTCGTCGTAGTCGCGCGGCTGTCCGCACGCCTCGAGGGCCTTCAGCGTCTCCCCGCCCTCGACGATCGCGCCGTAGATCGTGTACTGCTTGTCGAGCATCGGGGTGGGACCGAAGGTGAGGAAGAACTGGCTTCCGTCCGTGTTGGGGTCCGACGTCCGCGCGGTGCTCAGGATCCCCGCCTTGTCGTGCTTCACGCCGTCCTTGATCTCGATGCGAAACTGGTAGCCGGGGTTGCCTTGGCCGTTCCCGAGCGGGCAGCCGCCCTGCGCCATGAACTCCTTCATCACGCGATGGAACTTGAGTCCGTCGTAGAAGCCGAGCGTGTTGAGGTAGATGCAGCTCGACACGTGCATCGGCGCCGCATCCGGCATGAGCTCGAACTTCATCGTCCCCTTGTTCGTCTCCATCACCCAGTAGTACTTCTTCTTCGGATCGAAGGTGAGTTGCGGCGGCTTCGGCAGCTTCGTCTTCCAGCCGTCCTTCTTCGTGTCGATCTTCTGATCCGCGATGAACTTCTTGATGGTCTCGATGGCATCGCCGGCCGGGGCCGCGTTCTTGTCCTGTGCCGGGGCTGGAGCCGGTGCCGGCGCGGGGGCGGGCTTGTCCTGCGAGCCGGGCGCCGCCGGGTTCGCAGGCGTCGCGCGGGCCGGGCTCGTCGGGAGACCGGCCAGCACGCACAGTCCGGTGAGGATCGCGGTCGTGGTTGCACGCATCATCGTTTGCATGACCTCGTCGGGTGGTGGCCGTGCGAGAGGGGCGGCAGGCTCGGCCCGCGCGGCATGGTGTTCGGCGCATCGCCGGAATCCGGGAGAGCTTGGCGCCGCGGCGCCGAAGCTTCAAGCGGGCGCGTCTCCCGCGGGCGTCAGCGCACGCCCCGGCTCGCCGCCGCCGCGACGAGCGCGGCGACGATCGGCGTCGCGAGGTCGCGACGCGTCGCCGCCTCGAGCGCCTCGAGCCCCGGAGACGCGTTCACGTCGAGCACGCGCGGCGCGTCGCCGCCGATCACGTCGATGGCGGCGAACGGCAACCCGACCGCCCGCGTCGCGCGCACCGCGAGCTCGGCGGAGCGGCCGCGCGCGCCCGGCGCGATCGCGACGAACCGCCCGCCGCGGTGCGCATTGGTGCGGAACTCCCCGCGCGCCGGCAGGGCGACGGCGCTCGCGACGACCACGTCGCCGACCACGAGGTGGCGCTCGACGGGTCCGTGCCCCCGCAGGTCCTCCTGCACGAGGAGCGAGGCACCGGTGCCCCAGAAGAGCCCGGCCCAGCGCGCCGCCTCGGCGCGATCGGCGGCGAGCCGGACCTGCGAGCCCTGCGACCCGCGCCGCCCCTTCACGAACCATGGCGGACCCGGGACCTCCTCGAGCGCGGCGACGAGCTCGTCCGGCCGGCGCACCAGCCGCGTCGCGGGCACCGCGATCCCCGCCGCCGCGAGGCGCCGCAGCGACCGCCACTGGTCGCACGCGTCGAG
>DASRRB010000188.1:0-12433 GCA_035695985.1 Planctomycetota bacterium | reverse complement strand
AGGTCGCGCGTGTCGAGCACGAGCTCCGTCGCGCCGGGCGCGAGCTCGACGTCGAGGGTCGCGCGGCCGCGCAGCCGCTTCGCCGAGAAGTCGACCGCGAGCTCGAGGTCGAGGTGGCGCACGACCGCCTGATCGGGACGCGCGAAGCTGTGGGGATCACGGAGCGCCATCGACCCATCTCCAGGCTGCACCAGCCATACGACGCCGGCGAGCGCCACGATCGTCCCGGCCAGGGCGTGGATGCGGTAGCGCTCGCGCAGGATGCCCACGGCGAGCGGCAGGAGGAAGATCGGCGTGGTCGAGAGGAGGCAGAGCGCGACGCTCGCCGGGATGCGCTCGAAAGAACCCTGCTGCAGGAAGATCCCGCCGCAGCTCGCCAAGAGCACCGACCCGACCTCGAGGCCGCGCCGGCGGATCGTCGCGAGCGGCCGCGCGTCGGAGCGCAGCGTGCGCAGCACGAGGCCGGCGACGACGAGCAGCGCGAGCGCGCCCGTCACCCGCAGCGTGCCGGCGCGCAGCGGGCCGACCGCGGCGACCACTTCGTGGCTGATCATCCCCGCGCACGCGTTGCAGAGCGAAGAGCCGAGCCCGGCGATCAGCCCGAGCCCGTGCCGGCCGTGCGCGGCGTGGCGGCGCGTCGCGGCGTCGTCGATCACCGGCAGCTCTTCGGCCGACGGCTCGAGGTCGCCCTCGACCTTGCTGCGGATCACGACCACGACGCCGCCGATCACGAGCGCGATCGCGCCGAGCTGCCGCCAGGCGAGCTGCTCGCTGCCGATCAGCGCACCGAGCGCGGCCGACCAGACCGGCGAGAGGAGGTTCAACGTGACGGCCGGCTGCGCGCCGAGCTCCCGCACGGAATAGAAGAGGAGGAAGTCGCCGAGCGCGAGCCCGAGCGCGCCCGAGAGCAGGAGCAGCGCTCCGGCGTGCGTCGCGAGCAGCGCGAAGCCGGCCGCTCCGTCGAGCGCGAGCGTGACGCTCCAGAAGAAGAGGAACGCCAACGCGATCCGGAAGAGGTTCATCGCGCGCGGCCCGTCGCGCACGATCGGCCCCTTGAAGACGGTCGTCGAGGCGGCCCAGAGCGCCGAAGCCGAGAGCGCCATGCCGCCGCCGACGAGCGGCGAGGAGAGGTCGATCACTTCGGCTTGTCCCCCGGCTTCTTCCCGTCGGGAGGAGGAGGCGGCGGCGGATCGGGCGAACCCGTCTCGGGCACGGTGTAGCCGATCGCCTTCAACGTCTTCAGGATTCCCGCGTCGAGGGTCCGCAGCGCGCCCTCGAAGTGGCGCTCGGCCTCGGCCGCGTGTTCCCGTGCTCTCGCGCGCGCCGCCCGCCACGCTGCGTCCTCGTGCGTGGCGACCGAGCGGATCGGGTGCGCCTCGAGCGTCGCATCGGTCAGGATCTGCCGCAGCGGCCGGCCCGCCATGTCCTCCCCGTACGGGATGTCCTCGAGAGCGAGCAGCGTCGGCAGCACGTCGTTCACCGTGCCGACCATCCGCAGCGACTCGACGTCGCTGCCAACCGCGACCGGCGAGCGCTTGAAGCTCGGCCCGCAGGCGATGAAGACGCCGGGCGGCGCGTCGCCGTGGTGGCCCGACTCGATGCGGCTGGTCTGCGCGTCGGCGTCGGAGAAGTCCTTCTCGACGTTGACGGCGTGGAAGCCGTGGTCGGAGAGGACGATGAAGTCGGCATCCGGCGCAAGCGCGCGCAGCTCGCCCAGGCTCGCGTCGACGAACCGGTAGGTATCGCGGATGACGCGGCCGAACGCGGCGACCTCCTCGGCCGGCGGCGGATGCTTGAACGCGCCCGGCTCGAAGTGGCGCCAGAACGAGTGCGACGCGACGTCGGTGACGCCGAAGTAGACCGCGGTCAGGTCGCTGGCGGGAGCGCGCTTCAGCGCGTCGCGCGCGGCGTCGAGGAAGAGTTGGTCGGCGAAGAACGCCTGCTGCACGCGCTCCCACATCGCGCCGACGAACGGCGAAGTCTCCTTCGCCGGCGGCCCGAAGGTCGCGGCGAGCGTGCTTTCGGCGGCCTCGGCGAGCGCGTCGACGTGGCGGTCCATGACCGGACCGAGCTCCGGCGGCCACGTCTGGCTCGGCAGCGACTTGAGGTACGTCCCCTTCCAGATGCGCACGCCGTGCTTGAAGTCGATCTGAGCGCGCGTCGTCGTCTGCGCCACCATCGTGCCGCCCGCTTCGAGCTCCTCGACCGGCCAGGTGCACCACCATCCGTCGACGTGACAGGTGCGGCCCGCCTCGCTCAACAGGTTCCAGAACGCCTTCGACTGGCGCTGCAGGCTCGTGGAGACGTGCGCGACCCCCGCCTCGTCGGTGAACGCGAAGTCGCGGATCCCGTGCTGCTCAGGCTTCATGCCCGTCGCGATCGTCGTCCAGATCACCGGGGAGAGCGTCGGCTCGAGCGTCTCGAGCTTCCCGGCGCAGCCCTCCTCCATCAGCCGGGCCAGGTTGGGGAGTGCGCCCTCGTGCGCGAACTGCAGCACGAGGCGCCATTCGAGGCCGTCGACGCCGACCACGACGAGCGGCGGACGCTTCCCGGCGGAGGGGCGACACGCGTCCGTCACGAAGAAAAGCGGTGCCGCGGAAACCAACGCGACCGCGAACCGTACCCAGGCGTTTCTCACGATCCCGATGGTTTTATCCCGCTTGCCACGGACGGACGGCGGCGTTGTGATGCCGCGACGTCGCATCTCCGGGGAGAAGAGGTCATGTCGAATCGCCAGGAGCCGGCGCCGTCCGGCTTCACGCGCCGCAGCTTCCTGCAGGGCATGGGAGCGGGCGCGCTCGCGGCCGGAGCCGGGGTCCTCGCGCCCCCCGTCCTGAATGCCGCCAACGGCGCGCCGCAGGACGCGGCGAAACCGGCGCTGTGCGGTCCCGATCCAGTCCCGGTCACGCTCGAGCTCAACGGCAAGAAGGTCACGCTCCCGCTCGAGCCGCGCGTCACGCTGCTCGACGCGCTGCGCAACCACCTCGACCTCACCGGTGCGAAGAAGGTGTGCGATCGCGCGACCTGCGGCGCGTGCACCGTGCTGATGGACGGCAAGGCGGTCTACTCCTGCACCGTCCTCGCGATCGAGGCGCAGGGGCGCAAGATCGAGACGGTCGAGGGGCTCGCCGAGTCGAATCAGGGCATCGCCACGATGCAGCGCTGCTTCGTCGAGAACGACGCGCAGCAATGCGGCTTCTGCACGCCCGGCTTCGTGATGGCGTGCGAGTCGTTCCGGCGATCGCATCCGAAAGCTGCGCGAAACGAGGTGCTCGAGGGCCTCGGCGGCAACCTCTGCCGCTGCGGCACCTACCACGGCGTCACGCAGGCGGTCCTCGACGCGATCCGGGGAGGCAAGTGATGGAACTCGCCTGGCCCGACCCCAAGGACACGACCGTCCTCGGCAAGCGGATCCTGCGGCTCGACGGTCCCGACAAGACGACCGGCCGCGCCAAGTACACCTACGACACGAATCGCCCGCGCATGCTCTGGGCGAAGTACGCGACCTGCCCGCACGGACACGCGCGCGTGAAGTCGGTCGACGTCGACGCGGCGCAGAAGATGGCGGGCGTCGTGGCGATCGAGGTCCTCGCGCCGGCCGGCTCCGACCTCAACGTCGCCTTCAGCGAGGTCGCGATCGTCGCCGCCGAGAGCGAGGAGGTCGCGCGCGAGGCGGTGCGCCGGATCCAGGTCGAGTACGAGGTCCTCCCCCACAACGTGGTCGACGACGATCCGCAGCTCGCGGGCGCGTCGGCGAAGCCGGGCAAGGCCAACGTGACGGGCGACCCCGACGCCGCGTTCAAGGAAGCGGCGGCCGTGAGCGAGACCGAGGTCGGCTGCTCGATCATCACCCACTGCTGCATGGAGTCGCACGGCTCCGCGGTCGAGGTCGCGGCCGACGGGAAGTCGCTCACCGCGTGGTGCTCGACGCAGGCGATCAGCGGCAAGAACGGCCGCTTCGCGAACGAGGCCGAGATCGGCGACGCGTCGAACGCGGTCGCCATCTGCCAGCACATGGGCGGCGGCTTCGGCAGCAAGTTCGACATCGACGCGTGGGGCGCATGGGCGGCGAAGCTCTCGGCGCGCACCAAGCGACCGGTCAAGGTGATGCTCGAGCGCGACATGGAGATCGCGCTCGCCGGCTCGCGCCCCTCCGCCTTCGCGCGCATGCGCGTCGGCTGCAAGGAGGACGGCACCGTCACCGCGTGGGAGTCGGAGGCGTGGGGCAGCGGCGGCAACGGCGGCGGCCTCGGCGTGAACCAGCTCCCGTACGTGTTCGGCAACGTCCCGAACAAGCGGACGCGCACGACGCCGATCACGACCAACACCGGCGAGCAGCGCGCGTGGCGCGCGCCGAGCCACCCGCAGATGGCGCTGCTCACGATGGCGGCGATGTCCGACTGCGCGGCCGAGCTCGGCATGGACGAGCTCGACTTCTTCAAGAAGAACCTCGGCTACACGCAGCGCGCGAAGGTCTACGAAGAAGAGCTGAACCTCGCGGCCGACCTCATCGACTGGAAGAAGAAGTGGGTGCCGCGCGGCGACCAGGCCGACGTGGTGCGCCACGGACTCGGCCTCTCGATCCACACGTGGGGCGGCGGCGGCCACGACAGCAACGTGCAGTGCACGATCCACCCTGACGGCGCGGTCGAGATCGCGTGCGGGACACAGGACCTCGGCGTCGGCACGCGCACCGCGCTCGCGATCGTCGCGGCCGAGACGCTCGGGCTGCCGCTCGAGAAGATCAAGGTCTCGATCGGCGACAGCCGCCTGCCCCCGTCGGGCGGCTCGGGCGGCTCGACGACCATCGGCGGCATCAGCTCGGCCTCGCGCGACGCGTGCGTGCAGGCCGCCAACGCGCTCTTCGAGAAGGTGGCGCCCGAGCTCGGCGGCGACCCGAAGAAGCTCGTCGCGAAGGGCGGCAAGGTCTACGCGGCGGACAACGAAGCGAAGGCGATCCCTTGGGACGTCGCCTGCCGATCGGTCGGGGCGCAGCCGCTGGTGACGAACGGCAAGACGCAGCGCTCGCTCATGCAGCAGGGCGTCGGCGGTGCGCAGGCGGCCGAGGTCGAGGTCGACGTCGAGACCGGCATCGTGCGCGTGCTGAAGCTGGTCGCCGTGCAGGACTGCGGCCGGATCATCGACCTGCTCACGGCGGAGAGCCAGGTGCGCGGCGCGCTGATCATGGGAGTCTGCAGCGCGCTCTACGAAGAGCGGATCATGGATCCGGTCACCGGCACGCTGCTCAACCCCGACATGGAGTTCTACAAGCTCGCCGGGATCGCCGACGTGGGCGAGCTGGTCGTCAAGATGATGGAGACGCCCGAGCACTTGGGCCGCGGCGTGGTCGGGCTCGGCGAGCCGCCGGTCATCTCCCCCATGGCGGCGATCAGCAACGCCGTCGCCAACGCGATCGGCGCCCGCGTCGCGCGCTGTCCCATGACACCCGACCGCGTGCTCGCGGCCGTCGGCAAGAAGAAGGGGGCGTGACGTGAACCGCTTCGAATTCGCGCGCCCCTCGAGCGTGGCCGATGCGGTCGCGCTCCTCTCCGAGAAGCACGACGAGACGAGCGTCCTCGCCGGCGGCACCGACCTGCTGAGCCTGATGAAGGACTTCGTCGTCGAGCCGAAGCGCCTGGTGTCGCTGATGGCGATCGGCGAGCTGCGGCAGCTCGAAACCAAGGGCGACGGTCTCGCGATCGGAGCGACGACCACTCTGGACGAACTGCTCGCCGCCGGGACGGCGAACGGCTACTCCGCGAAGTGGCCCGCGGTCTGGCAGGCCGCGGCGGGCATTCGGAGCCCGCAGCTGCGCACCATGGGCACGGTGGCCGGCGAGCTCCTGCAGCGGCCGCGCTGCTGGTACTTCCGCCGCGGCCACGGCCTCCTCGCCGACCGCGACGGCGAGTCGATGGCGGTGAAAGGCGACAACCGCTACCACGCGATCCTCGGCAACGCGGGGCCCGCCAAGTTCGTGCACGCGAGCAGCCTCGCGCCGGCGCTCATCGCCTGCGGCGCGACCGCCGAGGTGGCCGGCCCGAAGGGGAAGCGGTCGGTCGCCGTGAAGGAGCTGTTCCGCATCCCGAAGGCGGGCGAGCGCGAGACGACGCTCGCCGCGAACGAGGTCGTCATGTCGGTCACGCTGCCGAAGCCCACGCCGAAGAGCGCGACCTACGAGGTGCGCCCGCGCCAGGGGCTCGACTGGCCGCTCGTCACCGCGAGCGTCGCGCTCGAGCTCGACGGAAAGACGATCAAGTCGGCGACGATCGTCCTCGGTCACGTCGCGCCGATCCCGTGGGTCTGCGACGACGCGGCGAAGCTGCTGGTCGGCAAGACGCTCGACGAGAAGCTCGCGCACGCCGTCGGCGCCGCCGCGGTCGCCGGCGCGACGCCGCTCAGCAAGAACGCCTACAAGGTCGAGCTCGCGCAGGTCGCCGTGCGCCGCGCGCTCGCTGCCGCGACCGCAACCTGAACCGGTACCCGCGAAGGAGAAGCGAATGTCGCTGATGAACGTGCGCGCGCCGGCCGGACACAAGCTCTGCCAGTACCTCCGCTGCAAGGAGATGTGGTACCAGACGGAGGAGCAGCGCGAGCGGATCCGGACCGATCCGAAGTCGGTCTTCGAGGGCAAGCTCTTCTGGTGCGAGCGGACGCAGAAGGCCGAGGGGCCCGACGCCGCGCGCTGCGGCGCCGACGAGTGCCGCCCGGGGCGCTCCTGCTACGACGCGTGATCCCCGCGCCGGCGCGTCCGCCTCTCGCTCGCTAGATTCGTCGCGCCTTTGCCGAAGACTCCAAGGCCTGCCGCACTGAAAGCCCAGGAGCGCCTCGCATGAACCTCCGCCTCCCCTTCGCGGCCCTCGCGCTGCTCGCCGCCGCCGCCGCCGCCGCCGTCGCCTTCGCCGGCGACGACAAGAAGCCCGCCGCGAGCCCGGGCGAGAACACCGTCAAGGGCGACTACCTCGAAGTGCGCACCTGCGACGTGTGGGTCGGCGCCTGCTTCGCCAACGCCGAGGTCGGGGAGACGGGGCGCGAGGCGACGCTCGCCTGGTCGTTCAAGTCGGGCCAGTGGTCCGGCGTCGACCTCTCCGGCCGCGCCGCGGTGCTGATCGTCGAGGCGAAGCACACGCTCGGCGACAAGTACCGCTCGCCGCTGCCGGTGCGCGACGTCCTCCTGCTCGACGAAAAGGCCAGCGACGTCCAACTCGAGGCGCTGCGCGCGTTCGTGAAGGCGCAGCTCGGCGACCTGGCCGGCAACGTGATCGAGGAGCGGCTCGTCCCGATCTCGCTCGACCTCGACTGCTGCGACAAGAAGGGCTGCGCGAAGCTCGCCGCCGGCGAGGTCGCGCACGTCAGCACGCGCTGCCTCGCCCACAAGGACTCGATCTGCGGCCACGAGGACACCTTCTATCCGCCGCTCACGACGCTCAAGGATTCGCTGCCCGCCTTCACGGTCGAGAGCGAGGTGAAGGGGACGCTGCTCGCGCACGACTGGATCGACCGCGACTCGCGCAGCGCCTTCCTCGGCCACTTCGAGATCCGCTCGCCCGCTCCGGCGCTGGCCGTCGACCCCGAAGGCATCCGCGCGAAGTGATGCGGAGCGCGCTCCTCGCCGGCGTCCTCGCGCTGCACGTGGGTGACGGCGCCGGCCGCGACGATCCGAAGCTCGCGCTGCTCGCCAAGCCCGAGGAGGCGGCGCCCAAGCTCCCGTCCGCGCTCCCCGAGGCGTTCCAGAAGAAGCTCGACCCGCGCGGCGTCCGGCTCACCGGCGCCGACGGCAAGGCGGTCTGCGACGTCTGGCTCGTGAGCGAGGTGGTACTCGCCGCGAAGCCGACCGGCGAGCAGCGTGTGAAGGTCCCGACGCTCCCGTTCGGGACGCTGGTCGGCGCGCTGCAGGTGACCGGCGCGATGACCGACTACCGGAACCAGCCGATCGCCGCCGGCTGCTACGGCCTGCGCATCGGCTGGCAGCCCGACGACGGCAACCACCTCGGCACGTCGGACTCGCGCGACTTCTTGGTCGTGACCGCCTTCACGCACGACAAGGATCCCGCGCCGGTCGCGAAGCTCGACGACCTCGTGAAGCTCTCCGTCCCCGCCTCCTCGAACGAGCACGCGCTCGTGCTCTACGTCGCCGTCCCCGAGGGCGACGCCCCGAAGGCGGGCGAGCCGCGCCTCTGGAAGCGCGAGGGGCGCGAGGAGTGGGCGGCCGACTTCACGCTCGCCGGCAAGGCGCCGGACGGAAAAGAGCCGGGCGCGAAGGAGCCGGTGAAGGTCCGGATCGGCCTCGTCCTGATCGGCCACGTCAGCGAGTAGGCGCCGCGCGCGGCGCGCCGCGATTCAGCCGCTCCCGTCGAGCGCGCTCGCGATGCGCCGGTGGAACCAGTGGACGCCCGACTCGGCGACCGGCGCGTAGCGGCCGCGCGGCCAGAGCCGCCCGCGCAGCCCGCGCTGCACCTGCGCGACGGCGCGCTCGTCCTCCAACTCCACCTGATCCAGGCCGGAGCCGGCCCCCTGCCCGTGCAGCGTCGCGTCGTGCACGAAGGCGTGGAAGCGGACGCGCGTGCGCGTCGGCGACAGCGGCTCGACGACGTTGAGCGAGAGCCCCCACGGGTAGACGTTGAGCATCAGGTTGGGGAAGAGGCAGAAGTAGAAGGCGGCGACGCGCGCGCCGGCGTCGCGATGGCCGGCCGGCAGAGCGAAGGCCAATTCGTCCGGCGCGGCGATCCCGACCTGGAGCGTCCCGTTCGCGAGGTTCTCGTAGCGGTAGCTCTTCCAGTCGAGCTTCGCGGTGAGACCGGGGTGGATGAAGGGGATGTGGAGCCCCTCGAGGTAGTTCTCGACGTAGAGCGCCCAGTTCGCGTCGAACTGGAAGACGCGGTCGTGCTCGGGCGCGGGCGTCCAGGTCGCGGGCACGAGCGCGCCGATCCGCTCGTCGACCTCGGCGAACGTCTGCGCGAGCGGCACGTGCGGAGCGAGCGAGCCGAAGAGCAGGCCGCGCCAATCGCCGAGCTGCGCGCGCGCGAGCGAGTCCTCCGGCCGCGGGAACGCCTTCGCCTCCTCGAAGCCGGGCGCGCCGAGGCACCTGCCCGCGAGGTCGAAGCGCCGCCCGTGGTAGGCGCAGCGCAGCGCCTTCACCGTGCACGGCTGCTCGACGACGAGGTGGCCGCGGTGCGTGCACGCGTTCGACGTCAGGTGGAGCGCGATCGTCTCGTCGCGCATGAGCAGCAGCGGCTCGTCGAAGGCGGGCGGCAGGAGCGTCGCCGGCCGCGCCTCCCCGCGTCCGGGCGCGGCACCGTCGACGGGGTGCCACGCGGCGGCGAAGAGCGGGTCGCGCAGCGCCGCGAGCCACGCCGGGTCGTCGTAGAACTCGCGCGGCGGCAGCCGGGCGCGCGCGATGTCGGCGTCGACGTCGAGCCTCTTCTCGCCCGGCCCACGCATCACTTCGGCTCCTGGAACCACTTCATCCAGTCGTCGACCTCGCCCGGCGTCAGCTTGCGATCGCCCTTCGACCCGGGCGCCGGCGCCGGCTTCAGCATCTTGCCGAATTCGCGCGTGCCCATCGTGCGCGCGCCCATGAACTGGCAGCGGTCGGCGACGCCGCGGTCGTCGCTCACGACGATCACGCCGTCGAGGTCCTTCGCCTTCGAGACCTTGGCGAGCAGCAGGTCGTCGGCGCTGCGGCCGCCGGCCGCGAAGGCGATCGTGACGCGGCGCGGCAGCGCGAGCCCGCGCCCGTGGACCGCCTCGCGCGAGTCGAACGCGATCCACGCCTCCTTGCCGAGCGCGCCGACGCGTCCGATCAGCTCGCCGCGCCGCTCCTCGAGCGACTTCCCCTCGCCCAGGCCGAGGCGCAGGATCACGTTGTAACCGTCGATCCAGTAGTGGACGCCGCCGGCCATGGTGCGCGCGTCCCGTTCAGCGCGCAGCCGTCGCGACGAGCAGCGCCGCGTCGAAGTACTGGCCGCCCGAGTCCTGGTGGACGTGCACGGTGATCGTGTTCTGGCCCTTCGTCAGCAGCTGCTTCGCGCGCTCGGTCACGTCGAACGGCTCGTAGCCGTCGTTCCAGCCGCCCTTCTCGAAGAGCGTCTCGCCGTTGAGGCAGAGGGTCACCGCGTTGTCGTAGTGGAGCACGAGCAGCGCGCGGTCGAACGGCGCGCCGTCGTACTGGAAGAGGCGCATCAGGTAGAGCTCGGGCGTCGTCCAGGGCGTGCCGATCCGTTCCTCGAAGCCCTCCTTCTTCCCGAAGCCGGGGCGGCCCGCCTTCACGGTCGCCTCTTCGAGCGTCCACTCGCGCCACTCCGCGTCGGCGAGCGGCTGCTCGCGCGCCGAGTAGATCCAGGTTCGCTGCGGATCGTCGACGCAGGCCGGCACGACGACGCGCCAGTCGGGGGCAGCGGTCGGCGGCGCGGCGGCCGGCGCGTCGCTCGCACCCGTCTCGATCGCCGCCGGTTTCGCGACGATCGCGTGCAGCTTCGCGACGTCGAACTTGGGCGTGCGGTCGTAGTAGTAGAGGCCGTTGCGCTCCTGCTCGACGTCGGTGAGCTGCGTGTAGCAGAAGCCGAAGAGCGTCGGGTTCTCGAGCTGCGCGGCGCAGAGCCCGTCGAAACGCGCGTACCACTCGTCCAGCGACTTCGGGTCGTTGCCGTATCCCCAGCCGGGATCGCCGGGCTTCTTCCATCCGATCCCGCCGAACTCGCTCACGAAGAAGGGGACGCCGGGCAGGCGGCCCTGCGATCCGTAGCGCGCCGGCAGGACGGTCGCGGACTTCGGCCAGTACCGCGCGCGGAAGCTCTTCGGATCCTGGTCGTAGTCGTGCGCGTCGTCGACGTCGCGCTGCGGGTCGGAATGGATGTAGCCGCTCGTGTCGAGCACCGGCCGCGTCGGGTCGAGCGCGCGCGTGAGCGCGGTCGCGGCGTTCTGGATCTTGCCGGGCGCGGTCCCCGTCTCGTTGAACGGGCACCAGCCGACGAGCGACGGATGGTTGCGGTCGCGCTCGACCTCGGCGCGCCATTCGTCGAGGACCACGCGATCGCACGCGGGGTTCTCGTACTTCGCACCCCAGCTCGGCGCCTCGCCCCACACGAGGTAGCCGAGGCGGTCCGCCCAGTAGAGGAAGCGCGGCTCGAAGACCTTCTGGTGCAGCCGCGCGCCGTTGAAGCCGGCGGCCATCGAGAGCTCGATGTCGTGTTTCAACGCGGCGTCGCTCGGCGCCGTCCAGATGCCGTCGGGATAGAAGCCCTGGTCGAGGATGAGGCGTTGGAAGACGGGCTTGTCGTTGATGAGGACTGCGTCGCCGCGCGTCGCGATCGAACGCAGGCCGACGTAGGAGTGGACGCGGTCGATGACGGCATCAGGCGAATCGTCGGGCGGCGAATAGAGGATGGAGAGCGTCACTTCGCAGAGTTCAGGATCGCTCGGCGACCAAGTCCGCGAATTGAGCAGCGAGAACGAAACAGTCGGCGCCCGATTGCCCGCGGGGTCGAAGACGACATCGTCGGTGAGGTTGCCCTCCGGGTCCGGTTTTCTCCCATCGTCGGCCTGCTTCGGCAGATTCGGCTTCCGGCGGTGCTTCACGCTCATTCGAAGCAGGCACCGTTCGAGCGGCCCGGCGAGTCGCGGCATCACGATCAGGCCGTCCTCGTTCGAGATCATCGTGACGCCTTCGAAACGGGACTCCGGCACCTTCTCCATCCACACCGTCTGCCAGATCCCCGTCGTCCGCGTGTAGAGGCAGCCGTAGCTCTTCTCTTTCGGGCACTGCTTGCCGAGCTGCTGCACGCCGCTCGCCGTGTCGTCGAAGGCCCACACGCGCAGCTCGTTCGCGCCCGCGTGCAGCGCGCTCGTCACGTCGCAGTCGATCGGGGTCGAGCCACCCTCGTGGAAGCCGACCTTCGTGCCGTTGACCCAGACGGTCGTCCGCCAGTCGCAGGCGCCGACGTGGACGACGACGTGCGCGCCGTCCTTCTCGACGTGCCACGCCTCCGGAACCTCGAAGCTCCGCCGGTAGAGGACGTTCTTCACGAAGCCGGTGCGGCCGAGCCCCGAGAGCTTCGACTCGCGGCAGAACGGGACGACGATCCGGTCGGGGAACTCGCGGCGCTCCGCCATCGCCTTCTCGTCGGCGGCGTCGCCCTCCCAGAAGTCCCACGCCCCGTTCAAGTTCTGCCACTCGTCGCGCTGGAACTGCGGATTGGGGTGCTCGGGGCGCGGGATCTCGTCGGCGGCGCGCAACGATCCGGCGACGGCGAGCAAGACGACGAAAGCGGCGGCGACGCGCATGGCGGCCCTCGCAGGGGAACGGAAGCGGGCCGGCAGTCTAGTCGCGCCGGCCTCGCGCGTTCAGTGCGCGCGCGCCTTCTCGAGCAGCGCCTGCGCGCGCTTGTGCAGCTCGTCCACCTTGGGGTCGGCGGTGAGCAGTGCTTCGAGCTCGCGC
>DASRRB010000187.1:0-6627 GCA_035695985.1 Planctomycetota bacterium | reverse complement strand
CGAGCTCGGCCAGGATCCCGTCGATCTCCTCGACCGGCGCCTCGTGGTGCTGGGCGAGGGAGTGCTTGCGGCCGGTCGCGAGGAGGGGCCGCGCCTCGTCGACGCGGCCGAGCCGGATCAGGCAGCGCGCGCGCAGGATGTAGGCGACGACCCAGTCGGGCTTGAGGTCGAGGGCGACCTTGAAGTGGGGCTCGGCGTCGGCGAAGCGGTTCGCCTCGAGGAGCGCCGAGCCGAGGCTGAATCGGGCGAGTTCATTGTCGGGACGCTTCGCGACGATCGCCGCGAACTTGTCGATCTTGGCCTGCAGGTCGTCGGGCGGCATCGCGGGCTCCCCTTCAGGACGGGGGAATCTAGCATGCGCCGCATGCGAGAAGTCCGACGCACCGCGTGCACGCGCGACTGTCCCGACACCTGCAGCATGCAGGTCACGGTCGAGGACGGCCGCGCGGTCCGGCTGCAGGGCGACCCCGACGATCCGGTGACGCGCGGCTTCCTGTGCGAGCGCACCAGCCGCTTCCTCGCGCGGCACTATTCGGCCGACCGCTTCACGCAGCCGATGGTCCGGCGCGGCGGCACGCTCGCGCCGATCGGATGGGACGAGGCGCTCGACCTCGCCGCCGAGCGGCTGCTCCGGATCCGCCGCGAGTCGGGGCCGGCCGCGATCCTCCACTACCGCTCCGGCGGCTCGCTCGGGATCCTGAAGAGCGCCGCCGACTTCCTCTTCGAGCGCTTCGGGCCGGTCACGAGCAAGCGCGGCGACATCTGCTCGGGCGCGGGCGAGGCCGCGAACCTGCTCGACTTCGGACAGACCGAATCGAGCGACTTCTTCGACCTGCTCGAGGCGAAGCTGATCGTGCTGTGGGGCAAGAACCCTCACACCTCGGGGCCGCACCTGCTGCCGGTGCTGAACGAGGCGAAGCGGCGCGGGGCGCGGGTCGTCCTGATCGATCCGATCAAGACGCGCGCGGCGGCGCTCTGCCACGACTTCCTCCAGCCGCGTCCCGGCGCCGACGCGGCGCTCGCCTTCGCGGTCGCGCGCCGCCTCTTCGAAGTCGGCGGCGCCGACCCGGACGCGGCGCGCTGGAGCCACGGCGTCGCAGAGTTCCGCGCGCTCGCCTTCGAGCGCTCCTTCGACGAGTGGTGTCGCGCGGCCGACGTGCCGGGCGACGCGGCCCGCCGCCTCGCCGACGCCTACGCGACGATCCGCCCCTCGACGATCCTGGTCGGGTGGGGGCTCGCGCGGCGGCGCAACGGCTGCGGGACGGTGCGCGTGCTCGACGCGCTCGGCCTCGTGAGCGGCAACGTCGGCGTGCGCGGCGGCGGCGTGAGCTACACGTGGGCGCGCCGGCGCGCCTTCGACCTCTCCTTCGTCGAGGGGACGGCGCCGCGCACCTTCCCCGAGCCGCTGCTCGGGCGGGAGATCCGTGACGCGCGCGACCCGCCGATCCGCGCGGTGTGGGTCACCGCGGCGAATCCGGTCGCGATGCTGCCCGACAGCGGTGTCGTGCGCGACGCGCTGGCGTCGCGCGAGTTCGTCGTGGTCGTCGACACCCATCCGACCGACACGACCGACGTCGCCCACCTCGTCCTGCCCTGTCCGACGCTGCTCGAGGACGACGACGTGCTCGGCGCCTACGGCAACAACTATCTGCGGCGCGCGCAGCCGGCGGTCGCGCCGCCGCCCGGGGTCCGCCACGAGATCGCGATCCTGCGCGGACTCGCCGAGCGGCTCGGGCTCGCCGCCGAGTTCCCGGCGAGCGTCGCGGAGTGGCAGCGGCGCGTGCTCGCGCGCGTCGCGCCGCACGGGATCAGCGCCGATTCGCTCGCGCGCGGCGCACAGAAGAGCCCGTTCGTGCCCGCCGTCCTCTTCGAGGGTCGCAACTTCCCGACCGATGACGGCAAGGCACGTCTTGTCACTGCCGTGCCGCCGCCGGCCCCCGCGCGCGACGCGGAGTTCCCGCTGCTCCTGCTCGCGATCTCGACGCCCCGGTCGCAGTCGTCGCAGTGGGCGGTCGACCTCGGCGACGCCGCGGCCGAGGTGCGCGTCCATCCGAGCGCGGCGGCCGGCTTCGCCGACGGTGCACCCGCCTCGCTCGAGAGCCGGCGCGGCGCGCTGCGCGTCACGGTGCGCCACGATCCGGCGGTGCGCCCCGACGTGGCGTGGATGGAGAAGGGCGGGGCGCTGCGCGACGGCCGCTGCGCCAACGTCCTGGTCGAGGCGGTGCTGACCGACGGCGGCGAGGGGGCGAGCTACTACGACGAGCCGGTGCGGCTGGTGCGGCGGTGAGTCGGTGAAACTCGCTCAGCGCCGCTCGTCGTCGCCGTAGCTCGCGGCCGTGCGCACGGCCGCCGCGCCGCCGCGCGCGAGCTCCTCTTCGGCGAGCCGCTGCAGCTCGTGCACCGTGACCAGCAGCCGCTGCGAGCGGACGCGGTTGGGCCCCTGCTTCTTCAGCAGCGCGACGGCGCGCCCGTCGACCCAGCCGAAGATCGTCTCCTCCGCGGCGAGCGAGACGGCCGGCAGGTCGGCGTGCACGGTCGCGCCGTTCGCGAGGCGGACCGCCTGCGACGCCGCGATGTCGACGCGCGGGAAGTGGCGCAGCGCGTTCTCGAGCGGGAGCATCAGGCCCGGCGTGAGCGCCTCGGGAGCGATCGCCTCGGCGAGCTCGAAGCCGCCCGACTCGGTGCGCGTCAGGTCGGCGAGGTAGCCACCGGTGCCGAGCGCGGCGCCGAGGTCGCGCGCGATGGCGCGCACGTAGGTGCCGCCGGCGCAGGCGACGCGCAGCTCGACGTCGGGCCACGCGTACTTGGTGAGCTCGATCTCGTAGATCTTCACGCGCCGCATCGGTGCGTCGATCCCCTGGCCGCGGCGCGCGAGGTCGTAGAGGCGCTCGCCGTCGACCTTGACGGCGCTGTAGCGCGGAGGGCGCTGATCGATCTCGCCGCGGAACGGCGCGAGCGCCTGCACGAGCGCGTCGTGGGTCGGCGGCGGCGGGAGCGGCTCGACCGGCGTGATCGGCCCCTCGGCGTCGTCGGTCTCCGAGTTGGCGCCGAGCCGGATGCGGGCGACGTAGACCTTGCGCGACCGCGCGAGCAGCTCCTGGAGCCGGCGCGCGCGCCCGACCACGAGCACCAGGACCCCCTTGGCGAGAGGATCGAGCGTCCCGCAGTGGCCGATCTCCCGGGTCTTCAGCACCTTGCAGGCGGTGTCGACCGCGTCGCGCGAGGTGATCCCGGCCGGCTTGTCGAGGACGACGATTCCGTGGGGAGCGGACATGGGGACTCCTTGGCGAAGGCTGGGTTGAACGGGCCCTTCGCCGGGACTGAGGGAACCGAGTCTTCTACGGAATCGTGCGGGCAGGCTCAACGGCGCCGGCCCGGGAAGCGGCCGCAACCGAGGGGCGGAGGCTTCGTTTCCCGACCGGGGCTCGGAAGAATCGGTCGCACGGCCACGAAGGTGGTCGCCGATGAGGATCGATGCGGCCGCGCAGCGGCGGCCGACGGACGGAGACCACGATGGGCGGGGCGATCGTCGCAGGCCTTCTCTTCGCGCTGGCGTTCCAGTCCTCCGACGAGGGGGCGGGCGGGGCGGCGGCACGGCCGGCCGCGGGCGCTCCGGCGCTCCGCCCGACGCTGCAGGAGATCTTCGAGCCGCCGCGCCTGATCGGCGTCCGGCCGTCGGCGCCGTCGCTCTCGGCCGACGGCCGCTATGTGCTCTGGCGCTGCTCGAAGAAAGACGCGGAGCGCCCCGAGCTCGACTGGTGGCTCGCGCCGACCGACGGGAGCGCCGAGCCGCGCGTCCTCTTCCCGGCGAGCGCGAGCGTCCAGGCGACCTGGGGTCCGCGCGGCAGCGAGCTCTACCTGGTGCGCGCCGGCTGGATCGAGCGGATGGACGTGGCGTCCGAGAGTGCGTCACGGCCTCTCTTCGAGTGCGGGCCGAACGTCTCGCGCCTCGAGTTCACGCGCGACGGCGAGCGCGTCGTCTTCGTGGCGGGCGACTCGAACGAGCTGTGGGTCCTCGACCTCGGGAGCGGCGCGCGCCGCGCGCCGGCGCACGTGCTCAACCTGCGGCAGCGCTGGTTCCAGGTGCTCGAGGAGGCGGAGCAGGTCGCGCTCTTCGCGGCGCCGCCCGACGGCGACGACGGCAAGCCGGTCGTGAACGACCCGGTCGACGTCCCCGCCCCGACCGGAAGGCCGGAGCCTCCGCCGACGCGCCGCGGCGTTCGCGACGGCCGCGAGAGCCGCGCAGTCCGGGAGGTCCGCGACGGAGCGGAGCCGCCCGCCGGCCAGGAGGGGGCGACCGCCGAGACGCGGACCCCGCGCGTCCTCTGGCTCGTGCCGCTCGACGGCGGCGGGGCGCCGCACGCGACGAAGATGCGCGACGGCGACCCGATCGAGGTCTCGGCCGACGGCCGCTTCGCCTGCCGCCGCCACCTCGACGACGACGTCAAGCGCCAGCTCGTCGTCGCCGACTACCTGACCGACACCGTGACCACGGTGCCCGTCCGGAACTCGCTCGCGGGGGATCCGCCGTCGAAGGTGAGCCTCGAGCTCTACGACCTCCAGAAGGACGAGGCCTTCGCGCCGCCGGTCGACGAGGGGCGGCGCTACTTCATGCTCGACACCGACTGGTCGCCGACCGGCGCACGGCTGCTGGTGCACCGCCTGAGCGGCGACTTCCACTCGCGCCAGCTGCTGGTCGTCGACCCCGACGAGCGCCGCTCGTGGCCGATCTTCTCCGAGCGCGACGACGCATGGGTCGGCGGGCCGATGCTCTACGCGGCGTGGCGGCGCGACGGCGCGGAGGTGGTTTACTCGTCGGAGCAGACCGGCACCTGCCACCTCTACTCGGTGCCGGCCGAGGGCGGCGAAGCGCGCGCGCTCACGAGCGGCCCCTTCGAGGACCTGCGCGTCCGCCGCATCGACGGCGACTTCGAGGACGGCGAGCGCGCGGTCGTCCTCGCCAACGACCCCGATCCGGCCGAGCGCAACCTCTTCCTCCTCTCGCTCGCGACGGGCGAGCGGCGGCGCCTCGACGCGCCGCGCGGCTGCGTCGGCGAGTTCACCGTCGCGCGTGACGGCTCGCACGTCGCCTTCCTGCACGAGGATCTCGGCGTGCCGAGCGACGTCTGGAGCGTCGCGACCGAGGAGGGCGCCGAGGCGGAGCAGTTGAGCGACACGGTCACCGACGCGTGGCGCAAGCTCGCCCTGCCGCCGCCGCAGATCGTCGAGTACGAGAACCCCGCCGACCACGAGCGCGTGCGCGCCTTCCTCTACAAGCCCGAGCCGTTCGAGCGCGGGCGGAAGTACCCGGCGGTCGTCTTCGTGCACGGCGCCGGCTACCTGCAGAACGTCACGCGCTCGATGAGCGAGTACGCGGTGAACATGCTGTTCCACCACCGCCTCGCGCGCATGGGCTTCGTCGTGCTCGACGCCGACTACCGGCAGAGCGCGGGTTACGGCCGCAAGTTCCGCACGGACGTCTACGGATTCATGGGGGGCAAGGACCTCGACGACGAGGTGGCGGGCGTCGACTACCTCGAGTCGCTCGGCTTCGTCGACACGAGCCGCGTCGGGCTCTACGGCGGGAGCTACGGCGGCTTCATGACCCTGATGGCGCTCTTCACGAAGCCCGACACGTTCGCGTGCGGAGCGGCGCTGCGATCGGTCACCGACTGGCGCAGCTACAACGCCTCCTACACCAACCCGCGCCTCGGCGACCCCAAGCGCGACGCGGAGAACTACCGCCGCTCGAGCCCGATCGACCACGCGGCAGGCCTCGAGCGGCCGCTGCTCCTGCTGCACGGCATGAAGGACAGCAACGTCTTCGCGCAGGACACGATCCGTCTCGTCGAGAAGCTGATCCACCTCGGGAAGGAGTTCGACGCGATGCTCTACCCGAGCCAGGACCACGCCTTCACCGACCCCAAGAGCTGGATCGACGAGTACCGCCGCATCGAGCAGCTCTTCGTGCGCGTGCTCAAGCCGGCAACGCCGACGTCAGCGCCGTCGCGAGGCACGACCATCCCTCCGACCACGCCGCGGCCCGGGCCTTACTAATGAGCGGACGTCGAGGACCGGGGTGAAGTGGCCGCGGGGAGCAAGGCTTCGTGGCGGATCGGGGTGCCCTCCGCCGCCAAATCCAACGGGAGATGAATCGGCGCGCGCACGATCGGCATCGAGTCGAAACTGGACGCTGGGAGCCATGGGACGGTGCT
Source organism: Planctomycetota bacterium (assembly GCA_035695985.1). Taxonomy (GTDB): domain Bacteria; phylum Planctomycetota; class B15-G4; order B15-G4; family SIAN01; genus DASRRB01. Next base: position 412 of record DASRRB010000187.1, on the reverse strand, counting down.
GAACGAAAGGGCGCGCGTCTCGCCTTTTTCGCTTACAAATCACGACGCACCGTGGTCGGGCGTCGGCTTGGCACGAGCGATGTCTGCGTCACGGATGCCAAGTCGAATCGGCACGCGGTCCCGACTCGATGAAGCACGGCCAAGTCGGGCGATGCGCACTACGTACGCATTCGCCGTGATTCACCGCTCGGCGTGAAGTCGCCTCACGAACAGTCGCGCGCCGAACCTCTCCCGTGGCGCAGCAACGATGTCAGGACGTCGTGCGAAGTCGATTCGAAGAGGCCGCGGGGAGCACGTTTCCCGTCGTCGCGCGACGGTCTGGAACGTTGCTGAAAGGGCGGAGGGGAAGAAGGTCGAGGGACGGGACGCCGCGTTCGGCGGTCGACCACCGTGCGTCGTCGAGTCGTGCTCC
>DASRRB010000186.1:0-5347 GCA_035695985.1 Planctomycetota bacterium | reverse complement strand
GGGAATGGTCCGAGGGGGCGGGCGGTCGGAGCGGCCTTGGCAGAGGCGTCCGGTGCCGCCGCCCGCCCTCGCTTCGCGCGCCGCGGTCACGAACTCGGAGAGACATTCGACGAGGGGCGGTCCCGGTCGACCTCGTGTCCTTCCTGGCTGGATCCCACCAAACTCTCTCAGGCAGGCCTTCGCACGTTCCGGTTCTCGATCGCTTCGGTCCGAGGACCGCCCCGTTCTCCGCTCCCCGCGTCCGCGCGTTTCGCCGGCGCGCCGCCGAACTGCTCGGCGAGCCGGAACTTCTGCACCTTCCCGCTCGCCGTCATCGGGAAGGCGTCGACCACGAAGATGCGCGCCGGCACCTTCACGCCGGCGACGCGCTCGCGCAGGAAGTCGCGCAGCGACGCCTCGTCCGCCGCCGCGCCCTCCTTCAGCAGGACCGCGGCGCGCACGTCCTCGCCGAGCCGCTCGTCGGGGACGCCGAAGACGGCGGCGTCGCGGACGGCCGGATGGCGCCGCAGCGCCTCCTCGACCTCGGCCGGATAGACGTTCTCCCCGCCGCGGATCACCATCTCCTTCAGGCGGCCGACGATGCGCAGGTAGTCGTCCGCGCCGTGGATCGCGAGGTCGCCGGTGCGCAGCCAGCCGTCGGGCAGCAACACCTGCGCGGTCGCCTCGGGCTGCTCGAAGTAGCCCTTCATCACGCAGTGGCCGCGCACCCACAGCTCGCCGCGCTCGCCGCGCGCGACCTCGCGCAGCGTCGCGGGGTCGACGACGCGCACCTCGGTCTCCGCCATCGGCCGGCCGACCGTCGTCGCGCGCCGCTCGATCGAGTCGTCGGGGTCGTTGATCGAGACGCCGGGCGAGCACTCGGTGAGCCCGTAGGCGGCGACCATCTGGGGCAGGTGGAGCACGTCGACGAGGCGGCGCACCAGCTGCTCGGGGCAGGGCGCCCCGCCCATGATCCCGGTGCGCAGCGACGAGAGGTCCCGCGGCCGGCGCTCCTGCTCCTCGACCAGCATCCTGAAGTGGGTCGGCACGCCGTAGAGGATGGCGCAGCGCTCCGCCTCGACGAGGTCGAGCGCCGCCGCGGCGTCGAAGCGGTCGACGCCGCAGAGCGTCACGGCCGACGCGAACGCGCCGAGCGTCCCGACCACGCAGCCGAAGCAGTGGAAGAGCGGGAGCGTCAGCGCGAGCCGCTCGCCCGGCCGGTAGTCGAGCTTGGTGCCGATGCCCCAGGCGTTGTTCACGAGGTTGCGATGGCTCAGCATCACGCCCTTGGGGAAGCCGGTCGTGCCCGACGTGTACTGCATGTTGACGACGTCGTCGGGAGCGAGCGCCGCCTCGCCGCGGCGCAGCACTGCGGCGTCGACGCGCGCGCCCGCCGCGAGGAACGCGGGCCAGGCGAGCGCCGGCGCCGCGCCGGGCGCCGCGCCGGCGCGCGCGAGCTCGACCTCGAAGCGCAGCTCGGGCAGGCGGGCGCGCACCTGCGCGAGGCTCGCGCCGCGCGGGTTCGCCTCGCCGCCGGCGTCGCGCACCACGCCGCACGACCGCGACTGGCGCAGCAGGTACTCGATCTCCGGCGGCTTGAGCGCGGTGTTGGCCGTGACGAGGATCGCGCCGATGCGCGCGAGCGCGAGCTCGATCACGATCCACTCGGGCAGGTTCTCGGCCCACAGCGTGACGCGGTCGTCGCGTCCGATCCCGAGCGCGAGGAAGGCGCGCGCCGCCTCGAGCGACTCCGAGTCGAGCTGCGCGAAGGTCCGGCGGTGCGCGCGCGACGGCCAGGCGAGCGCCTCCGCGCCGGGGAACGCCGCCACGAGCCGCGCCATCAGCCCGGGGATCGTGCAGTCGCGCGGACGTAGGAAGGAGCTCGCGCCCATCGTCCCCCCTGCAGCCGGTCCTCCGGCTCACGCGCGCGCCGCGAAGACCTCCTCGAGCGAGAGGTCGCTCGCGAGCACGTCGTCGAGGCGGTCGACCAGCAGGCTCGACCACGTCTCGAAGCGGTCGCGCTCGCGGCGGCAGAGCTCGACCAGCTCGGCGCGCGGCACGAAGCGGCCGCTCATGAGCTCGGTCTCCCGGATCTTCACCTCGGCGCGGCGCGCGTCGGCCACGGCGACCAGCCCGAAGTGGACGGCGCCGACGTCGGTCGCGTCGTCGTTCAGGAAGCCCGCCGCGCGCAGCTCGACCGGGCCGGCGACGTCGAGCTCCTCGGCGAGCTCGCGGCGAAGCCCCTCGAGCAACACGTCGCCGGGTCGTTCGTCGTCGCGGTCGACGGGATTGACGTGGCCGCCGACGCCGATCGAGAGCTTGCCGTGCAGGCGCGCCTCGCCCTGCCGCTTGGTGCGCTCGAGCAGGAGGAGGGAATCGCCGCGCGTCACCACCACGTAGGGGATGATCTGCTTCCAGGAGGAGTCCTGCTCGGCCTTGCGCCGCTCGACGAAGAAGGCGTGGCGGCGGATGCGCGCGAGGCGGTCGGCGGCGGCGGCGCGGTCCCGCGCGGCGGCGACGAAGCCCTGCGGGAACGACAGGTCGAACAGTCGGGCGCGCTCGACGACGAGGACGAATTCCATGCGGGCGGGAGTCTATCGCCGCCGCGCGCTCGCGCGCTCGAACTCTGCGGAGCGCGTTCCCCGGTTCAGGACTTCGTGCGCTCGACCGCGGGCGCCTCGCGCCAGCCGACGCCCTCCTCGACGACGATCGTCTTGTCGAGCGGGACGTCGGTGAAGCGGTCGGTCTTGCCGGTGGTCGGCCAGTGGACCTCGAGCTCGACGATGCGCTTGGCCTGGCCGAGCCCCATCTCCTCCTGGAGGCTGTTGCCGCCGAAGCTCGAGTTGCCGCCGACGAAGGCGAAGACGTTGCGCGCGCCGGCCGGCTCCTCGATGTTCGCGCGGATGCGGACGCCGTGGCCGAAGCGGTTGGTCTGGTGGCCGACGATGCGGACGGTCAGCCAGTGGTTGCCGTGGCCGGGGTTCTGGAAGAGGGCGGTGGCGAAGGCGTCGTCCTTCACCGCGCCGCCGAGTTCGACGATCATGTCCTGGTCGCCGTCCTCGTCGAGGTCGGCGAACGAGACGCCGTGGCCCTTCTGCAGGTTGCCGGTACCGGTCGCCGTCGTGACGTCCTGGAAGCGCTTGCCGCCGTCGTTGCGGATCATCAGGTTGGGCCAGAGCGAGTTGTAGTCGGGGTCGCCGGTCGCGAGGTAGAGGTCGGGGAAGCCGTCGTTGTCGATGTCGCCGAAGTTGCAGCCCATCGGGAAGCACGGCCGGTCGAGGTGGACGGCGCGAGTGACGTCGGTGAAGTGGCCCTTCCCGTCGCCCTCGTAGAGGCGCATGGTGTCGCTGCCGGTCGTGCCGTTGCGGTAGTAACCGCAAACCTCGGCGGCGCGCGTGACGCCGCGGTAGTTCGCGACCCAGATGTCGAGGTTGCCGTCGTTGTTGTAGTCGAAGAACCACGACGCGAACGAGTCGAACGGCGAGTAGACGTTGAGCGGGACCGCGACGTCGGTGAAGGTCCCGTCGCGGTTGTTGTGGTACAGCCGGTTGGCGCCGTAGAGGTTCGAGACGTAGAGGTCGGGGAAGTCGTCGTTGTCGTAGTCGCCGAACGCGCAGCCCTTGCAGAAGAGGTCGTTCGAGACGCCCGCCTTGGCGGTCACGTCCTCGTAGGTTCCGTCGCCGCGGTTCTTGAAGAGGTGGCAGGGGAACTCGAAGCCGTTCGCGGTCTGCTGCGCCTCGTATCCGCAGAAGATGTCGAGGTCGCCGTCGTTGTCGATGTCGGCGACCGCGGCCGCCTGGCTCGGGGCCGAGACCTCGATCCCCGCCTCCTGCGTGCGGTCGGCGAAGGTGCCGTCGTCCTGCTGGATGATCAGCGAGTTGGGCATGCGGCCGAAGCCGCCGAGCCACGCGCCGCGCTGCACCAGCAGGTCGAGGCGGCCGTCGTTGTTCGCGTCGAAGTGGATGAACTGCAGCCCGCCGATCTGGCCCTTCAGTCCGACCTTCTCGGCGACATCCTCGAAGGTGCCGTCCGGCTTCTGCCGGTACATGCGCAGCGGCTCCCAGACGTCCATCGAGCTGAGCACGACGTCGAGCCGGCCGTCGCCGTCGAAGTCGTCGATGACCGAGCCGCCGGCCCGCGCGAACATCTTGATGCCCTTCTTGGCGGCGACGTCGTACATGCGCGGCATGTCGTGTTCCGACGCGAGCGTACGCGGGTCGATGCGGTAGAGCAGCGGCACGCCGTCGGGGTAGGTGCCGAGCGCCATGTGCGCGATGTTGAGCAGCCAGATCGAGGGGAGGTCGTTCCCCTCCATCGTCTTCAGGATCTCGAGGTAGACCTCGGCCGCCTTCTCGCCGCCGCGCTTGTCGAGGTGGATCCCGCCGTCCTTCAGCGGGAAGATGCAGCTGTCCTGGTTGTGGCTGCGCGCGCAGTTGGTGCGCTCGCCCATGCGCATGTACGCGATGCCGAGCTTGCGCAACGCCGTCAGCTTCGCCTCGCGGTCGTTGATCGACTCGGCGAGCGTCCGGCAGCGCTCGAACATCTGGATCGCGCCGTCGACGTTGCCGTCGTCGAGGCGCACCGTGCCGAGCGAGTAGCAGAACTGGATCATCTGCTTCGGCGGCGTGTTGGCCGGCATCCGGGGGAGGCGGGCTTCGAGCTCGCGCAGCGTCCCGTCGCCGAGGAACGGCGCGCGCGACTCCGTCGTCTGCGTCGCGATGTCGCGCAGGAGCTTCGACTTGCGGTCCTGAGGCAGCTTGGCCGGATCGGTCTCGCGCGGCGTCGTCCGGCAGCAGCCGTCGCCCTCCATCGCGCCGCCCGGCTTCTTGTCGTCGGGTTTCGCGGTGACCGCGACCGGGGACTGGGCGAGGACGAGCAGGGAGGCGATCGCGCAGAGCGGGAGGGGGAGCATCACTGTGGGGCCTCGGTGGGGGCGAGGAGTCGGGCGGCGCGCCGTCGCACGTTACAGGCCGCGGCCGGCGCGGGACGGCCCCGGCCCCGGCCGCGTTTCGGGGCCGATGCGCCTCAGGGGAAGCCCCCGGGTGGGATCAACCGCCTCGGGCTTCGGGCGGCGCCGCCTCGCGCCAACCGACACCTTCCTCGACGATGATCGCCTTGTCGAGCGGAACATCGGTGAACCGGTCGGTCTTTCCCGTCGGCGGCCAGACCACCTCGAGCGCGGGGATCGTCCGCGCCTTCCCCAGCCCCATCTCTTCCTGGAGGCTGTTCCCGCCGAAGCTCGAGTTGGTGCCCACGAAGGCGTAGACGGTGCGGGAGCCGGCCGGCTCCTCGATCGTCGCACCGATCCGCACGCCGAGGCCGAAGCGGTTGGTCTGGTGGCCGACGATCCGGACGGTCAACCAGTGGT
>DASRRB010000185.1:0-10579 GCA_035695985.1 Planctomycetota bacterium | reverse complement strand
CGTCCGCTCAAGTTTCAAGCCGCGGCGGCTTCGGAGGCTCGGGACAGCCGCACGGCGTCGCGCGGCAGCGCGGGCAGCCCGCGCCGTACTTGGCGAGCGCGGCCGCCTCGAGGTCGACGCCCGCGATGCTCGCGAGCGTGGCGAGCCAGGCGAGGACGTCGGCGAACTCCTCCTCGAGCGGGGCGCCCTTCACGCCGCGCCGCAGCCCGCGCGACAGCTCGCCCACCTCCTCGGTGAACCACATGAAGGTCCCCTCGAGGCCGCGCCCGCGGTCCTTGGCGCCGTAGAGCGCGTCGATCCGGCGCTGGAACTCTGCGACCGTCACGCGCCGCTCCAGACGACGGTGAGGAAGGTGATGTCCTCGAGGCTCTCCGCGCCCTCGCGGTAGGTCTCGATGGCCGAGAGCGTCGCGTCGACGAACTCGTCGCCCGGATGGGCCGACTGGCGCGCGAAGAGCCGGTAGACGCGCTCCTCGCCGACCTCGCGCCCCTCCTTGTCCTTCGTCGCGAACATCGCGCGCGTGCAGAGGAGCAGGCGGTCGCCGGCGGCGACCGGGACGTCGCGGTCCTTGATGGTGCGGTCGAAGACGGGGCCCTTGTCGAAGCCGAGCGCGATGCCGTCGCTGTGGAACGCCTCGGCGGACGGCGCGCCCTTCCGGCAGACCACGAGGGGGTGGTGGCCCGCGTTGGCGACCACGAGGCGGCCGCCGGGCTCGGCGCGCACGAGCAGCGCCGAGACGTACATCCCGCGCCGCAGGTCGGGGGCGAGCAGGCGGTTCACCTTGCGCAGCAGGTCGGCCGGCGACGTCTCGCCCGGCGCGAGCGCCTGGATCAGCGAGCGCGCCATCGTGACGACCATCGCGCCGGGCACGCCGGCGCCCGACGCCGAGACGACGGCGAGCAGCTTCGCCCCGCCCGCCATGTCGGTGATCGCGTAGAAGTCGCCGGCGATCCGCTGCGCGGTGCGCGACGCGGCGGCGGCGACGAAGCCCGGCACGGCCGGGAGCTTCTCCGGGAGCAGCGCCGCCTGGACCTCGCGCGCCACCTCGATCTGGTGCTCCTGCGCGGCCTGCTTGCGCTCGAGCTCCTGCATGCCCTGGAGGTTCTGCGTCATGCGGTCGAAGGTGCGCGCGAGCACGCCGATCTCGTCGGTGCTGTTCGGGTGCGTGCGGTGCGTGAGGTCGCCGGCCGCGACCGTCTCGATGTCGTGCACGAGGAGCGAGATCGGCCGCGTCACGCGCTTGGCGACGAGCCACGCGCCCACCGCTCCGATCGCGATGAAGATCACGGTGAACGTCACGATGCGCTGCGTCAGGTCGGAGAGCGTGGCGTCGATCTTCTCGACCGAGATCGCGACCGCCGCGTAGCCGGCCGGCGTCCCGAACGCGGAGGTGATCGGCGCGGTGAACTGGCGCGCGCGCCGGTCGCCGGCGCCGGTGTAGGTGCCCTCCTGCACCTCGACGTCGTCGATGCGGCGGATCGGACCCTCGGGCCGGAAGCTGATCGCGCCGCTGCCGTTCAGCACGGTCTGCCGCATCACGTCGGTGATGTAGGCGTCGAGGATCTTGGTCCCCTTGCCGTCGCGCATCCGCACGACGCGGCCGCGGTTGGCGGCGCTGCGCTTCTCGAAGGTTTCGCGCTGGTGCGGTTCGGACGGGAGGATCGGGTCCTTCTCGCTCTCCTTGCCGTCGAGCGCGGTGCCGTGGTAGGCGCGCCAGCAGTCGATGTCGATGATCGCGGCGGCGCGCGCCGCCGCGACGCCTTGCGCGTCGATCTCGTCGGAGAGCACGCCGGCCACGTGGCGGTAGACCACGAAGCCGAAGACGATCATCGAGACGGCGAGCGTGAACGCGGTCGCGAGCCCGAACTGCGTGGCGACGCCGATGCCCGACGCGCGCACCCGCGAGCCCGGCACGCGCAGGTTCGACCTCGAATCGTCGCGCGGCGGCGCGGACCTCTTCGCGGTCGGCTTCGGATTCAAGGGTTCGGGCTCCCGGGACGTCGTGCCGCGCCGCGCCTGCCGTCAGCGCCTGCGGTCAGTGCCAGTGGAGGTAGTCGCGCAGGACCCAGACGACGGCGAGTGCGTAGAGGGCGGCGACGAGGTCGTCGAGCATGATGCCCCAGCCGCGCGGCAGGTACTCGAGCCGACGCGCCGGCCAGGGCTTCAGGACGTCGAAGACGCGGAACGCGAGGAAGGCGACCACGAGCTCCTTCCAGTTCGGGCCGTCGCTCCAGCCGGGGCCCTCGTGCAGGACCCCCGCCGCGTCGCGCCCCGGCATGCGCAGCAGCGCGACCAGGTAGCCCATCACCTCGTCGAGGACGAAGGGCTTGGGGTCCTTCACGCGGTACCACCCCTCGGCCCACGGGCCGAGCGCGACGCCCAGGACCAGGATCGCCGCGGCCGCGACCGCCGCCGCCACGCCGAAGCTCCAGCCGTAGCGCGGGCAGAGCCAGAGCTTGAGCGCGAGCGCGATGGCGACGCCGCCGAGCGTCCCGGACGTGCCCGACGCGAACGGCGAGTAGCCGAGCCCGAGCGAGCTCACGAGGAGCAGGTTCACGCGGTCGATCGCGCGGGCGCGCGGGCGACCGCCGGGCTGGGCTCCTTCGAGAGTCCTCTGCGTCACAACCCCCCCTCGCGCAGGTGGACCCACGCCTTGCTCACGTAGCCCAGGCCGCTCCACACCGTCGTGACGAGCGCCCCCCACGTGCAGACCACCGCGAACCACCAGACGCCGCGCGCTCCGGCCGCCTCGACCGTCGTCGCGTCCGACACGACGCGGTAGAGCAGCACGCCTCCGATCGCGAAGCACTGCAGGATCATCTTGAACTTGCCGGCCGGATCGGCGCCGAACGCGTGGCCGCGCCGCTCCATGTACCCGCGCAGCGCCGTCACGATGAACTCACGCGCGAGGATCGCGACGACGATCCAGGGCGGCACGATCGCGCGGCCCCAGTGGATCGCGGAGAGGAAGACGAAGCTGCCGCAGATGATCACCTTGTCGGCGGCGGGGTCGGCGATGCGGCCGAAGTCGCTCACCTGCCCGAGCTTGCGCGCGTAGTAGCCGTCGAGCGCGTCGGTCGCGGTGATCAAGACGAAGAGGACGAGGCAGACCGTCGCGAGCTTCCAGCCGGGCGAAGGCTCGCCGCGGCCGAGCAGGTCGAGCAGCACGAACAGGACGATCGAGAGCAGCAGGCGGCCCGTCGTGATCCGGTTCGCGAGGGTCACGCGCGATCGCCCTCCGCGACGCCGCGCCGCTCAGCCCGCGCCGCCGTCGGACTGGAGCTCCGTCCACTCCTCCCGGGTGATCCGGACCGCGCGCGCGAGGTTGCCCGTGTAGGGCGCGAGGAAGCCCTCCTTCTCGAGCCGCTCGAAGACGCGCGCCGCGCTGTAGTAGGTGATGCCGAGCTCGCGCTGCATGCGCGAGAGCGACACCGATTCGGTGCCGGCGATCAGGTCGACCGCGCGCACCATGACGACCGCGTCCTCCTCGGGCAGGTCGGGGAACAGGAGCTTCGCCAGTTCGGCAGGCGCGGGGGCGGCAGCGGCGGGACCTTCAGCGGCCTCGACGGAAGAACGGTCAGCGGCGTCGACGACCGGAGCTTCGGCGGTGTCTCCGGCGAGGAACTCGACATCGTCCTCGGTGCTCCCGGCGTCGGCCGGGATCTCCTCGGCGGGAGCGAGCTCGACGGCGGACGACGCCGGCGCCTCGGAGGCGGCCTCGGCGGACGGCGGAGGGTCGGTGCGGGAAGACGACTCGTCGTCCTCCTCCTCCTTCTCTTCCTCGTCGTCCTCTTTCTCTTCCTCGTCGTCCTCCTCCCAGTCCTCGTCGTCGTCCTCTTCCTCCTCTTCCTCTTCCTCGTCCTCCTCGTCGTCCCAGTCCTCCTCCTCTTCCTCCTCCTCCTCTTCCTTGTCGCCCTCCTTCTCGTCGTCCTCTTCCTCGAACTCCTCGTCCTCCTCCTCCTCCTCTTCGGAGTCCTCGTCGTCGAAGTCGTCGTCCTCGCCTTCCTCTTCCTCGCCCTCCTCCTCGTCGTCGTCTTCCTTCTCGGGCTCCTCGGCCGGTTCCTCTTCTTCCTTCTTGCGGCGGGGTGCGAGGGTCTCCGCGAGCGCCGCAGCGGGCGCGTCGGGGAGAGGTTCGGCGACGGCCAGCGCGCCGTGCGGCGCGTCCTCCGTCGGGTCTTGATCTCGATCGAGCACGGGTGCGTCCTCTTTCTTCTCTTGCGTCGCGTCATCCTCGACGGCGCGGGTTTCGCCCTCCAGGGCCGTGGAGTTATGCGACGCCGCCGTGCCGTTGTCCACCGCCAACTCGTCCCCGATTTCACGCGATTCTGCGGACGCGGAATCGGGCTGCGGACGCGCATCGTCGGCCGTCGCTTCTTCGGCCGTTTCCTCTTCGTGCGCATCGACTTGCGGCGGCTGCATTTCTCGCGCGGCCGCGTCCTGCGCGTCGATTTCCGCGCGCGTGCGCGGACGGAAACGCGCCCAGTTCGTCACGGCGTCGTCGTCTTCGGCCGCTTCGGAATCGTGCGACTCGACCTCGTCGGTCGCGGACGGCACGGGCGCCGCGCGCGGAGCCGGCGGAACGGCGGGCGGCGGAACGGCCGGCGCGAGCGCGGGGATCGGCGGCGGAGTCGTCGCGACTGCGGCGGGCGGAGCCGGAGGCGCAGCAGGCGCAGGTGGCGCCGCGCGGGGCGGCGCGACCGGCGCGGGCGCACGCACGCGCGGCGCGACCACCGCGGCGGCGCTGCGCGCGAAGGCGAGCTCTTCGTCGGGGCGGTCGATCTTCGGCGAGACGAACTCGGTCGGCACGCCGGCGAGCCGCGCGACGTCGCGCCGCTCGTCGTCGCGCGCGAGCATCGGCGCGAAGGGGATCAGCGGCAGCCAGTCGATCGCGACGAGCAGTCCGATCAGCGAGCAGACCAGCAGCAGCGCCGAGAGGCCGGAGAGCGCGAACGACGACGAGATGCGGCCGGCGAGGCTGTGCTGGACGATCCGGCCGAGGTCGCCGGTGTCGAACTCCATGCCGGGATGGAGGCCGAGCCAGAGCGTCGAGCCGATGACGAAGCTCAGGCCGCCGAGGATGCGCCACGGGAAGCGGGCGTTGCGGATCCCCAGCAGGGCGAGGAAGGCCCAGAAGAAGACGAGGATCATCACGCAGCCCTGGATCCAGTGGCAGCGGAACAGGTTCGTCAGGTCGATCGCGAGCCAATTCATGCTTCCGCCTCCCGTTCCGTTTCCTCGTGCGCCCCCTCGTCCGTCCCCCCGGCCGGACCCTCCGCATCGTCCGCGAGCGCCGCCGCCGCGGGCCGCGGCGCCGCGCCGCCGTGCGCCGCGCGCGACTCGGCGCGCCGCTTCTCGAGCTCCTCGAGCGACGCGCAGTTCACCTCGCGCGCCTGGCTGCCCTTGAAGTCGCCGAGGATCCCGTCCGCGGCCATGAGGTCGATCAGCCGCGACGCGCGCGTGTAGCCGATCGCGAAGCGCCGCTGCAGCAGCGACGCGGAGCCGCGCTGCGTCTCGACGATGAACTTCGCCGCCTCGTCGTAGAGCTCGTCCTGCTCGGCCGGGTCCTGCGCGTCGGTCGTCGACTTCCTCTGGATCAGCTCGCGCGAGTACTCGGGCGCGCCGTGCTGCGCCAGGAACTCGACGACGGACTTGATCTCCTGGTCGGTCACGAAGCAGCCCTGCACGCGCGAGAGGTCGGCGCTGCCGGGCGGCACGTAGAGCATGTCGCCCTGGCCGAGCAGCTTGTCGGCGCCGTTCTGGTCGAGGATGACGCGCGAGTCGATCTTGCTCGTCACGCGGAAGCCGATGCGGGTCGGCAGGTTGGCCTTGATGAGGCCGGTGATCACGTTCGTCGAAGGGCGCTGCGTCGCCATGATCACGTGGATCCCGACGGCCCTCGACTTCTGGGCGAGGCGCGTGATCGACTGCTCGACGTCCTTGCCGTGCACGAGCATCAGGTCGGCGATCTCGTCCATCACGATCACGATGAACGGCAGCGTCGTCTCGAAGTCGTCGCCGAGCTCCTCGCCGAGCCGCTTCCTGCACTCCTCGTCGCCGAGCTTGTTGTACGCGTAGATGTTGCGCACGCCGACCTTGTGCAGGAGGGCGTAGCGCTCCTCCATCTTGTCGGTCGCCCACTCGAGGATGCCGGCCGCGCGCTTCATGTCGGTCACGACCGGGCACATGAGGTGCGGCACGTTCTGGAAGGTCGAGAGCTCGACCATCTTCGGGTCGATCAGGATCATCCGCACCTGCTCGGGCGAGCGGGTGTAGAGGATCGACATGATCAGCGTGTTGAGGCAAACCGACTTGCCCGAGCCGGTCGAGCCGGCGACCAGCAGGTGGGGCGCGCGCGCGAGGTCCTCGATGCGCGGGACGCCGGCGCTGTCCTTCCCGAGGAAGATCGGGATCGCGAACTTCGACGGGTTGTAGGCCTGCGCCTGCAGCAACTCCGACATGCGCACGACTTCGCGCGTCTCGTTGGGGATCTCGATGCCGGCGGTCGACTTGCCGGGGATCGGCGCGACGATTCTCACGCTCTGCGCTGCCAGCGCCATCGCGAGGTCGTCCTCGAGCGCGCGCAGCCGCGTCAGCTTGGTGCCGGCCGCGAGCTCGATCTCGAGCATCGTGATCGACGGGCCGCGCTGCACGCCGACGACGTTCGCCTCGACCTTGAACGAGCGCAGCGCCGCGGTGAGCTTGCGCGCGACCTCCTCGGTGAAGCGCAGGAAGTCGCCGCTCGACTCCTTCTTCGGCGCGTCGAGCAGGTCGAGCGGCGGGAACTTGTAGGGCTTGAGCGACTTGAGCGAGGGCGGCTCGGGCTGCTGGAGCTCCTTCGCCGTCATCGCCGGCGGCGCCTTCTTGGCCTGCACGATCAGCGGGATCGGGCCCTTGCGGGCGGGCGGCGCCGGTTTCTCCGCTTCCGCCTCTTCCTCCGCCTCCACGGCGGCCTTCTTCGAGCCGCGCGCCGGCTTCCCCTTGCCGAGCAGCCGCGCGAAGAGCGGAGCCGCCGGTTCCGCGCCGTCCTTGCCCGTGCGCTTCGCGGCCTCCTCGTCGTCGTCCTCGTCGTCGCCCTCGTCCGCGGCGGCGCGCTCCGGCGCCTCGTCGTCGTCTTCGCCGGTGGTCTTCCCGTTCGCAGCCGGCGCCTTCTTGCGCGAGCGCCGCCGCGCCGGCCGCTCGGCGCCGTCCTCCTCGTCGTCCTCGTCAGGATCGCGCCGGACCCCGAGCGCGACGTCGAGCGCGGCGTCGAGCTCCGCCCTGGAGGCCGCCGAGCGCTCGTCCTTCTCGTCGTCGTCGTCTTCCTCGTCGTCGGAGGCGCCCTTCGCGCGGCGCTTCGTCGGGCGGCGCGCCGGCGCGGAGCGGCGCCCCCACCACGGCAGCGCCGCCAGCAATCCGCCGCGCGCGTCGAACCAGCGCAGCGCCGACTCGGCCGACCCGGCGTAGAGCAGGTCGGCGTAGAGGACGAAGGTCAGCAGGAAGAGCACCGCGAGCGCGATGCGGCCGCCCAGCACGCCGAGTCCGCGGTCGTGCTTCAGCAGCGAAGCGAGGGTGACGCCGAAGTCGCCCCCCGGATCGGGGATCCAGACGCTGCGCCCGCCGAAGAGGTCGGCGAGCACCGCCGCCAGCGTCGCGCAGAAGAGCAGGATCCCGACGGTGCGCAGCCAGACGGGCCGCCCCTCCGCGGCGCGCAGCTGCCGCCACCCCTCGCCGAGCAGCGCGAGCGGGATCAGGAAGGCGGCGTAGCCGAGGTGCGTGAGGAGGAGGCGCGCCGCGACGAAGCCGACGGTGCCACAGACGTTGTGCCAGCCGGGCGCGCCGTAGCCGGCGTCGCCACGCACGGCGTGCAGGCCGACGTCCTCGCGGTACGTCGCCATCGCGCCGAGCAGGAAGAGGCCGGCGCCGAACCACGCGACGGAGGTGAATCGACTCGAACGGTCGCTCTTCACGCGCGCCCACCCGATCCGCGAAAACGCGGGGGCCAGGCACACGCCCTCCCCCTCCCCGACTGCCGCCAGTCGCGGCGGGATACTAGCGCGGCAGGTCGAAAAAAGTCCCGGGCGGTCCCGGGGGCGCGCGCAGCGTTTCCGCGCGCTCCGGCCGCGGGTCAGAGGCCGAGCAGGCGCTTCGCTTCGGCGATCGAGGCCGCGAGGTCGACGTTCACGACCACGTAGTCGTAGAGGCCGCTCTGCTCCATCTCGTGCTCCGCCCAGCGCAGGCGCGCCTCGACCACCTCGGGCCGGTCGGTGGCGCGCGAGCGCAGCCGCTCGCGCAGCGCGTCGAGCGACGGCGGCGCGACGAAGAGGAACGTGGCGGCGATCTGCCGCTGGCGCAGCTGCGCGGCGCCCTGCACGTCGATGTCGAGCAGCATGAGGCGGTCGGTGCGGCGGCTCGCCTCCTCGAGCGGGCGGCGCGGCGTGCCGTAGAGGTTCCCGTAGACCTCGGCCCACTCGACGAACTCGCCGGCGTCCCTCATCCGGCGGAACTCCTCGACGGAATAGAACCAGTAGTCGTCGCCGTCGACCTCGCCGGGGCGCTTGCCGCGGGTCGTCGCGCTGACCGACAGCACGACGCGCGGGTCCTCGCGCAGCGCCTTGCAGATCGACGTCTTGCCGGCGCCCGACGGCCCCGACAGCACCGCGAGCCCGCCGCGAAACGGCGGGCGCGCCGGCGGCGGAGGGGACGGCGCGGCGGTCATTCGATGTTCTGCACCTGCTCGCGCAGCTTCTCGAGCGCCGCCTTGGCGGCGCGCACGTCGGTCAGCATCGTCACGTCCTGGACCTTCGACCCGACCGTCTGGATCTCGCGGCCGATCTCCTGGACCAGGAACTCGAGCTCGCGGCCGATCGGGCCGCTGCGCGAGAGGAGCCGCGCGAACTCGGTGTCGTGGCTCTTCAGCCGGTCGAGCTCCTCGGTGACGTCGCTCTTGTCGGCGAAGATCGCGACCTCGCGCGCGAGCAGCGCCGGGTCGGGCGCGACCGACTGGTGCTGCAGGAGCGTCTTCAGCCGCTCGTCGAGGCGCTTCTGGAAGGTGGTGACGGTGGCGGGGATGCGCTGCGCGAGGCGCGTCGCGAAGTCGGCGATCACCTTGACCTCGCGGCGCAGCGCCTGGTCGAGCCGCGCGCCCTCGCGCGCGCGCATCGCCGCGAGCTGCTCGAGCGCGGCGTCGACGACCTGCTGCAGCGCCGGCTTGAAGTCGCGCGCGATCTCGTCGGGGTCGGGCGCGGCCATGACGCCGGGCAGCCCGATCAGCAGGCCGGGGTCGACGTCGGGCGCGAGCTTCCGCTTTTTCAGGTAAGCGCGTAACGACGCGAGGTAGCGGTCCGCCACCTTCTCGTCGAGCCGCGCGGCGAGCGTCTCGCCGGCGCCGCGCCAGAAGATCGCGACCTCGATCGAGCCGCGCTGGAAGCGCGACTGCACGCGCGCGTCGACCCACGACTCGAGGCGCTGCAACTGCCCCGGCATGCGGATCTTCGTGGTGAGGAAGCGGTGGTTGACCGAGCGCGCCTCGCAGAGGAGGCGCGGACCGCGGCCGCGGCTCTCCGCGCGGCCGAACCCGGTCATGCTCTGCGGCATCCCTGCTCCCCCGCCGCGCGCCGCGCGCGCCGTCACTTCCCGGCCTGCGCGACCGATCCGGGCCGGATGCGGCTGCCGGGCTTCTCGAACGGCTTGCCCGCCTTGCACTGCGGGCAGGCGGCGACGTCCCACGCCTCGGTCGGGATCGTGAGCAGGGGCCGGAACTTGAGCTCGCCGAACGGGCTCGCGGGGGCCGCGCCGGCCGTCTCGGGCGAGCGCCAGACGATCGAGGAGACGCCGACCACCTCGAGGCCCATCTCTTTGAGGAGGTCGACGACCTCCTGCGCCGAGCCGCCGGTCGTCACGACGTCCTCGACGACGAGCGCGCGCGCGCCGGGGTCGACGGTGAAGCCGCGGCGCAGCCTCATCTTCCCCTCCTCTCGCTCGGTGTAGTAGGCCGGCGACCCGAGATAGCGGGCGACCTCGTGCGCGATGACGATGCCGCCGATGGCCGGCCCGAAGACCGCGTCGATCGACTCGTCGGCCCACTTGCCGCCGATGCCGGCGCCGAGCAGCGAGGCGCGCGCCGGCGAGGCGAGCACGCGCGCGCACTGGAAGTACTTGTCGCTGTGCTTCCCCGACGCGAGCAGGAAGTGGCCGTTCAGCAGCGCGTGCGTCTCTTCGAGAAGGCGGCGGACTTCGGCGGACTCCACGAGGTCTCCTTGGTTGCGAGTCGAGGGCCCGGTCGCGTCGTCACTTCGGCGGCTTGCCGTCGTCCGGCGGCGGCTTGCCGTTGTCGGGCGGCGCCGGCGGCTTGTCGTTGCCGGGCGGCGTCGGGCCGGGCGGCGTGGACTTGCCGCCGCCGGGCGGCGTCGAGCCGGGCGGCGTCGACTTGCCTCCGCTGGGCGGCGTGGGCGGCGGCGGCGTGACCCCCCCGTTCTGGCCGAAGTTCGGGAACGCTCCCGGGTCCTTGAGCGCCGGCACGTTCGACGGCGTCGGCTTGAACAAGGTCAGCGAGATGCACAGCGCGAGGAAGACCGCGCCGACGATCGACGTGAACTTGTTG
>DASRRB010000184.1:0-18350 GCA_035695985.1 Planctomycetota bacterium | reverse complement strand
GATGACCGTCGCGCCGCCGCCCTTCACCGTCCCGCGGCTGATCGTCACGGCTTCGCGGATGATGTTGTGGTTGCCGACGGTCAGCGTGGTCGGCTCGCCGCGGTAGGTCTTGTCCTGCGGCATCCCGCCCACCACGGCGCCCGGGTGGACCACGTTGTCGGTGCCGAGCGTCGTGTAGCTGCCGACCACCACGTGCGAGAGGAGCTTCGTGCGGTCGCCGATGCGCGCGCCGGGGTGGACGTGGCAGAACGGGCCGACCTCGACCTCGGCGCCGAGCTCGGCGCCCGCCTCGACGATCGCCAGCGGGTGGACGCGCGGCGCGCTCACGTCGCGTCCACCAGGGTGAAGGTGAGCAGCGCCTCGGCCACCTTGTGGTTGCCGACCTTCGCGACCGCGGCGCCCTGCCCCATCTTGCTGCGGACCTTGGTCGCCTCGATCTCGATGCGCAACTGGTCGCCGGGGACGACTGCGCGGCGGAAGCGGACCTGGTCGATCGACCAGAGCATCGCGAGCTTGCCGGTGTTCTCGAGCCGGCGCAGCAGCAGGAGGCCGGCGAGCTGCGCCATCGCCTCGAGGATCAGCACGCCCGGCATGATCGGCTGGCCGGGGAAGTGGCCCTGGAAGAAGGGCTCGTTGATCGTGACGTTCTTGAGGCCGACCGCCCTGCGGTAGCCCTCGAGCTCGATCACGCGGTCGATCAGCAGGAACGGATACCGGTGCGGCAGGAGAGTGAGGATCTCCTTGATGTCCATCGCGGACGCCGCTTCGACCGTCTGCGCCGCCTCGTCGGCCTCGAGCTGCTCGAGCAGGCGGCCGACCAGCTTGCGGTTGGCGGCGTGGCCGGTCTTGGTCGCGATCACGCGGCCCTTCAGGTCGGCGCCGAGCAGGAAGAGGTCCCCCATCAGGTCGAGGACCTTGTGGCGGACGAGCTCGTCGCCGAAGCGCAGCGGCGGGTTGCCGTCGGTCGCGGAGCCGTTGTTGCGCACGACGATCGTGTTCTCGGCCGACGCCCCCTGGCCGAGCCCGCGCTTGCGCAGCTCCTCGATCTCGCTCTCGAAGCAGAAGGTGCGCGCCGGCGCGATCGACTTCGAGAAGGAGTCGGCGTCGACCTTGAGCGCGAGGTACTGGCTGCGCACCGACGACTCGGGGTAGTCGAGGGTGTAGGCGAGCGAGAGCCCCTCCTCGTCGCTCGGGACCGCGCTGATGAAGGAGTCGCCGATCGTGATCGCGACCGCGTCGCGCACCTCGAGCTGCTTGCGCAGCGACTTCTGCTCGACGATGCCGGCCTTCTGCAGCGCCTCGGCCCACGGCAGCGCGCTGCCGTCGAGGCCGGGCATCTCGACGCCGTCGATCTCGACGTGCAGGTTGTCGACCCCGAGCCCCATGAGCGCCGCGCACAGGTGCTCGACCGTGTGGACCTCCGCCTCCTCGTTCTTGAGCGCGGTCCGCCGCGGGTTGTCGGCGATGTAGCGGTACGCCGCCGGGATCTCCGGCGCGTCGGGCAGATCCTTGCGCACGAAGACCACGCCGCTGTCGGCGTCCCCGGGGGAGACCTTCACCCTCGTCTGCGCGCCGGAGTGGAGTCCCACCCCGGAGAGCTCGAAGGCGGATTTGATCGTTCGCTGGTTGCGGCGCATGTCCTGCCGGGGCGGGTTTCCTGGGCGACGAGGGGCCGGGGGAGCCCGCGATCTTACTTCGTGTCGAGGATCCCGAGGATCGCGTCGGTCACGTCGAGCGCGGCGCGATGGGAAACCACGCTCCGCACCACGATCTCCGGGATCACCTCGTTGCGCGTGTTCCCCGAGACGGGGCCCGAGGTGAACTGCAGGATCAGGTCGAGGTCGTGCCCCTCGAGGTAGGTCTTGCAGGCGGCGGCCACGCGCGCGTGGGCGTCGATCAGGGAGCGCGCCACCTTGGCGTCGAACTCCTCGTCGAGCCCCTTCGCCTTCTGGGTCAGCTTGAACTCCTCGAGCTTGATCTCCTGCTGCTGCCGCTTCCACTCCTCGCTGCCGGTCTTGAAGGTCTCGAGCGTGCCGCGCAGCGCGGAGAGGTTCTTGTCGTCGGCCTCGAGCAGCTTGCGCATGGCGTCGTGCCACTGCTGGATCAGGGTCTGCTCGGCCTGCGACTGCTTGTGCTGGCTCACCAGCTTCGACATGTCGATGAAGGCGATCTTCGTCGCGTCGGACGGCCGGAAGCCGACCGAGACGTAGGCAAAGAGGAGCAGCGCCGGCACGAGCAGGCGGCGCGCGTCGAAGCGGGACTTGCGTTCCATGCGATCCTCCGGGCGATGCGGGGCCCGACATCTTGGCAGACGGGGCGGCTCAGAATCTCGCGGAAAAGCTGATCTGGAAGCTCTCGCGCTGGTCCTCGCGGCGCCGCTGCAGCGGCACGCCGTAGTAGAGCTCGAGCGGCGCGGAGAGGATCTGGATCGGGATGCGGAGCCGTAGCCCCACGCCGACGCTCATGCGCCAGCGGTCGTCGATGAGAGAGTTCCAGTCGCTCGACAGCATGCCCTGGTCCATGAAGAGCAGGCCGCGCAGGAAGGGCTGGTTCTCGCGCAGCCGCGCGTCGTAGGTGTCGAGCAGCGGGAAGACGTACTCGGTGTTCACCACCCAGCCGATCTCGCCGCCTTCGGAGAAGCCCTGGTCGTGCGGGCCGACGCCGCGGTACTCGAAGCCGCGCAGCTGGAGGTAGTCGTTGGGCCCGCCCGCGAAGTAGCGCTCGAAGAAGGGGATGTCGTTCTCGGGGCCGTACGGGTGGGCGAAGCCGACCGCGCCGCGCACCGACCAGACCTGGCGCTGCTCGTCCTCGTTCTCCACGACCGGGTACAGGTTCTCGACGGACGCCGACAGCTTGTAGGCGTCGACCTCGCCGCCGAGCGGCCCGCCGAGCAGCTGCGCGCCGGCGTCGACGCGCTGCCCGTCGGTCGGGTTGCGCAGCGAGTCGAGGTGCTGCCAGTTCCAGTCGGCGAGCAGGCCGTGCACCTGCGTCACGCCCTGCGCCGCCTCGAGGTCCTCGATCGGCGGGGTGAACTCGACGATGTTGCTGATGTCGACGTTGTCGATGCGCGCACCGAGCGAGACCGCCGTGTTGCGGGTCAGCTTCTTGCCGACCGTGAGCGTCGTCCCCACGGTCCGCTCGTCGTAGAAGCGCGGCAGGTACTCCTGCAGGTGGGCGTTGACGTTCAGGAAGTAGGGGTTGACGTCGGGGCCGCTCAGGTAGGGCTCGCTGAACTCGACCAGGTAGTTCGACGTCGTGCTGCCCGGGTTGGCGCGCAGGTGGATGCGCTGGCCGGCGCCGTGGAAGGCGCGCTGCTCGATGAACTCCTGGAACGTCGAGCCCGGGCTGCTCGGGAGATCGAAGATGTCGGCGTTGGAGATGGCGAGATCGACGCCGAAGAAGGGTCCCTGGCCGGACGCGATCCCGCCGAAGATGTTGAAGACGCCGTTGGTGCCGTCGTTGACGCGCAGCACGATGTTCTCGCGCTTGGGGTCGTCGGGGATCTTCTCCTGCTCGACCCAGGCGTTCGGCCGGTTCTGCTCGTCGGAGAAGAAGCCGGTGGTGCGCAGGCGGTCGGTGGCGAGGTCCATCTCGTCGCCGTCGAACAGCTCGCCGGGGTGGAGGTCGAGCTCGCGACGGACCACCTCGTCCTTCGTGTTCTTGTTCCCGACGACGCGCACGTCGCCGACGAGCTTGGGCTGGTCCTCGTTGATCTTGAAGGTGAGGTCGACCTCGGTGCTGCCGAGCGAGGTCGACTCGACCGGCTTCTGCGGGATCATGACCTCGACGTAGCCGCGGTGGCGGTAGTACTTGACGATGCGGTCGCGGTCCTTGCGGTAGAGCGTCTGGCGGTAGGGCTGGCCCGGCTTCATCTTCACGAGGCCGGCGCCGAGCAGCTCCGACGTCGGGAACTTGACGTTCCCCTCGAAGTTGATCGCGCGGATCGTGTAGCGCGGCCCCTGGTCGATGCGGATCACGATGTCGACCGTGTCGCCGAGCTCGTTCGACGTCACCGAGTCGACCGCGACGCGCGCGTCGAGGTAGCCCTCGTCCCAGAGGAACTGCTCGATCTGGACCACGTCCTCCTGCAGCACCTCGGGCTTGTAGGTCTGCGTGAAGATCCAGAACGAGCGGCTCGTCTTCATGATCGAGCGCAGCGGGTGGCGCTCCCAGAAGCGCCACGCCGACGAGGTGAAGTCGCGCAGCCCCTCGAACTCGATGTGGTCGACGTGGACCTCGGGCCCTTCGATCACGTGGAAGGCGAGCACGAAGTCGTCGCCGTCCTTCTCGATGCGCGGCGCGATCTCGACGTGGAGGTAGCCCTCCTCCTGGTACTTCTCCTCGAGCTTGCGCACCAGCACGAGCAGCCCGCCGCCGCCGCGGTCGGAGATGGTGGGCGCCGGGATCGTGCCCGACTCCGTGAGGCCGAGCGCCTTGCGCAGGTCGGACTCCTCGATCTCCTTGTTGCCGACGAAGCGCACGCGCCGCACGGTCGGGACGTCGCCGAGCTCGAAGACGACGCGGACGCCGCCGCTCGGGAGGCGCGTCGCCGTGACCTGCGTGGTCCAGACCAGGAACTGCGCGATCGCCTTCATGTCGTCGTCGACGGTCTTGGGCGAGTAGGGCTTGCCCTTCTGCGTGCGCACGCGCAGACGCAGCGCCTCCTCCGTCATCCGCTTGCTGCCCTTGAAGACGACCTCCTCGACGATCGCCTGCTCGACGGCGCCCTGCTCGACGATGCGCGGCGCGCCTTCCTGCCTCGGCTTCTCCTGCGGCGCGGCGGGGGCCGGGCGGGCGTTGGGCACGCCGTCGCCCTGTTGGGCCGCGGCGAGGAGGGGAGCGAAGAGGAGCGCGGCCGCGACGTGCAAGCTTCTTTCACCCGCGGAAGTCGAGGTCGGAGAAGGGCTCGAACCGGAGCTGGTTCGGGAAGAAGGAGAGCTTGAACTCCCCGATCGGGCCGTTGCGGTTCTTGGCGATGATGCAGTTGGCCTGGTTCTGCGTCTGCGGGTTCTTGCCGCCGTCGTAGTAGTCCTCGCGGTAGAGGAACAGCACGACGTCCGCGTCCTGCTCGATCGAGCCCGACTCGCGCAGGTCGGACATGCGCGGCCGGTGGTCCTCGCGCGCGTCGACGCTGCGGTTGAGCTGGGAGATGGCGATCACCGGGAGGTCGAGCTCGCGCGCGAGGCGCTTGAGCGACATCGAGATCTGCGAGATCTCCTGCTGGCGGCTCTCCGCGAGCGGCGCCGTGACCAGCTGCAGGTAGTCGACGATCACCAGCCCGATGTCGTGCGCCGACTTGAGGCGGCGCGCCCGGGCCCGGATCTGCAGCGCGCTCATCCCCGGCGTGTCGTCGATGAAGATCGGCGCCTCGGCCAGCACGCCCACCGCCTCGGAGAAGCGCGCCCGGTCGTCCGCGCCGAGGCTGCCGCGCCGGATCAGGTGGGCGTCGACCTGCCCCTGCGACGCCGTGATGTTGAGCGCGATCTGGTCCTTCGGCATCTCGAGGCTGAAGATCGCGACGCCGACGCGCGGGTCGTTCTCGGTGGCGACGCGCCGCGCGATGTTGAGCGCGAGCGTCGTCTTGCCGACGCTCGGCCGCGCGGCGAGCACGACCATCTGCCCCCGCTGCAGGCCGGAGAGCTTGTCGTCGAGCTCGGGGAAGCGCGTGCGGACGCCCTGGAACTCGCGCCGCTGCTCGAGCCCGAGCATCATCTCGCCGAGCACCGACTTGATGTCGATCGAGTCGCGGCGCGCGCCGCGCTCGCCGTGGCGCGCCACGTCGAAGATCACCTGCTCGGCGCCGTCGATCAGCTCCTCGATCTTGCGGCCGCCGCCGCGCGCCTCCTCGAGGATGCGCTGCGCCGCGAGGATCAGCCGGCGCTGCAGCGCGCGCTCGCGCACGATCGACGCGTGGTAGGAGACGTTGGCCGCCGACGGCACGCGCTCGAGCAGCCGCGTCAGCTCGAGCGCCCCGCCGATCCGCTCGAAGTCGCCGCTGCGCTGCAGGTGGTCGCTGACGATCGTGACGTCGACGCCGCTGCCGTGGTCGAACAGGTCGAGGATCGCCCGGAAGACGATCTGGTTGCTGACGACGTAGAAGTCGTCGACGTCGAGCAGGTCGATCACGTCGGAGACGACGTTGCGATCCTGCAGCAGCGAGCCGATCACCGCCTCTTCGGCCTCGCGGTGGTGCGGCGGCGCCTTCGCCGCCAGCGTCTCGAGAACGCTCGGATCGATCGAGACCACGGCGCTCCCTCCCCCCGCCTCGCCGGGTTCGCGCGCGACCCGGAACGATACTCAGCTCTCGGCGGCGGGTGCAGACTCCGGCTTGGCGCCATCGGCGGCCGGCTCGGCGCCCGCCGGCGCGGCGGAATCCTCGCCCTTCGCGGCGCCCTCCTCGTCCGTGCCGCCCTCGGCCTCGACCACCACCGTGATCTGGACCTTGACGTCGGCGTGGAGGTGGATCGCGACCGGATAGGTGCCGACCTCCTTGATCGGGTCCTTGATCCGGAAGTCGCGCTCGGCCACCTCGAAGCCCTTCTCGTGCAGGGCCTCGACGAGGACGTGCGGGCTGACCGAGCCGAACAGGTGCCCTTCGGGGGTCGCGCGCATGGTCAGCGTGACCGTGAGCCCCTCGAGCTTCCCCGCCACGCCCTGGAGCGCGGTGACGATCTTCTGCTCCTCGACGGCGAACTTCTTCTTCATCGCCGTGAGGCGCGAGAGCACGCCGGGCGACGCGAGGAGCGCCTTGCGCTGCGGCAGCAGGTGGTTGCGGCCGTACCCTTCGCGGACCTGGACCTGGTCGCCCTTGCGGCCGAGTCCCTCGATGTTCTCGAGCAGGATGATCTGCATGGTGTCCTCCGGCCGCTCAGCCGACGAACGGCAGCAGGCCGACGTAGCGCGCCTGCTTCACCGCGTTCTTCAGCTGCCGCTGGTGCTTCGCGCAGTTGCCGGAGCGCTTGCGCGAGAAGAGCTTGCCCTGCTGCGAGCAGAGCCGCTCCAGCGTGCCGACGTCCTTGTAGTCGATGACCAGCCCTTCCTTCTTGCAGAAGCGGCACGGTCCGCGGTCGACGAACTTCTTGTAACGGCGCTGCCGGGCGCGGGCGAGCGCGATGCGTGACTTCTTCTTCGGCATGGTGGTCCTCGTCCTCTCAGCCCGCGTCCGCTTCGCGCGCGCGGTCGCCCTCGCCGTCGCCCGGGCCCATCGGGCCGGACGGGCCCGGCGGTCCGCGCCGGTCGCTGCGCGGACGGCGTCCGCCGTCGTAGCCGCCCTCGCCGCGCAGCTCCTCGCCCTCGCGCATCGCCTCCTCGGCCGACGACGAGCGCTTGCGCAGCTCCTCCTCGGTCGGGATGCGGTCGAGCGCCAGGACCAGCGCGCGCAGCACGAGCTCGGAGAGCTCCGCCTCGCGCTTCAAGTGGGCGATGACGTCGGTCGGCGCCTCGAAGTAGACGAGGTAGTAGATGCCCTCGCGCTGCCCGTTGATCTCGAAGGCGAGCTGGCGCTGGTCCCACTTGTGGAAGCGGACCACCTTCGCGCCGACCTTCGTGAGGAGCCCCTGGATGTGCTCCTCGAGGTACTCGTGGGTCTTGCGCGCCTCCTTGTTGAAGGCGACGAACATGCCTTCGTAGGGACGCGTCCGCGCCACGGGGGCGGCGGATTCGGACGTCGCGGCCTCGGTCGATCCGGTCGTCAAACGATGCTCCTCCATCGGGCGTGAAGCCTCGCGGCTTCGCGCGATACCCGCGTTCCCGCAATGGGAAGCCCGGGCGTTTTCTCGGTGGCGGTAGGGGTCGCCGCGCGGCGACCCCGTCGCTGCACTCCTCCCGCCGTCATTCCCTCGCCGGAGGCTCGGGGTCGCGGTTGATCCGGTTCATCAGGATCGCGAGCGGCGTGCAGTCCAGCCACGCTACCACGCCGTGGACCGCCTCGGCAACCGCGCGGTCGAGCAGCGCCTGCTCCTCCGGCGCCGGCTTTTCGAGGACGAAGTCCCTCGTCTCCCCCTTCTCCGGCGACGCCCCGATCCCGATGCGCAGTCGGGGATATCCCGCCGAGCCGAGCCGCGCCTCGATCGAGCGCAGGCCGCGGTGGCCGCCGTCGCTGCCGCTCGCCCGCAGCCGCATCCGTCCGGTCGGCAGTGCGAGGTCGTCGCACACGACCAGGACCTCGGCCGGGTCGAAGGTCCGCCCCGGATCGAGCCGCGCGAGCGCCTCGCCCGAGTCGTTCATGTAGGTGAGCGGACAGACCAGCAGGACGTCGTCGCCGCCGCGTGACGTCCGGGCCGAGAGCGCCGGCCCCTTGCCCTCCTTGAGCCTCACCTTGAGCCGCGACGCGACCTTGCGCACCACCTCGAAGCCGAGGTTGTGGCGCGTCCCCTCGTACTCCGCCCCCGGATTCCCGAGCCCGACCAGCACCTTCATCCGTGCGCGACCTTCGACGCTGCGGCGTCAAGACAACGCCAGCGACAAGCCGCCTCCGGCGTCAACGAGAACCGGCGCACGGGAGTCTCCATGCGCCGGTGAATCAACGCACCCATCATCTCGAGTTTCCGGGTGCCAGCGACGATCAGCTGCGAACCGCAGGTTCGGCAGCTGCATCGGCGCGCACCCGAAACTTCCGCTTACTTTTTCTCCTTCTCCTTCTTGGCAGCAGGAGCCGCGCCGCCCTTCTTGTCCGCTCCCGCTTCCGGAGCCGCCGCGCCCTCCTCCTCCTCGCCCGGCTTCGGCGCCTTGACGATGAGCTCCGGCTCGGTCGGCGCCACCTCGGCCGTGCCCGGCACCGGCAGCTCCTCCTTCTTGGGCTCGACGATCGACAGCACCAGCGCCTCGGGCGCGTCGACCGCCTCGATGCCCTTGGGCAGGACGAGGTCCTTCACGTGGATCGAGTCGTGCTGCAGCAGCGCCCGGATGTCGACGTCGATCTGGTCGGGGATCTCGAGCGGCAGGCAGCGCACGCGCACCTGGTCGAGCTGGACGACGAGGATGCCGCCCTCGGCCTCGCCCTTCGACGGTCCCTTCGTCTTGATCGGGACCTCGACGACGACCTTCTCGTTCATGTTGATGCGCTGGAAGTCGACGTGCAGCGGTTCCTGCGTGATCGTGTCCCACGCGACGTCGTGGATGATCGCCGGCTCCGTCGCGCCCGCGAGCTGCAGCAGGATGACGCGCGCGTGCTGCTTGCGGGCCTCGTCGAATTCGCGCACGCTCACGTGCAGCGGACGCGTCTCGACGCCGTGGCCGCAGAGCACCGCGGGGAGGCGGCCCTCCCGGCGCAGCCCGCGGCTGCTGCGGCTGCCCGCGCTCGTGCGCACCTCGGCCTTCATCTCGTACTGTCGCATCGCTTCGCTCCGTGTCCTTCCTGCGTCGCGCGCCGCTTCCGGCGCACGCTCAGACCTTTTCGAACAACGCGCTCACCGACTCGCTGTTGTGGATCGCCTTGATCGCGCGGGCGAGCAGCCCGGCCACCGAGCGCGACTGGAAGCGCTCGGGCAGCGGCTCGTGCACGGGGACCGAATCGGTGATCACGATCCCGTCGGCGCCGCAATGCGCCAGCTTGTGGACCGCGTCCCCGCAGAATACCGCGTGCGTCGCGCCGACGTACACCGCCCGCGCGCCGTGCTCCTTGACGATCCGGACCGCCTGCACCATCGAGCCGCCGGTCGCGATCATGTCGTCGATCAGCAGGGCGTCGCGCCCCTCGACCTCGCCGATGATGTGCTCCCAGTCGACCTTGTCGGCCGAGATGCGGCGCTTGTCGACGATCGCGACCTGCGCGCCGAGCGACTCGGCGTAGGCGCGCGCGCGCTTGAGCCCGCCCATGTCGGGGGCGACGATGACCGGGTCCTTGGGGCTGAGGCTCTTGAAGTAGTCGATCAGGACCGGCTTCGCGTAGAGGTGGTCGACCGGGATGTCGAAGAAGCCCTGGATCTGCGCCGCGTGCAGGTCGATGGTGAGCACGCGGTCGGCGCCGGCGCTGCAGATCATGTTGGCGACCAGCTTCGCGCTGATCGGCACGCGGCCCTCGTCTTTCCGGTCTTTCCTCGCATAACCGTAGTAGGGGATCACGGCGGTCATGCGGCCGGAGCTGGCGCGACGGCAGGTGTCGAGCAGCAGCAGGAGCTCGATCAGGTGGTCGTTCACCGGCGGGCTGGTCGGCTGCACGATGAAGACGTCGGAGCCGCGCAGGTCGTCGTAGATCTTGACGTCGATCTCGCCGTCGGGGAACCGTCCGACCGTCGCGCGGCAGAGCTCGATCCCGAGCGACTCCGCGATCGCGCGCGCGAGCGCCGGATGGGCGTTGCCGGACAGCACCGCGATCTTGTCGCGCGTCACGACCTCTTCTCCTTCCGGGAGCGTTTCCCGGGCTCACGGGTGCGGGACGACTTCGTGGGTGCGGCCTTCGACGGCCGCGCCGCAGGCTTCGCGCCGACCGACTTCTTCACGAGGGGCCGCGCCGGGACGCCGACCACCACCTCCCCCGCCGCCACGTCGCGGTGGCGCGTCACCACGGCGCCGGCACCGGTCGTCGCGCCGTCGCCGATCGTGACCGGCGCGACCAGCACCGTGCCGCTCCCGATGAAGGCGCGGCTCCCGATGCGCGTGACGTGCTTCTCCTTGCCGTCGTAGTTCGCGGTGATCGTGCCGGCACCGACGTTGGTCAGGGCGCCGATCGTCGCGTCGCCGAGGTAGGTGAGGTGCTTCGCCTTCACGCGCTCGCCGAGCCGGCTGTTCTTCACCTCGACGAAGTTGCCGACCTCGGCGCCGTCCTCGAGAACGGCGCCGTTGCGCAGGTGGGAGAACGGCCCGACCTCGCAGTGCCTGCCGATGCGCACGCCGGAGCGGATCACGCTGAAGGGCTGGATGCGCGTGCCCGCGCCGATCGCGACGTCGTGGTCGACGAAGGTCGTGTCGGGGTCGGCGATCTCGACGCCGTTCCGCTGGTGGCGCGCGAGGATGCGCGCGCGCATGCGGCGGCGGCACTCGTGCAGCTCGGCGGCGGTGTTGAAGCTCAGCGCCTCCTCGGAGTCGGCGAGGGGCTTCAAGTCGACGCGGCCGCCCGCAGCGCGGATCAGCCCGTAGACGTCGGTGAGGTAGTACTCCTTCTGCGAGTTCTGCCGGCCGATCTGCGCCAGCGCCGGGAAGAGGTCGGTCGCGCGGAAGACGGCGATGCCGCAGTGGACCTCGCGGATCGCCTTCGTCGCCGCGTCGGCGTCGCGCTCCTCGACGATGCGCTCGAGCGAGCCGTCGGCGGAGCGCACCACGCGGCCGTAGCCGGTCGGGTCGTCGAGGCGCGCCGGCGCCATGGTGACGGCGCCGCCGCGCGCGCGGTGGTCGGCCACGAGCTCCTGCAGCGTCTCGCCCCGGAGCAGCGGCCCGTCCCCGAAGAGCACGAGCACGTCGCCCGTGAAGCCGGGCAGCTTGGGCACGGCCGTCTTCACCGCGTGGCCGGTGCCGAGCGGCTCGCCCTGGTCGACCGCCTCGACGCCCTTGCGCCCCTCGAGCCACTGCGTCACGAGCTCGCGCCGGTGGCAGACGACGACCAGCGTGCGCGTCGGCGACAGCGCCGCGGTGGCGTCGAGGACGTAGCCGAGCGCGGGCATCCCGCAGATCTCGGCCATCACCTTGGGCGCGTCGCTCCCGAGCCGCTTTCCCTGGCCGCCGGCGAGGACGACGACCGCGAGCGGCGTCCGGCGCGACCCGGCTTGCGCCGGAGCACGCGCGATCGGATCTCGGTCGGACGCTCGGATGGCGCTGCTCCGCGTCGACGGCGGGGCACCGGAAGACTTCCGCGCCGCCCGCCCGCCGCGTGAAATTGGGGCGAACGGTTTAACCGGCGCCCCGGGGAGCGGTCAATGCAGGGGCGTCGCCGGCTGCGTGGCGGTGGGCGCGGCGCCCGACGGCGCGGCGGGTTGCGGCACGAGGCGGCGGATGGCGTCGAGCGCGGCGCGCGCCGCCGCCTCGCCGGCGGCGACGATCGACTCGGGCTCGGAGAAGTCGAGCCAGTAGCGGCTGCCCAGCCGCGGCTCGATCCGGACCTCGGCGAGGCCGGCACGCTGGCGGTTGTTCCAGCGCGACGCGAGCTCCTCGCCGCGGAGCAGCGCCTCGATCCCGGTCATGCCCGGGTCGCAGCGGTCGTCGAGGTCGCAGCTCAGGTTGACCGCCACGATCGGCCCGTCCGTCCGCTCACGGGCCGCGAGAACGGGGAGGTTGTCGGCGAGCCCCGAATCGATGAGGAGGTGCCCCTCGTGCGCGACCGGCGGGAAGAAGCCGGCGACCGACGCGGCCGCGGTGAGGACGGTGTGGAGGTCGCCGCTCCCGAGCACCACCGGGTCGCCGCTGCGCAAATCGAGCGCGACGACCCATAGCGGGAGGCGCAGCTGCTCGAGACGGCCGGGGCGGACCGCCGCGCCGACCAGGATCTCGAGGCGGCGCCGGTGGAAGAGCGACGCGCGCCGGAAGAGCAGGTGCATCGCGACGTGGCTGCGCCAGCCCGACAGGATGCGACGCAGGAAGGAGGGCGGACGGCCGATCCGCTGGCGCGTGGGCCGGAACGACAGGCCGAGTCGGCGGAACGCCTGCGAGTGCTGGAAGGAGAGGACGTGGCGGATCGTCGTCCTCGCGTCGGAGTGCTGCAGCCACGACGCGGCCATGATGGCGCCGGCGCTGTTGCCGACGATCGCGCGCACCGGAATCGCCGCCTCCTCGAGCACCTTGAGGACGCCGAGGTGGGCGAGACCGCGCGCACCGCCTCCGCCGAGGACGAGCGTGACGCCGTGCTCCGGTCCGCGGACGCCGCCGTGCGCGCTTCCGTTCGCGCTGCCGTTTCTCGAGTCCGTCAGGGGCGACTCCCGTGCAGGGAATCTCCTCCTTCCCCTTCGGACGGTCCCGCGTCGCGGGACCGGACCCATCCGGTACATCGGACGAAGGCCGCGCAAACCTAGCACGCGTTCGGGGCGGCCGCTGGTTCCCCGACCAGGAGTCGAACCTGGACTGAGGGATTCAAAGTCCCGTGTGCTACCGATTACACCATCGGGGAAATGGTTCGCAGCCGGCCATCATCGCGGGGAGACCGGCCCGGCTCAACGGAGCGCGCGGCGGAGCAGGTCGAGCGCAGCGGTGACGGCGAAGGAACGCACCAGGGCGCGATCGCCCGGAAACCGTTTCTCGAGGTGCGCGACGCCGTCGGGTCCCGCGACCGCCACGTGCACGAGGCCGACCGGCTTCTCCGGAGTCCCGCCCCCCGGGCCGGCGACGCCGGTCGTCGCGACGCCGAAGGTCGCCCCGGCGCGACCGCGCACCCCCTCGGCCATGGCGCGCGCCGTCTCCTCGCTCACCGCGCCGTGCCGCCGCAAGAGCTCCTCGCCCACGCCGAGCGTCCGCGTCTTCGCCGCCTCCGTGTAGGTCACGCAGCCCTCGAGCACGGCGTCCGACGCGCCGGGCACGTCGGTCAGCGCCGCCGCGACGAGGCCGCCGGTGCACGATTCGGCCAGCGCGACCGTGAGGCGCCGCTCGCGCAGCCGCGCGATCACGTGCTCCGCGAGCGTCACGTCGCCTTCGGCGAAGACGTGGTCGCCGAGCGCGGCGCGCATCGCCTGCGTGCACGCGTCGAGGCGCGCGCGACCCGCGGCGTCGGCGGCGTCGCTCGCGCAGATCGTCACGCGCGAAGCCGCGACCGTGACCGAGACCAGCGGCGCGTCGGCGCGCATCCAGGCGTCGATGCGCTCGCCCACCACCGATTCGGCGAGCCCGACCACCTGCAGCAGCCGCTCCTCGAACGCCGCCGCGCCGTTGCGCGCGCGCACCGTCGGTACGAGCCACTCCTCGACCATCCGCTTCATTTCAGTTGGAACACCCGGCAGCGCGACGACGAGCGCGCCGCCGATTCTGAGCTCGAAGCCGGGCGCCGAGCCGATCGGGTTCACGACCACGCGCGCCCCGTCGGGCAGCAGCGCCTGGCGGCGGTTCGACGCCGAAGCGGTCCGCTTGAACCGCGCGAAGTACGCCTCGACCTGCGCGAGCGCGCCCGCCTCCTCGCGCACCGCCACGCCCGCCGCGTCGGCGAGCGCCTCGCGCGTGCGGTCGTCGGCCGTCGGTCCCAGCCCGCCGGTGACGACCAGCAGGTCGCAGCGTCCCGACAGCTCGCGCGCCGCCGCCGCGATCGCCGCGCGGCCGTCGCCGACCTGGCGCGCCTCGCCGACGAGCGCGCCGAGCCGCTTCAGCGTGCGCGCGATCCAGGGGGCGTTGGTGTCGGCGATGGCGCCGCGCACCAGCTCCTCCCCCGTCGAGAGCAGGGCGACCCGCCGGATCGGCGCTTCGCTTCGCGTTCCCTCGGCCATGGCGCGGCGACCCCCGGCGCCGGTCGGGCTCAGACGCTGAACCGGATGTTCAGGATGTCGCCGTCCTTGACCTCGTGCTCCTTGCCGACCAGGTCGGCGCGGCTGAGCGTCTTCAACTGCTTGAGATCGGCCGCCCCCTCGATGCGCGCGAACGGGATCACCTCGGCGCGGATGAAGCCGCGCGCGAGGTCGCTGTGGATCTTGCCGGCGGCGGTCACCGCGTTGCTCCCGCGCACGATCGGCCAGGCGCGCACCTCGTCCTCCCCCATCGTGAAGAACGAGATCAGGTCGAGCGCCTCGTAGGCGAGCCGCGTGAGCAGCGGCGCGGCCGGCTCGGTGAGGTTGTACTCCTCGAGGAAGGCGGCGAGGTCGGCGCCCTCGAGCTGCGCGATCTCGCGCTCGATCGGCGCGGAGAGGACGGCGGCGCGCTTCGACGAGCCGCGCAGCTTCTCGACCGCGGCGCGGTCGGAGAGGGTCGCCTCGTCGACGTTGAAGACCGCGACCGCCGGCTTGTCGTGGAAGAGCTTGAGCTCGTGCAGGAGGCGCTCGCCGTCAGGGTCCTTCACCTCGTGCAGCGACGCCCCCTTCTCGACGAGCGCCGAGATCCGCTTCATCGCGTCGACGTCGCGCAGGAGCATGGCGCGGTCGCCGGAGCCCTTCTTGATGCGCTCCTCGCTCTTGCCGACCCGCTTCTCGATCGCCTCCATGTCGAGCAGCAGCAGGTCGTCGCGCAGCGCCCGCTCCTGCGCGAGCGGGTCGGCGAGCTCCTTCGGCAGCAGCCCGCGCGCCGCCTCCGACGTCCCGATCACCAGCAGCAGCACGTCGGGGTCGCGCAGCGCCGCGACGCGCTCGCCGCGGCCGGCCACGTCGCCGCGCGGCACCGCCGGCTCGTCCTCGACCTCGAAGCGCGCGCGCGTGAACTTGCGCGGCTGCCAGAGCGCGCGCAGCTTGTCGAGGCGCGGGTCGACGACGTCGACCGTCGCCAGGTGGCGCTCCGAGGGGTGGTGCGCCGCGGCCGCCTGGCCGGTCAGCACCGTGAAGAGCGACGTCTTGCCGACGCCGCCGTAGCCGATGATTCCGACCTTCATGTTGCTCGCGCGCCCTCGTTCGCCGCGAGGCGCGCCTCCCGGCGCTTCGCCGCGCGACCCGCCAGGACCAGCCCCGCCTCGAAGAGCAGCAGCATCGGTCCCGCGACCAGCAATTGCGACACGTAATCGGGCGGCGTGATCACCGCCGCGATGATGAAGATCGCCAGGATGCAGTGGCGCCGCTTGGAACGGAACCAGGTGGGCGAGACGAGCCCCACGCTCGCCAGCACCGTCATCACCAGCGGGATCTGGAAGACGAGCCCCATCACCAGCAGCAGCAGGAAGAGGAGCCCGAGGTAGGCGCCGACCGCCGGCTGCGGCCGAACCAGGGTCAGGTCGCCGTAGCTCAGCAGGAACTCGACCGACATGTTGGCGAGCACCGCGAACCCGAAGGCCAGCCCGAGGAAGAAGAGGGCGAGCGACCACGGCAGCACGCGCCGGACGGTGCGCTTCTCGTGGTCGTAGAGGCCGGCCGCGATGAAGGCCCAGAGTTGATGGAGCAGGATCGGCGCCGAGACGAGCGCCGCCGCCAGCGTGCAGATCTGCATGTAGGCGCCGAACGTCTCGCCGAGGCTCACCGCCTGCAGGTCGTCGGGAAGGCTCGGCGCCGCGCGGTCGAGCGCGCGCTCGTGCTCCCGCTGCTGCGCCGCCCGCAACCGCGCGATCGCGTCGGGCGGGAGCGTCTTCCCCTTCTCGAGCTCGTCGATCATCGCGTCGTCGAGGTTCTCGACCGGCGCGTGCGGCTGCTTCTTGTACTCCTCGCGCATCGACTTGCCGAGGTCGGCGACCGCGAGCCGGTAGGGCCGCGTCAGGAGCCGCATCAGCTGGTCCTGGAAGCCGAGCGCCACGCAGAACGACACGCCGAACGCGAGCAGCGAGATGATGACCCGGCGGCGGAGCTCTTCGAGGTGCTCGCCGAACGTCATCCGGAATTCGTCGGGGCTGCCGCCCACGTCACCTCGTCCCGCGCTGGATGGAACGGTCGTCCTCGAAACGCGCGCGGCGCGAAGCCTGGGCCTCGCGCCGCGCGACGACAGCGTACGTTCGGAGGGGCCGGGACGCGCCGGCCCCGGCGGTCACTCGTACTTCACGTACTCGAGGATGTCGCGGACCGCGACGATCTGCACCCGGTAGAGCTGCGCGAGCTTGAGCTCCTCGTCCTCGCTCGGGCCGGCGGCGTTGGCGTCGTTGCCGCCGTCCTTCGTCTCTTCCGGCTTCGAGCTCGCCCCTTCGTCCTTGTCGCCGATGACGAGGAAGTCGGTCGAAGGGCCGACCTTGTCCTTCACCGTCGCGCCGAGCGCGCGCAGCCGGTCGGCCACGAGCGCTCGCGAATAACCCGAGGGGAATCTGCCGACCAGCACGAATTCGCGCTTCATGTTCGGGTCGTAGTTGGGCGCCGAGATCTTGTCGCCCTTGGTGATCGGGTCGAACTTGTCCTTCAAGTCGACGACGGTCGCTTCGGACATCGCGTCTTCGACCTTCGTGACCTCGATCATCCCCTTCTCGTGCATCGCGCCGTTCTTGGCGTAGTTGAACACCTTGAACCGCGTCCCGCGCACGAGCAGGTTCTTGCGGCCGAGGTCGATGTAGCAGGTGCTCGCGGTGCTGGCGTCGAGGACCGATCCGTCCGGCGTGTCCGGCTGGCGGATCATCTCGACGCGCTTGGAGAGCTCGGCGATGCGGCCCTCGCGGACCTTCAAGTCCTCGGTGAGCTTGGCGACCTGCTTGTCGCGGTCGTCGTTGGCCGCCTTGACGCGCGCGTCGGCGTCCTTCAGCCGCTTGTCGAGGTCGTCGATGCGGCCCTTGTCGGTCGTCTCCTGGTTCGCGTGGCGGTCGCGCTCGTCGGTGAGCTGCTTGGTGATCTTCTCGTTCTCCTCGTCCTTGGCCTTGGTGACGTCCTGCAGGTTGCCCTGCAGCGACGCGCGCGCCTGGACCTCGGTGGAGAACTGCGTCTTCGCCTCGGCGAGCTGACGGGTCAGCTCCTCGATCTGCGCCTGGAGCTTCTCGATCACCTTCGACGTGCTGGTCGCGTCGGCGCCGAGGTTCTGCTTGGTGCGGATCTCTTCGAGCGCCTTGGCGATCTGCTCCTCGCGCGAGTCGCCCTGGTCGGTCTCGTCACGGAAGCCGACGACCTTCGACAGCGAGCTCAGCTTGTCCTTGCTCGCCTTGGCCTTCTTCTCGGCGTCCTCGGTGAGGCGCTTCTGCGCCGCGACGGCCTCCTCGGCCTTGGTCTTGTCGGCGCTCACCGTGTAGAGCCCCGCCGCGCAACCGAGCAGGAGCAGGATGAGGACAATGATCCAGATCAGTCCGACCGTCGC
Source organism: Planctomycetota bacterium (assembly GCA_035695985.1). Taxonomy (GTDB): domain Bacteria; phylum Planctomycetota; class B15-G4; order B15-G4; family SIAN01; genus DASRRB01. The sequence continues at coordinate 611 of DASRRB010000184.1, read as the reverse complement.
CGCACCGCTGGTCCTGCGGTTCATGCAGAGGCTCCCGTCCTTGGATTCGTCGCGGATCGATTCTGTCGAGGGAAAGGAGGCCGACCGAACCGGTTTCGCGCCCGCGCTCTACGCGCGGACCCACCCTCCGGCAACGCCTCGGCCGCCCCCTTCGCCGCCCGCACCGCCGCGAGCTGCGGCGGCGGTTCCGACCCGGGATCGCGACGGCGAACGCAACTCATTGTCGCGACGTAGGATAGGTCGGGCGCGCGGAAAGGCGGGCGATCTTAGCAGCGCTTTTTCGACAGTGTCAAGCACGGAGAGGTGCGTGAAAGCGACGCGACGACCGCTCGTCGTGGGACTGCTCGGCGGCATCGCCAGCGGCAAGAGCAGCGTCGCCGCGATCCTCGGCGAACGCGGCGCCGCGATCCTCGACGCCGACGCGATCGCGCGCCGCGAGCTCGAGCGACCCGACGTGCGCGCCGCCCTCGTCCGCCGCTTCGGGCCGGCCGTCGCGCCAGAGGACGCGGTCGACCGCGCCGCGCTCGCGCGCGCGACCTTCGGCGACCCCGAAGCGGTTTCTGACCTCGAGAAGATCGTCCACCCCCCCGTCCGCGCCGAGCTCTCCGCGC
>DASRRB010000183.1:0-11017 GCA_035695985.1 Planctomycetota bacterium | reverse complement strand
GCGGGCCAGGCGCTCGACGCGCTCGGCGACCCCGGGCTCCAGGACGACACGGTGCGCCGCGCGAAGGCGGGCGTCGACGCGCTGCGCCAGGGTTTCCACGCCCTCTTCGACGACCTCGCGATCGGGCGCGCTCGCTCCTCCTTCCAGTCCGCCGCGACCGAGCTCGGCGCGGCCGCGCCCGACGTGAAGTACGCCGCCGACTGCGCGGCGCGGCTCGACGCCCTCGAAGCGCGGGTGGCGGACCTGCCGCTCGTGCACGGCGGCCCGGTCGTGGTCGGCTCCATGCTGCGGCCGATGAAGCCGGGCGAGCCGGTCGCGGTCGCGCCCTTCTGGATCGACACCGCCGCGGTCTCGATCGGCGAGTTCCAGGCGTTCCTGGCCGACGTGAAGAACCGGCGCGACGCCGTCCAGCGCGTGCTGCCGTCGCTGCCGTGGCTCGAGAGCCTCGGCCTCGACGGTGCGCTCGACCAGCTCGCGAAGGCGCCGCCCGAGTGGAACGCCGCGCCGGACTCCGCCCGCCACCCGCGCTGGCCGGTCGAGAACGCGACCTACGCGCAGGCGGTCGTGCTGCTCGCCTTGAAGGACCGCGACCTGCCGACCGCCGAGGAGTGGTGGCTCGCCGCGAAGGGTCCGAAGACGTCGAGCCAGGACCACCGCAAGTTCGCGTGGGACCCGAGCCCGACCGCGCGCTTCGACCTGAAGATCGGCGGCGGTCGCCTCTGCGCCGGCATGGACGCGCCGATGGCGGTCGACGAGGGTGGCCTCGCGGTCGGCTTCAAGCCGCCGGTCCACCACCTCGCCGGCAACGCCGAGCAGTGGACGAAGGCGAAGCGCGGCGCGGCGTTCGTCCTGGGCGGGCGCTTCGACGACAGCGACGAGCGGCGCTTCTCCGGCGAGCAGCCGCGCGTCGTGGGAGACGTCGCCCGGGACCCGTCGGGCATCTGCCGGCCCGGGCTGCGCGGCGTCGTGCGGCCGCGCGACTACTTCGCGCTCGCGGGGCTCTCGCCCGGCGGTCTTTGAGCGCCGCCGAAGGCGCCGCTTGTCAACTGCCGGCGCTGATCGACGCGCCGCGGCTCGGCAGCTCGTACCAGCGGCCGTCGCCGTTCGGCAGGAGGATGAACAGCTGCGTGCGGGCGTCGGAGCGGCGGATCAGCCGCTCGGCGTGGCGGTCGAAGCGGAAGCCCGGCGCCGGATCGCCCGTCGCCTCGGAGGGGAGCTTCCACTTCCCGTCGACCGAGATCATCGGGAAGACCGAGATCTTCACGCCGGCGCTCTCGTGCACGCCGGTCGGGTCGGGACGGAAGCCGATCGCGATCGACACCGGCGTCGCGAGCGGCTGGCCCGAGAGGTCGTCCTGCCGCTCGCCGTCGACGAAGACGGCGCAGGGCACCGGCTCCTGCGAATCGCTCGAGATCGCCTTGATGTTGAAGAGGTCGAGCGGCGGCGCGCCGCACGCCGCGACCAGGAGGGCGAGCGAGAGTCCCCAGGCGAGCCTGAGCATCAGCGCACCCTCTCCAGCTTGAAGGTCTTCTCGCGGACGCCGCGGCCGTCGGGCGACGGCACCTCGACGAGCTCCCACATCGCCTCGGCCGGCTCGCGGCCGCGCAGGCAGAGCTGGACGTGGACCTTGCGGCGCGGATCGGAGCCGTAGTGGAGCGCGAAGGTGCCGCCGTCCTCGCCGGCGCGCTCGCCGTCGATGTAGACGGTCGCGCCCGGCGGGTCGGACTTGATCACGATCGCGACGTCGCTGCTGCTGCAGCCGGCGGCGAGGGCGGCGACCAGCAGCGCTCCCGCGGCGCGGACCCGATTCGACGCCATCTCAGTTCCCGCCCTTCTTCTCGGCGTCGCGCATCGCCTCGACCGTCTCGCGGATGCTGCGCACGTTGTTCTGCAGCTCGGTGACGGCGTTCTGCAGCGGCAGGAGGTCGGGCGCCTTCTGCAGCGAGAAGAAGAGGTGCTCGGGGCTCTCCGGCCCGACCGGGTAGGCGACCGTCTGGTAGTTCTCCTTCTCGATCAGGAGGACCTCGGTCTTCCCGGACGGCGCGCCGACGTGCACCTTCTCCAGCGGCGTCTGGCCGGCGGCGCGCCCCTCCACGAGGAGGCGGACGCTCGCGCCCGGCGGATAGCTCTCGATCGAGAGGAAGCGGTCGGTCGCGGACGAGCAGCCCGCCGCCGCGAGCGCCGCCGCGACGAGAGGGGCGCGACGAAACGGCGATCGGACCATCCCTTCCTCCGTGCACGGCCCGCGGCGAGACAGGCGGGGCAATGTGCCGGGCGTGCGAAACCGTGTCAAGCAATGGACGCGCGCGAACGCGAAACTACACTGCCCGCCTCTCGGCTCGGCCGCGCCGACGGCGCGTCCGCAGGGTCCGGTCAGGGGGAACCGTCCATGCCTTGCGCTCCGTCGATCGCTCGGCCCCGATTCGGCGGCGTCGCCGCGTTCCTCGCGAGCGCCGCGGTCGTGCAGGCGCAGGAGTCGCCGCCGCCGCCGCCGTCGTCGCAGGAGCCGCCGCCCGGCGCCCTCCTCGAGCCGGTGGAGAACCGCTACTTCGCGCTGCCCGAGTACGACCGCTACGGCCAGCGCGGCCGGCTCAACCCGTTCAACGTCGGCGAGATCGGCGAGTACCCGATCGTCGGCGCGCGGCCGTGGTGGGACCCCTACGGCGTGAACACGCTGAAGGGCGACAAGCCGATCTGGGGCGAGAACACCTTCCTGCGCATCGACGCGGTGAGCGCGTCCGTCTTCGACCGCCACGATTTCGCGGGCGACGGGAAGGAGACGGACGTCAAGTCCGACCTCTTCCTCTCCTTCGACCTGCAGTACGGCGACACCGTGTTCCGGCCGCCGACGTGGCGCGCGCGCGTCACGATCGCGCACGACATCCGCAACGCCGACGTCGCCACCAACGGCACGGCGGAGAACGACGACGCGCTGCAGGAGGCGTTCGGCGAGGTGCTGCTCGCCGAGTTCGACCCCCACTTCGACTTCCTGTCGCTGCGCGCCGGCCGCCAGGCGTTCGCCAGCGACTTCCGCAAGTTCGTCTTCGCCGACGCCAACGACGGTGCGCGCCTGTTCGGGTCGTGGGAGAAGAACCGCTACCAGTACGACGTCGCCTACTTCGACCTGGCCAAGAAGGACAAGTTCAGCAACTTCAACCAGACCGGCAACGCGCGCAACCAGGAGATCCTGACCGGCGACGTCTTCATGCAGGACGCGATCTGGAGGGGCTACACGCTCGAGGGCACCGCGCTGTGGGTCACCGACCACGACGTGCGCAACGTCGACCTGCTCTACCTCGGCTTGAACGGGCAGGGGCACATCGGGCGCTTCGAGGTCTCCCACGCGCTCTACCAGGCGATCGGCCACGACGCGGGCAACCCGATCGCCGGGCGCTCGGTCGACGTGAGCGGGCAGATGGCGGCGCTCGAGGTCGCCTACCCGGTCGACTGGTGGAAGGTGGTCACGAGCGGGCTCTACGCCTCGGGCGACGGCGGCACCGGCAACGGCACCGCGCACGGCTTCGACGGCGTCTTCGACAACCCCGACTTCGCGGGCGGCGCCTTCGGCTTCTGGGACCGCAGCAACTTCGTGGTCGGCGGCCAGCGCCTGAAGAACGGCAACAGCCTCTATCCCAACCTCCGCACCAAGAACTTCGACGCGCCGAACTTCGTGAACCCCGGCCTGCTGCTGCTGCACGCCGGCTGGGAGGGCGCGCTCAGCAACCAGTGGACGGTCTTCGCCGACTCGCTCTGGCTGCACTTCGTGAACACCGACTCGCTCGACCAGCAGTTCGGGAAGTCGGTCGGGAGCGACATCGGAGTCGACCTGAGCCTCGCCGCGCAGTACCGGCCGCTCGGCATCGACAACGTCATCTTCACCAGCGGCGTGTCGGCGCTGCTGCCCGGCGGCGGGCTGCGCGACATCGCCGGCAGCGGAACGCTGTTCGGGTTCTTCGTGACCGCGACCTTCGCGTTCTGAGCGGCCCGGGTTGGCATCGTCGGGGGAACGGACATGCTCGGCATCGAGTCTCGCACCGCACTGCGCGCCGCCTTCGCGGCCGCGGCGCTCGCCGGGTCGGCGCTCGTCGTCGTCGCGGGGTGCGCCCGCTTCACCGACCGCGACCTCTCGACGTCGATCGGCCACGCGCCGCCGGTCCCGGGCGAGACGGGCTACGGCTCCGCCGACGAGGAGACCGCCGCGTCGGCCGGCTGCGTCACCTGCCACGAGGGGATCGAGAGCCCCTCGATGCACGCGTCGAACCTCGTGCGCATCGGCTGCGCCCACTGCCACGGCGGCGACCCGAACGTCCACAAGCCGTCCGGCTCGAAGAGCACGCGCCCGTTCGACTCGGCCTACCGCGCGGCGATGGGGTCGGCGCACGTCGCGCCGCTGTTCCCGGAGAAGTGGGCGAGCTCGGCCAACCCGAAGAACAGCTACGCGCTGCTCAACACGGAGCGGCTCGAGTTCGTCCGCTTCGTGAACCCCGGCGACCTGCGCGTCGCGCCGCAGACCTGCGGCCCGTGCCACCCGAGCGAGACGCGGCGCGTCCCGACCAGCATCATGGCGCACAGCGCGATGGTGCCCGGCTCCGGCCTCTACAACAACGGCGTCTCGCCGTGGAAGCACTACACGGTCGGCGAGTTCTACATGCCGAACGGGACGGCGGCGAAGGCGGTCGCGAACCCGGCGCCGACCGAGTCCGAGAAGGCGCGCGGCGTCCTGTCCGAGCTCCTCCCCTACCCGCGCTTCGAGATCTCCGAGCCCGGCAACCAGTTCCGCGTGCTCGAGCGCGGAATCGCGAACACGCGCGGGCTCGGGACGCTGAACAAGGTCGACGGCGCGGTCCTCACCGTGCACAAGACGCGGCTCAACGACCCCAACCTCTGGTTCCTCGGCACCAACGACTACGCCGGCGAGTACCGCTCCAGCGGCTGCAGCGCCTGCCACGTCCTCTACGCCAACGACGACAGCGCGGCGGGCGGGCCGGCCGCCTACGCCGGCCGCGACGGCACGAGCGCGAGCAACGACGCGACGATCGCGAAGGGCGAGCGCGGCCACCCGATCCAGCACCGCCTCACGCGCGCGATCCCGACCAGCCAATGCCTCACCTGCCACATCCACCAGGGCAGCGGCGCGCTCGGCAACTACGTCGGCGTCGAGTGGTGGGACGGCGAGACCGACGGCGCGGCCTTCTACAGGAAGGACGGCCAGGCCAAGTGGGGCGAGGAGCTGCACGACGTCCACGACGAGGCCAACCCGACCGCGAAGCACACGCAGTTCACGCCGCAGCACCGCTCCGGCTGGTCGTTCCGCAAGATCTACCGCAAGGACCAGGAGGGGCGCCTGCTCGACGCCGACGGCAACGTCATCCCGGCCGACGACCCCGAATGGGCCAAGAAGGCGGTCCACCTCGTCGACGCCCACTTCGAGGCGGGCATGCACTGCATCGACTGCCACACCGAGCAGGACGTGCACGGCGACGGGAAGCTCTACGGCGAGATGATCGACGCGGTCGAGATCGCCTGCACCGACTGCCACGGCACGATTTCGGAACGGGCGAAACTCAAGACGAGCAACCCCGCCGGCGGCCGCGACCTGCTCTACCAGTCCGGCAGCAACGACGCGCCGCGCACGCGCGTGCCGTTCGGACCCGGCAAGCCGCAGTTCGAGTGGAAGGACGGCGGCAAGACGCTCGTGCAGCACAGCAAGGTCGACCCGAGCAAGCAGTGGGTCGTGCCGCAGCTCGCCGACGTCGTCGACCCCGCGAGCAAGGCCTACAACAAGAAGGCGGCGGTCGCGAAGACGCTGCTGCGCGACGGCTCGGGCTTCGGCGACGCGGGCCTCGCGCCCGAGAAGCTCGCGCACGGGAACGACCGCCTCACCTGCTACACCTGCCACGTCGCGTGGGCCGTCTCGTGCCAGGGCTGCCACCTCGCGGCGCGCACCAACGTCCGCCTCGACGCCAAGCACTACTTCGGCGAGTGCACGAAAGGCGACGTCGGGTACTACTCGCAGGGGCTGCGCAGCGACTCCTACATGCTCGGCGTCAACGGCGACGTGAAGGGCAACAAGATCAGCCCGGTGCGCTCGGCGTCGGCGGTCTGCGCGACGGTCGAGGACGGCAACCGCGCGATCGTCGTGAACCAGCAGCCGACCATCTCGTCGGCCGGCTTCAGCGCGACCGCGTTCACCCCCTTCCCGCCCCACACCTTCAGCTCGAAATACGGCCAGGCGTGCACCGCCTGCCACCTGAGCGAGGCGGACGACAACAACGCGCGGCTCGCCACGCTCTTCGTGCTCGGCTCGCATTCGGCCGACTTCGTCGGGTCGTACGCGTACGTGGGGCTCGGCGGAGGCGGCGTCGAGTCGATCGGCGTGACCGAGGGCTTCGAGCCGCAGCCGGTGATCGGCAGCGACTTCCACGCGCTCACGCAGCCCGCGTCGTTCGCGGCGCATGAGCAGCACGGCCGCGTGCTGACCGACTTCTTCGTCCATCCGTCGGAGAACGCGCAGTCGGTGCAGGCGCGCGGCGAGTTCCTCTACACCGCCGACGGCAAGGACGGCCTGCGCGTCTTCGACATCGCGAACGTCGCCAACAAGGACGCGGCGCAGCGCATCGTGTCGGCGCCGTTCAGCCCGCTCGGCGCGCAGGCGCAGGTGAAGACGCGCGACGCGAGCGCGGTCCTCCTCCCCTCGACCGTGCCGCTCGACCCGCGCCGCGTCCAGGACCCGGCCAGCCACGAAGGCCGGGTCGAGCCCTTCTTCGGTTTCGCATTCGTGCTCGACCGGATCGAGGGGCTCGTGACGGTCGACGTGAACACCTTCGTCGACGGCAACGGGGAGAACAACTTCCTCGAGCGCGCCGCCACCTTCAATCCCGACGGGAAGCTCACCGGCGCGCGCGGCGGCGCGGTGGTCGGCCACTACCTCTACGTCTGCACGCCGCGCGGGATCGCGGTGGTGAACGTCCTCGACCCGAAGGCGCCGCAGCTCGTGACCGAAGTGACCGAGGGGCTGAAGGAGCCGCGCGCCGTCGACGCGCAGTTCCGCTACGCCGCGGTCGTCGACGCCGACGGCATGAAGGTGCTCGACGTCACGAACCTCGAGGCGCCCGTCCTCGTCGCCGGCGCCGCGATCCCCCTCGCCGACGCGCGCAACGTCCGCGTCTCGCGCACCTACGCCTACGTCGCCGCCGGCAAGGAGGGCATCGCGATCGTCGACGTGAAGCGCTTCCGCGCGCCGCAGCTCGTCATGAAGTTCGACGCCGACGGGAAGATGGACGACGTCAACGCCGTGGTGACCGGCCTCACCAACGCGAGCTTCTTCGCCTACGTCGCCGACGGCAGGAACGGCCTGCGCGTCGTCGAGCTCTGGAGCCCGGCGCGCTCGACCCAGACCGACGGCGCCTCGCCGCCGCCGGTCCCGAAGCTCATCGCCACCTGCCCCACCGAGTCGCCGTGCATCGCGGTCTCGACGGGCCAGCAGCGCGACCGCGGCTGCGACGAGAGCGGCCACCAGATGTCGGTCTTCGGGCGCATCGGGTCGCGGCCGCTCAACGCCGAGGAGCGCGCGAAGTTCTATCTGCGCGACGGGAAGCCGTTCACGGTGAAGGACGACGCGAGCGGGTACGAGGAGAGGCGCGCAGCTCCGAAGTGAGGGAGTAGGTGAGGAACGGACGTCGAGGGCGTCGGAGTGCACTCCCGCCGCGACGAAGCCTACGTTCCGCAGCCTCTTTGCACGGTCCTCGAGCGACGTCCGACGTACTTGCTGCACTTCGGGCGCGGCGCGGGACTGCGGGACGGTGGCGCCATTCGCGGCGATCGGTTTCAATCGGACGCGAAGGGGCGATCGATCGTCGCGCCGGAGGGTCGTCGCGTCGATGGATCGTCATGAAGTAGAGGTGTGCCGATGAAGTCGTGGTTCGTCGGGGTCGAGACGGGTGTCGTCGCGATGACCGTGCTTGCGGCGTGCTCTTCGACGGACGGGATTGGATCCGGGCATTTCATCGACGTCGAGTCGGTCGACGGCGGGAAGAGGCTCCGGGTCGAGGGCGTGTTCGAGGTGACGGCGCCGATCGCCGTTCGGACCGATGGAGGAATCGTGTTCGAGTCGACGTCGTCACGGCGTGACGTCGTCTTCACCGATTGGCTGATCGAGGACCCCTCCGATCCGCGGGTGACGAAGGTCGGAGGCGAGTGCTCGATGGAATTCCACCTCGAGGACTTGAGCGAGGCGAGCGCCCTCGCCCCTTCGAATCGAAAGCAGGCGGCGGCCGAGGAAGTCGGAAAGACGCCGGTCCGTCCGATGCGCGCCAACCACGTCCGCGTGCGGACGGACGGCCATGGTCGCTACGTCGTGGATGCCATCGACCTCTCCGACGGCACCGGGTCCGAGTACAACACCGTCATTTCGACCCACGTCGAATACGACGTCTCGGCGCGGTGACCGATGATCCCGAGAATCGTCACAACGGCTCGGTCCTTGGTCGCGGCATTCGCGCTCGCCGCATGCGCATCGACGGACGGCGATCCCTTCCTCGATTCCGAGCAGCCGTGGAACCTCGAGTCCGTGCCTGGCGGGCGGCGACTGCGGGTTGACGGCCTGTTCGAGGTCACGGCGCCCGTCGTGATCCGTGCCGACGGCGGCCTCCTCTTCGAATCGGCGGCGACGCGCCGCGACGTCGTCTTCACCGAACTCGCGGACGGCCGGACTCCGGGCTCGTGCATGAAGGAGCGACGCGTCGAATTCCGGGAGTCCGATTGGACGGCGGAAGTCGCTGACGAAGCGCGTCGACTCGCCTCGACCCACCCCGATCCCCCGCCCGGCTCCGCGTCGTCGGCACCCTGCACTGTCCACGCGACCCACGTCCGCATCTGCAAGGACGGCCCCGACCGCTACCACGTCGCCGTCATCGACCAGGACTACGGCGAGCCGCAGCTCTCCACCCTCGTCTCCTCGATCCATTTCGACTTCGAAGTGACGCGCCGCTAGTTCGGCCACTCCAACGATCGCGCTTCCGAGTCCGTCGCGGGAGCCTACGACGTCGGCTCCTCTCCTCGTACCGCGATTCACCGATGGAACCGCGCGATCGCGTGACAGCGGATGCAGGCGTCCATCGTCGTGGTCGGCATCGCGACTTGCTTGAGGCGGCTCGTCGCGTCGACGCCCGCGTGGCAGGCGTCGCAGGCGAGTGATCCGTGGTTCGGGGAGAAGTGGTCGAACTTCTCGACGCCGCCGCGTTTCACGACGACGGCCTCCTTTGCGTCGATCACGCTCCGCTCGCAGCGCGCCGGCTCGCCGGGCTTCGCGGGACGGTCGAGGTCCTGGTGGCATGCGGCGCACGAGGTGCGCTGGTGGCCGGAGTGGCAGTCGGCGCAGGCGCGCGCTTTCGGGCCGACCCCCATCGCGACGCCGTCCTGCGCCAGCACGTGACAGGCGAAGCAGCCGCGCGCGAGGACGTCGGAGTTCGAAGTGCCGCGCGCGCCGCCGGCGTGGGAGCGGTGGACGATGTCGGCGCGCGCTGCGCCGGCCGCGCCGCCGTCCGTGCCGGGCTTGGCGTCGGCGGACGCGACGGTCGCGTTGCCCTTGTGGCATTTCGAGCAGGCGGCGAGGTCGACGTCGAGGCGGCCGCTCTTCGAGAGGTCGGCGAGGCTCTTCGAGGCGCGCACGTTCGAATGGCAGCCGGCGCAGCGCGCGCGGGATGACTCCTCGTCGAGCGCGCCGTCGGGGAAGACCGGCAGGTGGTGGTCGTGGCGAAACGGCTGGCCCGCGACGCGCCGCTCGCTGCCGACCTTGCCGGAGACGTGGCACGCGGCGCACGCCTCCTTCGTGACGGGGTGGTCCTGAGGCTCGAAGGCGAAGCGCACCGGCGCCGGCGCAGCGGCCGTCGTCTTGAGCTCCTTCGCGCCGGTCTTCTCGTGGCAGTCGGTGCAGACGCCGCTGTCGCGGCCGTGCTTGCGGTCCTTGAGCCGCCACGCGTGGCAGGTGAGGCAGCTCTCGTAGGTCACCGTCGCGAAGCCGCGGCCGCCGGCGCTCTTCGTCGCGTGGCAGGTCGCGCAGGTGATCGTCGTGCCGCGCTCGAAGACGGCCGACGGATGGAGGTGCTGCGCGTGGGAGAACGACTCGAACTGCAGCGCGACGTCGTAGAGCGGCCGCGCGCGGTCGCGCGCCGGCGCGACCTCGGCGAGCTTGCGCGCGGGGAGCTCGGCGCCGTGGCAGCCGGCGCACGTCTCCGTCGGCGCGGGCCCGGGCAGCAGCGGCTCGCGCTGCACGTCGGCGAGCGTCACGTGGACCGCGTTCCAGAGCCGCGTCTCGCGACCGTGGTGCTCGCGATGGCAGTCGGCGCACTCCTTCGACTTCTCGGCCGGCGCGGAGGCCGGCGGGTGCGACGAGTTCGCGGCCAACTGGTCTGGATGGCACTCGGCGCAGCGGAACTTCTTCGACGAGGTCGAACCGTCGTGGCAGGCGAGGCAGCCGTCCGCGCCTCCGAGCGCGTGGCCGTCGGCCGTCTTCGCGTCGGCGTGCGCCGCCGCGAGATCGCCGCGCCCGCCGCCCCCCGCCACTCCGAGCCAGAAGGAGAGGACGAGCGCGAGCAAGATCGCCCCCGCCATCGACCGCACGAGGACCGGATCCCGTCCCCACGACGCCTCGGGCGGACCGTCGTGCTCGAGCGTCGCCGACGCCTTCGTGGCGGGATCGAGGCTGAGCCGGCGCACCGCGTGGTCGAGGTAGCCCTCGTCGACCGAGAGGACGAACTTCGCCGGCTCGGGCACCTTGAGCTCGAGCAGCGCCTGCCCGATCTGCAGCGCGCCGCCCGGCTCGAACACCTCGTGGCCCGCGACGGGCACGCCGTTCAGGAAGGCGCCGGCGAAGAGGTCGATCGGCTCGATCGAGAGGCCGCCGAGCGCCGGCCGCAGCTTGAGCGCGAGCCCCGCGACGAGACGGTCTCCGATCCTGACGTCCGCCTTCGCACCCGAGCCGACGCGCAGCTCCTCGACCTCGAGCGTCTGCGCCGGC
>DASRRB010000182.1:0-8262 GCA_035695985.1 Planctomycetota bacterium | reverse complement strand
GCTCGCGAACCTCGACGTGCTGCTCGAGCAGTTCGAGGCGAACGCGCGCGCCAACGGCATCGCCGTCCACTGGGCGCGCGACGCCGCGGAGGCGCAGCGGCTCGTCGTGGAGATCGTGCGCGCCGCCGGCTGCCGGCGCGCCGTCAAGGCGAAGTCGATGGTGACCGAGGAGATCCACCTCAACGCGGCGCTCGAGGCGGCCGGGTTGCGCGTGGTCGAGACCGACCTCGGCGAGTACGTCGTCCAGCTGCGCGCCGACCGGCCGTCGCACATCATCCTGCCGATCATCCACCTGACGAAGGAGGACGTCGGGCGGACGATGGAGGAGAAGCTCGCGGTCCCGTACACGAGCGCGCCGCAGGAGCTGTGCGCGCTCGCGCGGACGCGGCTGCGCGCGGAGTTCCTCGAGGCCGACCTCGGCATCAGCGGCGGCAACTTCGCGATCGTCGAGAGCGGCTCGATCGGGCTGGTGAGCAACGAGGGCAACATCCGCATGGTCACGACGCTGCCGCGCGTGCACGTCGCGCTGGTCGGCATCGAGAAGCTCGTCCCGACGCTCGCCGACTGGGAGCGGATGGTCCAGGTGCTCGCGCGCTCGGCGACGGGGCAGAAGATCACCGTCTACACCACGCTCGTGAACGGGCCGCGGCGCACTCCTTCCGACGAAGGCCCCGAGCAGGTCCACGTGATCCTGCTCGACCACGGCCGCAGCGCGACGCTCGCCGGCGACGAGGCGGAGATCCTCGCCTGCATCCGCTGCGGCGCCTGCCTCAACGTCTGCCCGGTCTTCCGCAACATCGGCGGCCACGCTTACGGCGACACCTATCCCGGGCCGATGGGGGCGGTGCTCACGCCGTCGCTGCGCGGCCTGCCCGGTTGGGAGGAGCTGCCGCAGGCGTCGTCGCTGTGCGGCGCGTGCCGCGACGTCTGCCCGGTCCGCATCGACCTGCCGCGGATGCTGCTCTCGCTGCGCGCGAAGGGGGTCGAGCGCGGGCCGGTCCCCCTCGCGCAGCGGCTCTTCATGAAGGCGTACGCCTTCCTGGCGACGCGGCCGCGGCTGCTGCGCCTCGCCATGAAGCTCGCGCGCGCCTTCGCGCTCCGCCGCGCGCGCGACGGCTGGGTCACGCGTTCGCCGGGCCTCCCCGGACTCTTCCGCGGCTGGACGGAGCAGCGCGATTTCAAGGTCCCGGCCGCGCGCACTTTCGACGACTGGTGGGAGTGGCGCCGTGGAAGCGCGTGAGGAGATCCTCGGCCGCGTGCGCGCCGCGCTGCGCACTGCGCGAATCCCGGCGCGCCCCGCGTCGCTGCCGCCGATCCCCTCGGCGCTCGAGGCGGCGCCGCCCGAGACGTGGAGAGCGCGCTTCGTCGCCGAGCTGCTCACGTTGGGCGTCGCGGTGCACGAAGCGGCGACGCCGGAAGCGGTGCGCGCGTGCGTGCGCGTGCTGGTCGCGGGCCGGCGCGTGCGCTCCTGGGCGCGCACGGTCCTGCCCTACGACCTCGGCGAAGCGCTCGCCGAGGCGTCCGCGTCGCTGCTCGACGGCGCGGCCGAACGCGGCGCGCTCGCCGCGGCGGAGGTGGGGGTGACCGGGGTCGACGCCGCGATCGCGGAGACCGGCTCGCTCGCACTCGTCGCCGCGCCCGACCGCCCGCGCACCGCGTCGCTGCTGCCGCCGAAGCACGTCGCCGTCGTGCGGCGCGCCGACCTCGTCCCGAACCTGCGCAGCGCGCTCACGCGCCTGCGCGGCGCGATACCCGCCGCCTCCGCGCTCCAGCTCGTGACCGGCCCGAGCCGCAGCGCCGACATCGAGCTGCAGCTCACGCTCGGCGTGCACGGTCCGGGCGAGCTGATCGTGGTGCTCGGCCCGTGACGGCGCCCGAGCAGAGCTTCGTCGCGGTCGACCTCGGCGCGAGCAGCGGCCGCGTCGTGCGCGGCCGCTTCGGCGCCGACCAGTTCGAGTTCGAGGAGGTGCGCCGCTTCAAGAACGACTTCGTCGAGACGGCGGGCGAGCGCGGGACGACGACCCTGCGCTGGAGCACGCGCGACCTCTTCGCCGAGATCGTCGCGGCGCTGCGCCAGGTCGCGCAGTCGCTCGCCGCGGGCGGCGGCGCGCGCGTCGCTTCGGTCGGCGTCGACACGTGGGGCGTCGACTACGGCCTCTTCGACGGCGCCGGCCGCCTGATCGAGGAGCCGGTCGCCTATCGCGACGCGCGCACGACCGGCGCCTTCGAGCGCGTCTTCCCGATCGTCCCCGCCGCCGAGATCCACGCGGCGACCGGCATCCAGCTGATGCCGATCAACACCCTCTTCCAGCTCCACGCCCACGTCCATTCGAGCGCGTGGCCGCGCAACGCCGTGCGGCTGCTGCCGATGCCCGACGTCTTCCACCACCTGCTCTGCGGCAGCGACGTCGGCGAGGCGACCCACGCCTCGACCTCGCAGCTGGTCCGCTGCGACACGCGCGACTGGGACCGCGAGCTCTGCCGCCGCCTCGGCATCCCCGCCTCGATCCTGCCCAGGCTCGTGCCGCCGGGCACGCGGCTCGGCCGCCTCAAGGCCGAGGTCGTCCGCGCGACCGGGCTCGACTGCGAGGTGGTCGCCCCCGCCGCGCACGACACGGCGAGCGCCGTCGCCGCGACGCCGCTCTCCGAGCAGACCGCCTACGTGAGCTCGGGCACCTGGTCGCTGGTCGGCGTCGAGCTGCCCGCTCCGCTCGTGAACGACGAGACGTTCCGCGAGAACTGCACGAACGAGGGCGGCGCCGCCGGCACGACGCGCTTCCTGAAGAACGTCGCGGGGCTGTGGATCCTCGAAGGGTGCCGCAGGTCGTGGGAGCAGCAGGGCTACGCGCTCGGCTGGGAAGGGCTCGAGCGCGCCATCGCGCGCCAGCCGGCGTGGGTCGCCGCGATCGACCCCGACGATCCCTCCTTCTTCCATCCGGCCGACATGGCCGCGGCGGTGCGCGACTTCCTGCGGCGGACCGGGCAGCCGGCGCCGGAGGAGCCGGGCGCGCTGGCGCGCATCGTCCTCGAATCGCTCGCGCTGCGCTGCGCCGAGGTGCTCGGCACGGTCGCGCGCCTCTCCGGCCGGCGGCTGCGAGCGGTGCGCGTGATCGGCGGCGGCAGCCGGAACGACTTCCTGAACCAGGCGCTCGCCGACGTCACCGACCTCGAGATCCTCGCCGGTCCCGCGGAGGCGACCGCGATCGGCAACCTGCTGGTGCAGGCGGTGACGGCCGGCCGCTTCCGCGACCTCGCCGAGGGGCGCGCCTACGTCGCGCAGATGCTTCCCGCCCGGCGCTTCCAGCCGCGCGGCGAGGCGACGACCGAGGCCGCCGTCGAGCGGCTGCGCCGGATCCTCGTGTCACCTCGGTGACGACTCGTCCGCGCCGGCCCCGGCCCGCTCCCACGTGCGTGCGATGGAACAGCCGTTGCCAAGGCGGCCGCTCCTCGCGGCGGACGCCTGTCCGAGCCTTCTCCCCGAACCCATCGTCCATGCGCTCATCTCCCGGCGCGGGGAGTTCTCACGTCATGCAATGCCATGGAAGGCTCGCGTATCGGCTCGCGTTGACCGCGGCCGTCGCCCTCTCGCCCCTCTCGCTCTCGAACGAATCGTTCGCGCATGGCGGCCGCTACGGCGGACCGTCGGACTCCGTCCCGCCCAACCTCGGCGGCGGCGGCGACGGGACGCCCGGCGGCCCCGGCAATCCCGGCGGACCCGGAACCCCCGGAGCCGGCGGACCGAGCACTGGCGGCAAAGGACCGTCGACCGGTGGCCCGACCGCGCCGCCCACCGGCGGGCGCAACGGCCCCGGCGGCCTCGGCCGCACCAAGAACAAGGGCAGCGGCGGCTACGACCAGTGGGAGTTCTGGTGGGAGAACAACGACGACCCGTTCCTCGCGCTGAAGGACCGGATGCGGCGCGGCCGCATCACCTCGCAGTCGGGTCTCGCACGCGGCCTCTCGAACCATCCCGATCCGGCGCGCCGCCCGACGCCGTCCGACGTCGCCGACACGATCGTCCCGGCCCTGCTCTCCGTGATGGACTCGAGCGAGGCCGACCTCGTCGACTCCGCGGTGCTGGCGCTGGCGCGCGTGCTCCCCTCCGAGAAGTCGGCCGTCGCGCTGCCGGCGCTGCGCGCCGCGCTGCACCACGACGCGAAGTCGGTGCGCGAGTCGGCCACGCTCGCGCTCGGCGTGCTCGGCGCGCCCGAGGCGGTCGTCGACCTGCGCGAGCTCCTGCTCGACACGCCGGCCGGCCGCAACGCCACGCGCCACCCCAACGGCGTCGAGCCGCAGGTGCGCGCCTTCGCGGCCGCGGCGCTCGGTCTGATCGGCGCGCCGCAGGCGGCCGCCGACCTCGAGCGCGTCGTGCGCGACGGCAAGCTCGGCGCGAACGACGACTTGAAGGCGCTCGCGCTCCTCTCGCTCGGGCTCCTCTCGGGCGGCCACGAGGCGATCGTCGCCTTCGAGCAGGACGCGCTCGGCGACCGTGAGCTCCCCGCGCTGGTGCGTGCGCAGGCGCCGATCGCGCTGGCGCGCATCGCCGACCAGGAGGCGGGCCGCTCCGCCGCGCGCGGCGCGCTCCACTTCCTGCTGGCGCGCTTCCAGGACGAGAAGTCCGACGACGTGCGCCGCTCGCTGGCGATCGCGCTCGGCCGCATCGCCGGGCCCGAGGACGTCGAGGTGATCGACGGCCTCGCCGAGGCGAGCGAGCACGCCGGCGACGTCTCGACCCGCGAGTTCTCGCTGATGGCGCTCGCCGAGCTCGGCGCGCGCGACGGCGACGCCGCCGGCCACGCCGCGCTGCACCAGCGGCTCGGCGCGCTCTTCACGCGGACGCTCGAGCAGCCGGTGCACTCCACCGACAAGCCCTACGGGGCGCTCGGGCTCGGCGTCTGGGCGCGCAACCCCGCGCTCGACCGCAAGGACTCCGACGCGGCGCGCACCGCGATCGCGGCGCAGTTCGAGCGTGAGAACAACCCCTCGTTCAAGGGCGCGCTGGCGATCTCTCTCGGGCTCCTCGGCGCCGCCGAGCACTCCGACGCGCTCGCCGCGTGCTTCGAGGAGGCGCGTGAGGCGCCGTTGCGCGGCTACCTCGCGGTCGGGCTCGGCCTGATGGCCTCGCGCCGCCACTCCGAGGCGCTGATCACGGCGCTCGAGACGAAGGGCGTCGACTCCAAGGCGAAGCTGCAGTACGCGCGTGCGCTCGGCCTGCTCGGAGACCCCAAGGCGGTCGACGTGCTGACGCGGCAGTTCAAGGAGTCGAACACGCTGCAGGAGTCGTCGGCGACGGTCCAGGCGCTCGGCCTGATCGGCGACCGCGGCGCGATCGTCCCGCTCGTCGCGGTGCTGCGCGACGCGCGCGAGACGCCGCAGCGACGCGGCTTCGCGGCGGTCGGGCTCGGCCTGCTCGCGGAGAAGTCCGACCTGCCGTGGAGCACGCGCTTCACGATCGACTCGAACTACCGCGCGAAGACCGCGGCCCTGATCGAGATCTTCGACATCCTGTGACCTGAAAGAACTTGCGGCACGGTGGGAGCGTCTCCCACCGATTCGCCGGCCCGGAGGCCGTGCGGGCGCACCGGGCCGGCGATTTCGTTAGCGTCGCGCGCCCTCATGGATTCGAAGCACCCGCGCCTCGCGCTCATCGCCGCCGCGCTCCTCTTCTCGACCGGCGGCGTCTGCATCAAGCAGCTCGCGGGGCTCACGGCGTGGCAGCGCGGCGGGCTGCGCTCGGCGATCGCCGCGCTCTTCCTGCTGCTGGTCTGGAAGCGGGCGCGGCGCGGCTACACCTGGAAGTCGCTGGTCTTCAGCTTCTTCTACGCCGGCACGCTCGCCACCTTCGTCGCCGCCAACACCTACACGACCTCCGCGAGCGCGATCTTCCTGCAGTCGACGGCGCCGCTCTACGTCCTCCTCCTCTCGCCGCTCGTGCTGAAGGAGAGCGTGAAGGCGAGCGATCTCCTCTACATGGGGACGCTCGCCGTCGGCCTCGCGCTCTGCTTCGGCGACGAGGTGGGGTCGGGCGCGTCGACGGCGCAGGCGACCGCTCCGAGGCCCCTGCTCGGCGACGCCTTCGGGCTGGTGTCGGGGATCCTCTGGGCCTGCACGATCGTCGGCCTGCGCTGGTTCGGGCAGCGCAGCCGGGGCGGGGGGGAGGACAGTGGCGGCGCCGGCGCGTCGGTCGTCCTCGGCAACGTCACCTGCTTCGCCGTCTGCGCGCTGCTGGCGCAGGCGACCGGCGACGGCCTCTTCCACGGCGTCGCGAGCCTGCCGCCGAAGACCTTCGGCGTGCTCGCCTTCCTCGGCGTCTTCCAGGTCGGCCTCGCCTACATCTGCATCGCGCGCGGCATGTCGCGCGTGCCGGCCATGGAGGCGTCGCTGCTGCTGCTGGTCGAGCCGACCTTCAATCCGGTCTGGTCGTTCCTGGTGCTGCACGAGAAGCCGGGACCGTGGACGCTCGCGGGCGGGGCGCTGATCCTCGGCGCGACCGCGTTGCACGCGCGGACCGCGAAGACAGCGTGACGCGATGGGGGAGCGTGATGGCTGACTCAGCTCGACACGACCTCCCGCGACACACCCCTCCGTGATTGCTGAGAGAGCTTCAACGGCCGTCTACGCGACGAGTGCCTCAACGTGAATTGGTTCGCGTCGCTCGACGAAGCGCGCCAGGTCATCGAAGATTGGCGCCTGGACTACAACGAAGTGAGACCGCATTCTTCTTTGGGCCAGCTGCCTCCGGCGACCTTCGCGGCCCTCGGAGTGGCCTGAAACCGTGTCGAATTCGAGGTTCGATTTTCTCGTTTCGCGCGGACCGAATCCGGGGGACAGGTCAATCACCCCCGATTCCTTGGAATCGCAGGACTGAAAAGCGATACAGGGTCAGCAGATGGACTCACGCTCCTCGGTGTCGTGGTCTCCCCTGCGCAAGCCGGGAAGGTACGCTTCGTCGCTGCGGACGGAATCAGATTCATCATTCAAACCCCGGAGCTCGACGCGCCCTCACGCCGCTTGTGTATACGATCACGGTACGCGCGAACATCCGAGGCACGAGCATGTATCGTCACGCGACAACGCGCCCTTAGGTGTCGCGGGGCATCGACAAACGCGTCGCGCTGTACACGGAGGTCCGACAGAGCATGCCGTGGACCAAGGCAGCGCAGATCTGAGGGCAAGGTCCGTGAGGAAGCATGCTTGGCACTTCTCGATGACTCAGAACGGAAGACGAGAGCCAGGCCCAACAGCTAGCAGGAGCCTACGAGGGTGGCGCCCGTACGGATCCTCGAGCCGATTTGTCTT
Organism: Planctomycetota bacterium; assembly: GCA_035695985.1. GTDB lineage: Bacteria > Planctomycetota > B15-G4 > B15-G4 > SIAN01 > DASRRB01. Next base: position 963 of record DASRRB010000182.1, on the reverse strand, counting down.
GCAGGTTTCACGACGTGCACGATCGGAGAGATCAACGTGAAACGCGCGGTCGCACTGACGAAGCGTGAGTTCGTCGTAGTCGCCCTCTACGACGCCGGGGGAGCGACGCACACGGTTGACACAGAGCACGTCGCGATGAAAGCGTTCGAGCTTGCGCCCGCGCTCTTCCGATGGAAGCACTTCCCCGAGCAGGTGGACAAGGATCTGGTGCGGGTGTTGCTGTTCGACGCGCGCAAGCAGGTGTACGGGGCGCACGTGACCGGTCGAGCGAGTCGGGGATGGTCGCTCACAGAGGCAGGGCTCGAGATTGCAGAGCGGGCGGTCCGTCGACTGGGGAAGGGCTCGGTGGGAGTTCCCAGGCACTCTCCAAGGGATAAGAGGCTCATCCTGCGGGAGCGCGCTCGCCTAGAGGGCACCGAAGCCTTCCAGAAGATCACGGCCGGGAACGCCGCCGGGATCACGCCAAGGGAGGCGGAGACGTTCTTCCGCCTGAACTCGTATGTGACCGACGAGGACCGGTTGCGAAAGCTGAATCAGATGGCGAATCTGTTCGCGGACGACCGCGAGATGAGTTGGGTTATCCGCGCTGTGCGGGAGAAGGTACCCAGCCGATGACAATTGACGATCTCAGAGTCACCAGCCACGTCGGGCGAGACCTGCTCCAGAGCGCTAGTTTGTTCCGAACTGATCACAACGTGGTTTGGGAGTACGTGAGCAACGGCCTTCAATATGTTGATCCGGGCGTCAGGCCGATCGTGACCGTGCAGGTGGAGTCCAGTCGCCGTCGGATAATCGTGCGAGACAACGGTCGTGGGATGGACTGGCAGGGGCTGAAAAACTTCTTCGTAATGCATGGTGAGAACGTCGATCGACAACAGGGCCGGCCCGGCCGCGGCTTTTTCGGGACCGGCAAGTCGGCAGCGTTCGGGATCGCAGACACTCTCTGCATCACAACCGTCCGAA
>DASRRB010000181.1:0-7765 GCA_035695985.1 Planctomycetota bacterium | reverse complement strand
GAGGCGGCGCGGCCGCGATCAGCTTCTCGAGCGCGGCGCGCGCCTCGTCGGCCGCGCGCTCCGGCACGAGCTCGACGAGGCGCAGCAGCCCGGCGCGGCCGCGCGCCGCGCCGTCGGCGTCCGGCGCGATCAGCGCGGCGGAGGAGACGCCGAGCGCGTCGGCCACCTTGCCGAGCCCCTGCAGCGAGACGTTGGCGCGCCCGAGCTCGAGGTCGGTGAGGAAGCGGCGCGAGAGCCCGACCGCGTCGGCGAACTCCGCGAGCGTCAGCCCGCGCGCCTGGCGGCCGGCGCGGATGCGGGCGCCGAGCCGGGCAAGAAGTGCGTCGTGCTCGCTGCGCGCGGGACGGCGCGGACGCGCGCCGCTCGACCTGGCGCCGGCCGGGTTCCTGGGGGATCGGGGCATGGCGGCACCATACTGCTCATCGGACCCACCGCTCGTCAAGGCGTGAGCAGGATACTGCTTGCCCGTCCCGCCGCACCCCGCTAAGGTCCCCGCCCCCATGGAGACCCTCGACTTCCAGCGCGACCCCGCGCGTTACCTCCACTGGAAACTCTCCGTCGACGGCCCCGTCGCGAAGCTCGTGATGGACGTCCAGGAAGAGAGGCCGTGGCGGCCGGGCTACCCGCTCAAGCTCAACAGCTACGACCTCGGCGTCGACATGGAGCTGGCCGACGCGGTCCAGCGCCTGCGCTTCGAGCAGCCGCAGGTGCGCGTGCTCGAGATCACCTCGACGCGCGACAAGATCTTCTGCGCCGGCGCCAACATCTACATGCTGCAGAGCTCGACGCACCCGTTCAAAGTCAACTTCTGCAAGTACACCAACGAGACGCGCATCGGGCTCGAGGAGTTCGCGCGCGAGTCGGGCGTGCGCACCGTCGCCGCGCTGAACGGGACGGCGTCGGGCGGGGGGTACGAGCTCGCGATCGCCTGCGACGAGATCCACCTGATCGACGACGGCAGCTCGGCGGTGAGCTTCCCGGAGACGCCGCTGCTCGCGGTGCTGCCCGGCACGGGCGGGCTCACGCGGCTGGTGGACAAGCGCAAGATCCGGCGCGACGTCGCCGACGTCTTCTGCACGGTCGCCGAGGGGTTTCGCGGCAACAAGGCGCTGAAGACCGGACTGGTCGACTACGTCCACGCGCGCAGCCGCTTCGAGGCGAAGGTGAACGAGCGCGTCGCGCAGATCGCGGCCGCCGCGAAGCCGACGCGCACCGGTCCCGGCATCCGGCTCGAGCCGATCACCTCCAAGGTCGACGGCGACACGCTGCGCTACGAGCACGTCACCGTGCAGGTCGACGCGAAGGCGCGCGTCGCGACGCTCACCGTCCACGCGCCGAAGGGCGACGAACCGAAGACCCCGGACGAGCTCCAGAAGAAAGGGTGCCGCGCCTGGGCGATCCAGTGCGCGCGCGAGCTCGACGACGCGCTGCTGCAGCTGCGCTTCGCGTGCGACCAGATCGGCCTCGTCGTGCTGAAGACCGCGGGCGACGCGGCGAAGGTGCTCGCCGTCGACGCGATGCTCGTGCAGCACAAGGACCACTGGCTGGTGAAGGAGACGATCCTGCAGTTCGGGCGCGCGCTGCGCCGCCTCGACCTGACCGGGCGCAGCTTCTTCGCGGTGATCGAGCCGGGCAGCTGCTTCGCGGGGACGCTCTTCGAGCTCGCGCTCGCCGCCGACCGCAGCTACATGCTGAACGATCCGGAGAAGCCGGCCCACGTGCAGCTCTCCGCGGTCAACGCCGGGCTCTATCCGATGAGCCACGGCCTCACGCGTCTGAAGTGCCGCTTCCTCGCCGATCCCAAGAAGGCCGACGCCGCGCTCGCGGTCGGTGAGCCGATCGACGCCGAGCAGGCGCTCGAGCTCGGGCTCGTCACGTTCGCGCCCGACGACATCGACTGGGAGGACGAGCTGCGCGTCGCCGTCGAGGAGCGCGCGAGCATGTCGCCCGACGCGCTGACCGGCATGGAGGCGAGCCTGCGCTTCGCCGGCCCCGAATCGCTCGAGACCAAGATCTTCGGGCGCCTCTCGGCGTGGCAGAACTGGATCTTCACGCGGCCGAACGCGACGGGCGACGAAGGGGCGCTCTCGCTGTACGGCCGGCCCGAGCGTCCCGTCTTCGACTGGAGACGCACGTGAGCAGCGAACTCGAACCCGAGGCCCGGCGCACCATGGCGGACGTCGACCGATTCAGCAAGATCCCCAACAACGTCAACCTCACCGGCGACAAGCGCCTGCAGCGCGCGCTCGAGGCGTGGCAGCCGGCCTACCTCGCGTGGTGGGACGAGATGGGTCCGGCGATGGCGCAGGACAAGGACGTCTGGCTGCGCACCGCGATCTCCGTCGACGCCGACGGCTGGGCCAACTTCGACTACGTGAAGATGCCCGAGTACCGCTGGGGCATCTTCCTCGCGCACCCGGTCGCCGACCGCAAGATCCACTTCGGCGACAACATCGGCAAGCCGGTCTTCCAGGAGGTGCCCGGCGAATTCCGCAACATGCTGCGGCGCATCATCGTCACGCAGGCCGACACCGAGCCGGCGTCGGTCGAGCAGCAGCGCCAGCTCGCCAAGACGGCGCCGAGCCTGCTCGACATGAGGAACCTCTTCCAGGTGAACGTGGAGGAGGGGCGCCACCTCTGGGCGATGGTCTACCTGCTGCACGCGTTCTTCGGGAAGGACGGCCGGGAAGAAGCCGACGAGCTGCTGCGCCGCCGCGCCGGCGATCCCGACAAGCCGCGCATCCTCGGCGCGTTCAACCAGCCGTGCCACGACTGGGTGAGCTTCTTCGCCTTCACGATGTTCACGGACCGCGACGGGAAGTATCAGTTGGCATCGCTCGCCGAGTCGGGCTTCGACCCGCTGGCGCGCACGTGCAAGTTCATGCTCACGGAAGAGGCGCACCACCTGAGCGTCGGCGAGACCGGGCTCATGCGCGTCGTGCGGCGCACCGCCGAGCTGATGCAGCAGAATCCCGGCAAGGACGTGCGCGCGCTCGGCGGCGTCGACCTGCCGACGATCCAGAAGGTCATCAACTTCTGGTACTCGTACTCGCTCGACCTCTTCGGCGGCGAGATCAGCTCGAACGCCGCCGACTTCTTCGCCGCGTCGCTCAAGGGCCGCTACCGCGAGGACCTGCGCGCCGAACACACCGCGATGGGGCAGATGAAGCGGGTCCCGGTGGTCGAGGACGGGAAGCTCGTGGAGAAAGAGGTCGCGTTGCGCAACGCCCTGAACGAATCGCTGCGCGACGACTACGTGGAAGACTGTGAACGTGCCGTCCGCCGCTGGAACCACGAGCTCGAGAAAGCCGGCCAGCCCGACCGACTGACGCTCCCGAGCCGCCGCTTCCACCGCCACCAGGGCGAGTACTCGCGCCACTCCTTCGACCCTGCCGGCAATCTGATCGACGCGAAGGTCTTCCAGGCGCGCCACGACGAATGGCTGCCGAGCGAGGCCGACATGGCCTTCCTGCGCAGCATCATGAAGCCGGTGTTCGAGGTCGGGAAGATCGCCGGCTGGATCGCGGCGCCGGCGCGCGGCGTCGACGGCAAGCCGTTCGAATACGAGTACGTGAAGCTCTGAGTCGCGCCGCGCGTCAGCGCTTCCACTTGAGCCGCAGGAACGCGTCGCGCACGAGCCGCAGCAGGCGCACGCCGTCGCGGAAGCGTGAGATCTTCGTCTCGCCGTAGGTGCGCGCGCGGTAGCGCACGGGCAGGTCGCGGATGCGCAGGTTGCGTTTCGCGGCGCCGAGGATCAGGTCGAAGTCGCCGAACGGATCGTGCGCGCCCGACCAGCCGAGCTCCGACTCGATGCCCTTCCAGTCGGACCGCAACAGGACCTTCGTGCCGCACAGCGTGTCCTTGATGCGCTGGCCGAGGATCCACGAGAGCGCGAGGCTGAAGAACTTGTTCCCGACCATGTTCAAGAGGCGCATGGCGCCACCTTCCATCGGATAGACGAGGCGCGTGCCGTTGATCAGCTCGCCCTTGCCCTCGGCGACGGCGAGGTGGAACTTCGGGAGGTCCTCGGGCGGCACGGTCAGGTCGGCGTCGAGGATCATCAGGAGGTCGTGCTTGGCGGCGCGGAACGCCTTCCAGACCGCGTCCTTCTTGCCGGTCCCGTCCTGCGCCAGGAGCTCGATCGTGAAGGGGCGCTCGCGGCCGTCGGCGCGGACGCGCTCGATCTCCTCGACGGTTCCGTCGGTCGAGTGGCCGTCGCAGAAGATCACCTCGGTCTTCGGGCCGAGCATCGGCATGCGCGCGATGGCCGGGGCGACGTTGCCGCGTTCGTTGCGGCACGGGACGATCACGCTCGTGGTGAGCGACCGGGCTTCCGGGATCGGGAGCGGCCGCGCGACCAGGTAGCGCGCCAGGTTGAGCGAGCGGAACAGCGGCAGCTTCGCGACGAAGCCGTTCAAAGCGTCCGAGACGAGCGGCACGTCGAGCGGGAAGAGGACGCGCGAGCCGGCGTGCACCACCTCGAAGTGGTTGAGCGCGAGGAACCCCTCGAGGTCGGAGAGCGAGAGCCAGTTCTCGGGGTGGACCGGCATCTTCAGGCCGACCCGCTCGCCGAGCTTGAGGATCGGCTCCCACAGGAAGCTGTACCAGGTGATCACGAGCTTCGTGTCGTCGCGCACGACGCGGCGCGCCTGGCGCAGCGTGGTCCAGACGTCGCCGACGTGGCCGACGAGGTCGCTCATCACGACGTAGTCGAAGTCGCGGCGCGCGGCCGGCAGCGGCGCGAGCGCCGTCTCGAGCTCTTGCGCGTCGCCCACCACGAAGTCGAGCGCGGGGAACTTGGCGCGCGCCAGCTCGATCATCTTCGGCGAGAAGTCGACGCCGACGCCGCTCGCCGGCTCGAGCGCGTTCAGGACGTCGCCGGTCGCGCAGCCGACCTCGAGCACGCGGCTCTGGCGCGGGATCAGGAAGCGCAGCAGCCGCTGCACCTCCTCGTGGTAGACGCTGCCGCGCCGGCGCCAGCGGTCGCGCTGCGGCGCGATCGCGTCCCACCAGGCGATGCGCTGCTCGCGCCGCGCGCGCTCGTGCGCGGAGAAGTCGTCGAGGGGCGGCGCCGCGGCCGGCGCCTGGGTGGGGGCGGTGTCGGGGGTCATGGGGGAGAGAGGCGCCCCTCCAATCGGCCGCCGGCGGGGCGCGCCAGGAGCCGGCGCACCGGCGCCGTCGCGAGCAGCAGCAGGAGCGCGAGCGCGCCGGCGCTCGCGCACGCGCCGGCGACGAGCGAGCGCGGAGCGTAGCGCAGGACGAGCCGCCCCGGCTCGCGCGGCAGCGCGACCGAGAGGCGGCCGGCCTGCGGCTCGATCGGCAGCTCCCGCGTCGCGCCGCCCGCCGCGGCGCAGAACGTCGCGCTCCAGCCCGGCAGCGCGTTCTGGTTCACGACCAGCCGCTCGGTCCGCGGCGGCGAGCCGCCGGCGTCGCCGCCCTTCCAGTCGAACTCGAGGCGGTTCGGCGACCAGTGCGCCGGCGCGAGCGGTGCCTTGCTCGCCGCGAGGAACCACTCGCCGTGGTCGTCACGGTCGCCGCGGACTTTCGCCGCGACGGTGAGCTTCGAGCGGACCACCTCCTCGTAGGCGGCGAGCACGCCTTCGTTGCGGCGGATCGACGGGACCATGTGGTCCTTGTCGCCGGTCGCCTGCGCGAAGGGCGCCGACGCGGGCGCGGCGGCGGGGACCTCCTCGAGCGGCCAGTCGCGGCGCAGCCCCGCGCACTGGAACGCGAGCACGGCGAGCGTCGCGACGGCGAGCGCGCCCGCGGCGGCGCGCCGCACCGTTGTCCCGCCCCCCGCGTACGCCGCCAGCGCCGGTGCCGCGTCGGCGACCAGCAGCGCGAGCGCGACGTAGGGGACGAAGAGCATCGACATCGGCAGGTTGAGCGACGTGAAGCCCGGCAGCCGCGTGAGCGCGGCCCACAGGTTCAGCGGCGAGGCGTTGCCGAGCACGAGCAGGAGCGGCAGCACGAAAGCGGCGAGCAGCAGCGGCCGCCGCCGCGCCGCCGCGACCCCGACCAGCAGCAGCGCGAGCAGCGCCGTCGTGAGCCGCGTGCCGACGAAGAGGAACTGCCCGAAGAGCCACTCGCGCTGGCCGGGCTGCGGCGCGCAGAGCAGCGCCGCGACGGCGCCGGGCAGCGTCGCGAGGCGCGCGCCGTCCCAGAGCGGCGCCGCCGCGTACATGCCGCTCTCGCGCGGGAAGGCGGCGTAGAGCTCCGCCATCGGCAGCACGCGCAGCCCCGCGAGCGCGACGCCGAGCAGCACGCCCGCGCCGAAGCGCAGCGCGGCCTGCGCGACCTCGCGCGCCGATCCGTCGCACAGCGCGAGCAGCAGCGCGAGCAGCCCGCCGCCGACCAGCGCGTAGATGCCGCCCTCGAGCAGCAGCAGCGCCGTCGCGATCGCCGTGATCACGACGCCGCGCGCGCCGCGCCGCGCGTCGAGCAGGCCGACGATCAGCCACGGCACCAGCGATCCGTTCATGCGGTTGGCGACGCCGGCGGCCACGATCGGGACGAAGGCGAGCGAGAAGACGGCCGCCGCCGCCGCCGCGGCCGGCGCGTCGCGCCCGAGCCGCCGCGCGAGCAGCCACGTCCCGGCCGCGCCGACGAAGACGTGCAGCGCGAAGAAGACGAAGGTGCCGGCGACCGGGCCGAACAGGAGGATCGGCAGGAAGAAGGGCGAGAGCGTCGTGAACTGGGGATGGGCGACGCCCGGGATCCCGCCGAGCAGCCACGGGTTCCACCACGGCAGGTCGCCGTGCACGAGCAGCGCTCGACGCTGCATCTCGAAGAAGGAGACGTACTGGTCCCAGTCGCCGGCGTGCGGGATGGCGCCGGCGCGCAGGCCGGCGAAGGCGCACAGCCCCGCCGCAGCCGCGAGCGCCGCGGCGACCGCGAGCCCGCCGACCCGCTCCCGCGCCGCCACTACTCCTTCCCCTGCCGGAAGAGCGGCGCGTCGGGCGCGAGCGCGCGCGCCTTCGCCTGCTCCGCCTCGCCCGCGGCCTTCTCGCCGAGCTGGATCAGGGCGCGGCCGAGCAGGAAGTGCGCGGCGGCGGGCGCGTCACCCTCCTCGACGAGCGGCGCGAGACGGGCGCGCGCGTCGCTCGCACGGCGCTGCTGCAGCAGCGCGTTGGCGGCGACCAGCGTCGACGTGGTGGCGCGCAGCCGCGCGGTCCAGTCGAGCGCGGCGAAGTCGTGGGCGAGGCGCGCGGCGAGGAAGTCGGCGACGCGCAGCTGGCCGGCGTCGAGCTGCAGGAGGACGTAGCCGCGCCGCGACGCCGCCTCCTGCCGCTCCCCGAGGCTGCACCACGCCCCCGCGAGCCCAAAGGCGACCATCGCGACGGCCGCGACGGACAGCGCTCGCCACGCGGGGTGGATCTTCACGGGGAACCCGGGAGGAGCGGTCGGCCGCGCGCGCGCCGGCCGGCCCGCGCCGGCCCGCCGCGCCGCGCGCGGGGCCGGCCGCGTGCGGGTTCACAAGATATCGAACACTTCCTGCAGCGGACGGAGCGCCGTCGTGAAGTTGGCGTCGATCAGGTAGCGGACGTTCCACGGCTGCTCGGACTTCTCGGCGAGCAGGCCGAGCGCGACCACGGCGAAGGCGCGCCGCTGCTGCGGGATGTCGCGCCGCTGCGCCAGCGCGACCAGCGCCTCGACGGAGCGCCGCCCGCCGAGCAGCCCGAGCGCCTTCGCGTAGGCCGCGGCCCGCGGGATGTCGTCGGCCTCCGCGAGCAGCTCGATCAGGCGCGGCTCGAAGTCCTTGTCG
>DASRRB010000180.1:0-5960 GCA_035695985.1 Planctomycetota bacterium | reverse complement strand
TCTCGGCGACTTCGTTCGTGAAGCCCGCCGGGTTGTCGCTCGCGGTGAGCCGGTGCAGCAGCTTGAGCGCGCGCGTCTTCGAGCCGCCGGCGAGCAGGTGCTGCGCGGCGTTGTAGAGCTCGTCGGGACGGCACGCGCGCGCGGCACGGGCGTCGAGCAGGCGGACGAGCACCTTGGCGACGGAGAAGGGCGACGCGAGCAGCGCGTCGGCGACGTCGCGCACGTCGTGGCGGCCGTCGAGGCGCTTGAGCACGACGGCGAGCTGCTCGTCGTCGTCGGAGAAGCGCGCCGGGTTGCCGACCGCGACGTAGACGTCGTCGAGCGACGGGACCTGCTTCTGGATCTGGCCCCACTCGTCGAGGCGGCGCGCGGCCTCCATGACGACGTGGTCGACCGGCAGCGGGCGCACCTTCGACGGCGAGCGGTCGGCCACCGTGTCGGGCTGGCCCTCGCTGAACTCGAAGAGGCCGCCCTCGGTGCGGAAGAGCTCGTAGATCTCTTCCTCGACCTGCAGGGAGAGGATGCTGTCGAGCTGCTCCTGCGTGACGCGGCCCTTCTCGATCAGGACCTCGCCGAGGAACTTCTTCGACTTCGCCTGCTCGCGCAGCGCCTCGGTGATGTCCTTGTCCGCGCAGAGCCCGGCCGAGACCAGGATCTCGCCGAGGCGGCGGCGGCCGGCGACGGCCGGGTCGAGGAGCGTGACGCCCGCGTGCGAGAAGTGGACGCGGTGCGTGCGACCTCGCGACGAGAGGGTGAGCACGCCCTCCTGCCGGTTCTGCGCCAGCGTCTGGAACAGGTCCGCGAGCTGGACGTTCTTGAGGTCGCCCTTGAATGCCATTCGTTCGCGCGCGTCCCCAGCTGCGACTCGGCGGAATCCCGCGCCCCCGTCGATGGGCGACGCTCCGATCCCAGGCGAGATCGACCTCAAACTTCTCCGTGCTTGAGGAGGGAGGGGCGTCGCTCCTCCGGCGGGAGGTCCTTTCCTTTCCGTGGGTCCCTCAGGGCTCCGGGCGCGCCTGTCGTGGTCGGTGGCGACGCAATGGCGCCCATGCGTAGAATCGGCACTCCGCCCACGGAGACAGGACAGGCCGTCGTGGACCCCGGGGCGGGAACGTCCGATCTGTCGCAGGGGAGCCCGACATGCCGTCCGAGCAGGTGGTGAAGGCCGAGCGTCGCGATCCGGTCCCGGCGGCCACCGCGCCGAAACCGGCGGCGACCCGGAGCGCGACCCCGGTGGTCCTGATCGAGGACGACGCGACGCTGCGCGACTCGCTCGCGGAGTACCTCACCTCGAAGGGCTACGCGGTCGCGACCGCCGCGCGCGGCGAGGAGGGGATCGCCGCGGTCGACTCCGAGACCGAGGTCGTGATCACCGACTACAAGCTGCCGGGCCAGTCGGGGCTCGACGTGCTGCGCGAGGTCCGGCGCAAGAACCCGACGACCGAGGTGATCATCATCACCGGCTACGGCTCGATCGACTCGGCCGTCGAGGCGATGAAGGAAGGCGCGTACCACTACGTCACGAAGCCGGTGAACCCGACCGTCCTCGTGCGCATCCTCGGCGACCTCACGCACCGCCGCCAGCTCGAGTCGGAGGTCGCGCTGCTGCGCCAGCAGCTCGACGAGCAGTACGGCTTCGAGAACCTGATCGGCCGCTCGGCCGGGATGCGGCGCGTCTTCGACGTGATCCGCCAGGTCGCGCCGACGCGAACGACGGTCCTGATCAACGGCGAGAGCGGCACCGGCAAGGAGCTGGTGGCGCGGGCGATCCACCAGAACAGCCCGCGCAAGAGCGCCCGCTTCGTCGCCATCAACTGCGCCGCGCTGCCGGCGACGCTGCTCGAGAGCGAGCTCTTCGGCCACGAGAAGGGCGCCTACACCGGCGCGACGCAGCGCCGCCAGGGGCTGATCCAGGCGGCGAACGGCGGCACGCTCTTCATCGACGAGGTGGCCGAGCTCGAGCCGTCGCTGCAGGTGAAGCTGCTGCGCGTGCTCGAGTCGCGGCTGGTGATGCCGCTCGGCTCGAATCGCGAGGAGCCGGTCGACATCCGCATCCTCGCAGCAACCCACCAGGACCTCGACAAGCGCGTGCAGGAGGGACGCTTCCGCGAGGACTTCCTCTACCGCCTGAAGGTCGTGAGCCTCCAGCTGCCGCCGCTGCGCGACCGTCGCGAGGACATCCCGCTGCTCGCGCGCTCGTTCCTCGAGCAGGCGGTGCGCGAGAACGAGCTCACGGCGCGCCGCTTCACGCCCGAGGTGCTCTCCCGCCTCTCGGCGTACCACTGGCCGGGCAACGTCCGCGAGCTGCGCAACGTGATCGAGAGCGCGGCCGTCCTCTCGCACGACGAGTCGATCGGCATCGAGGATCTGCCGCCGCCGCTGGTCGAGCGGCCGCAGGCGGGGGTGGGCGGCCTCTTCCACGTCGGCATGACGATGGAGGAGCTCGAACGGCAGGCGATCCTCGCCACGCTCAAGTCGACCGGCGGCAATCGCACGCGTGCGGCCGAGCAGCTCGGCATCAGCCTGCGGACGCTCCAGCGGAAGCTGAAGGAGTACCAGGTCGAGCCGTGACCTCCCGGGACGTGATTGCCCGGGGTGGGTTGGCGAAGGATCGCCTCCCTTGCGCCCGGAGAGCGGCCCCCCTACACTCCCGCGTTTCCCTGCGGGCTCGAAGCGGCCTCGTGCCGGCTCACCGTCGCCCGCGCGATCCCCGTATCGCCCCGAGGATCTCCCACCCGCATGGACCTGAAGAGCATCGAGTCTGCGAAGCGGATGGTCGGCGGCTCGTTCCGCCTCTCCGTGCTCCTCCAGAAGCGGATCATCGAGCTCGTCCGGGGGGCGCCTCCGGTGATCGAGAGTCCGGAGAAGGAGCGCGGGCCGATCGAGGTCGCGCTCCGCGAGATCCTGGAGGGGAAGATCTCCCTCGAGATGATCCCCTCCGACGACTTCGAGAAGCTCGTCGAGCAGGCGCGCCAGGAGAAGGAGGCGCGCGGCGGCCGGGAGCAGGACGGCCTCGGCATGATGGGGGCCCCGATCAAGCCGCCGTCGCCGCTCGACCTCGGCCCCGAGCTCGGCTCGAAGGGCTGATCGCAGGACCGGTCCCGTTCTTTCACGGGCGCCCTCGAGCGCGTCCGCTGCTGCCGTGGCTCAGTGGTAGAGCACGTCCTTGGTAAGGACGAGGCCGTGGGTTCAATCCCCACCGGCAGCTCCATTCGCCGCGCGCAATGTCCGGTGCGGCCTGTCCCGCGGGGGCGCCCCGCGGAGCCGGAACCAACTTCCGGGGAAGGGCGCCGTACGAGCACGGCTTTCCCGGAGCGCCTCAGGTACCATTCCGCGGCCTGACGACTAGGGAATGTCGGGCCCGAGGACTTCCGAGGGGCGTCCCACGCCTCCGAAGTCGCCTCCCTGCGAGGACCTCCCGTGAACCCACGCCGGATCGCCGCGCGCTGCGCTGCCGCGATCTTCACGGCGTGCCTCCTCGCGGCGCCCTCCCACGGTCAGGACGCGCTCTCGCTCAAGCCACGGATCACCGACGAGAAGCTGAGCTTCATCGTGCTGGGAGCGCGGCCGGGCGAGCAGGTCTTCCTCCATTTCGACAAGAGCGCCGACATCGAGGCGCCGACGCCCGGCGACCTCCAGAACTTCCGATTCGCCGACGGCGGCGGTACGGCGCACTTCGACTACGCGATGACCGACTTCGCGGCGGTCGGCCGGTCGTTCTACGTGCGTGCCTTCGCCGGCTCGCCCGATCGCGCCGGCCTGATCCGCTCGAACATCGTCCCGCCGCTCCGCGACGTCGCTGCGCTCTTCCTGCTCGTCCAGGATCCCGACCAGCGCGCGCGCGTGCTCTGCTACGACCCGATCCTGCGAACGCTCGAGACGCGCCTCGCGCAGGTCGACCCCGAGGTGCTCGCCATCGCCGGCTCGGTCCCGTTCGCCGCGCGCGGGCGCGACCTGGTGCGCGGCGACTCCGAGTCGACCGGCGCGCTGCACCTCGGCGAACAGCTCGTCGACCTCGTCGCATCCGCCGACCAGTCGCTGCTGCTCGCGCTCACGCGCGAAGAGGTCGCAGCGGGGCGGGCGCTGCTGCGGCTTCGCCTGATCGAGGCGGACGCCTCGGCGCGCGAGATCGCGAACCTCGACGTCGGGCTCGGCGGGCAGCTCGTCTCGGCCTGGCTCGTCTCGGACCTGACCGACACGCACCGCGTGCTGATCGCCGAGCGCCAGGGCGCGATCCGCGAAGTCGTGCTCGGCGCGGAGCCAGGGCGCGGCCTCACGATCTTCCCGCTCACGCCTCTCGTCCGTGAAGAGATGCTCGACGTCCGCATGTTCGGCGACGCGCTCGTCGTCGTCACGCGGCCGGGCGGCGCCGGCGTGCGACGCACCACGACCAGCCGCATGGTCATTTTCGACCTGAACGAGCGCGCCCCGACGATCGAAGTCGCGCTCGACGCGGTCGCGAACGCGTTCGTGCTGGTCGAGCGGCAGGGCGTCCCGACCGCGTTCGTCTCGCTCGAATCGGGCGACGTCGCCGTCGTCCCGCTCGACGGCGGCGTCGAGCGCCCCGCCGCGCTCAAGATCCCGGGGCTGCGGCGCCTCGAGCTCGGCCCCGACGGCGGCATCTACGGACTGCAGGAGCGGCCGGCCGGCGACGCCGCGATCCGCATCGACCCGACGTCGCTCACCTCGACGCTCCTCGCGGTCCCCGGCCTCTCGGGCGGCGCCGCGCACTTCGGCGTCTTCGGCGACGCGCGCCGGCCGTGGCTCTACGCAGTGCAGCAGCGCGACCCGGCCGGCCCCTACGAGCTGCTCTGCGCCGAGCTCGACCCGGTCGAGGGGCGCGTGGTCGGCGTCGCGCCGCCGGTCGTCCTCGACGGCGTCGTGAAGCGCGTCGCCGGACGCTGAGCGTCCTCGGGGTCTTCCCGCACCGCGCCGTCGCTAGCATCCGCCGCGTCGAGGGAGGGCCTCCCGAGGCGTGTCGCACGCAGTGTCGCCTCGCTCCGACGACGGCGTCCTGTCGGTCGCGGAGCGTTGGTTCGCGCGCGGCCGGTTCGTCGCGATGGCGGCGACCGGAGCGCTCGGCATCGCCGCCGCCCTCGGCGCGGCCGCGGTGCCCGCGGCGCCGCTCCTGCTGCTCGCGCTCGTCTTCGCCGCGAACACGCTCGCGGGCGCGCTGCTCTCCCGCCACGTCGAGACGGAGCGCGCGACGCTGACGCTGCGGCTCGCCGGCGCGATCACCGTCGACCTCGCCGCCGCGTTCGCGGCCGCGCCGTTCGCCGGCGCGCTCGGCGGGGCGCTGCGCTTCGCCGCCGCGCTGCTCGCCGGCGCGGCGCTGGCGACCATCGTCGGCGCCGGCGTGGCGCGGCGTGCGGCGGCGGCGAGAGCGGCGTCGGCCGCGGCGGTCGAGCCGTGGCTGGTCGCGCTCGCCGAGTCGGTCGTGGCCGGCGTCCGCGAGCCGCTCGGCATCGTGCGCGCGCGCGCCGAGGTGCTGCGCCTCGCCATCGTCGAGCAGCCGGCGCTGCACGAGCTCGCGCACGATTTCGACGTCCTGCTCGAGCGCGTCGCCGAGGCGCAGCGCGCGCTCCTCTCCGTCTTCGCGCTCGCGCCCGACCGCTCGCCGCGCGGCCGCGTCGAGCTGCCCGCCGTCGCCGCCGACGCCGTGCGCGCCCACCCCCACGCCGCGCGCGTCGCCGTGGTCGGCGCGCGGCCGCCCGCCCCGTTCACCGCGAGCCACGACGCCGCCGCGTTCCTGCTGCGCGGCATGCTCGACGTCGCCGGCGCGCTGGCCCACGCGCGCGGCGGGATCCGGCTGCGGCTGCGCGCGCAGCGCGACGGCGCCGCCGTCACGCTGCGCTTCCCGCTCGCGTCGGCCGCGCACCTGCGCGAGCTCGACGAGGGGCGCGTCGACGGCGGTGCGCAGGACGTCGCCGCCGGGCTCGCGTTGCTCCTCGGACGGCGCG
>DASRRB010000179.1:0-11278 GCA_035695985.1 Planctomycetota bacterium | reverse complement strand
CGGCAGCAGCGCGGCGAACCAGACGAAGACGCGCAGCATCTGGGCGGGCGATCCGGCGCCGGCGCCGATGCCGCCGCGCGCCTCGGCGCTGCCCGGCCGCGGCGCGAGGAGGAAGACGGCGAGGTTGTCGATCACGACGAGGACCGCGGTCACGATCGGCAGCGCGAGCGCGAGCGCGCCGAACCACTCGCGGTCGACTTCTATGGAGAGGACGACCGTCGCGACCAGCAGCTCCTGCAGACCGACGCAGAGCAACCACGGCGTCACCAGCTCGGCGAGCACGATCGCCGTCGCCGGCAGCGGCAGCGCACGCAACGCGTCGATGCGATCGACCTCGCGGCGCAGGTCGAAGTTGAAGGCGTTCGAGCCGAACAGCGTGGCCATCACGATCGCCATCATCGCCGGGAAGATGCCCAGGACGTCCTTGCGCGAGGCGAAGAGGGCCGGCAGGACGAAAAGCAGCCCGAAGAGGACGCCCGGCACGACGGTGCGCAGCGATCGCGAGAGGACGATCGAATTCTTCCAGAGGATCGCGCCCGCGCCCGAGAAGAGGCGCGTCGCGCGGCCGGTGCGCGAGGAGACGCGGCGCCCTTCGAGGTCGATGACCGTCTCGCCGCGCCGCCGCTGCGCCAGGAGCCGCGCGACGCGCGCCGTCGTGTCGATCGACTCCTCCCGGAAGTCGATCTCCGGGACCATCAGCAGCGCGAAGGTCCCGGCCACTCCGAGCGCGAGGCGCAGCAGCGCGAGGAGCGTGCGCGCTCCCGTGTCGGCGACCACGAAGTCGGCGCAGGCGGCGGCCGGGAAGACCAGCACGCGCGCCGCCGGCGAGCGCGCCACCTCGGCGACCACCGCGCCGAGGCCGCCGTGCTCACTGATCGTGTAGATCAGCGCGAAGACCCCGGTGAACAGGACGAGCAGCAGGGCGACGCGCGCGCCGCGGCGCAGCCGCTTCGCGACGGCCTCGTCGGCGCGCGTGAGCAGGACCGAGATCAGCAGCTGCAGGTGGAGCGCCGTCACCTGCAGCGCGCCGAGCCCGACGAAGACGCGCCACGGCGCGCCGACGGAGTCGCCGAACATGAGGACGAGGAAGGCGCTCGAGAGCAGCGCCGCCGGCCACAGGTGCAGCAGCCGGAACAGGAGCAGCCCGCGCGGCGAGAGCGGCGCCGGGAAGAGGAAGTCGACGTCGGCCGGCGCGAAGCGCGGCCCCTGCTGCAGGAAGCCCGACGCCACCGAGAGCAGGAAGAGCATCGAGCCGAGCAGCAGGAGCGGCGACTGCGCGTCGCTCCCGAGCAGGGGCGGGCGCCTCGGCATGGCCACCACGCGCAGCACGAGCAGCCCGAGCACCACGGCGACGAAGACGAGGCGGCGCGGCCGTCGGACCTGGTTGCGCAGCCAGGCGCGCTGGCCGAGCCACCAGAGCGCGAGCAGCGGCGTGCTCACTTCGGCTCCTCGACGAAGTGGAAGAAGACCTCCTCGAGCGTCGCGTCGGGCGCGAGCGCCGCGACGACCCGGATCTCCTCGAGCGTCCCCTCCACGACCTTCCGGCCGCGCTGGACGATGAGCACGCGCGTGCAGAGGCGCTCGACCAGCTCGAGCTGGTGCGACGAGACGATGATCGCCGCGCCCTCGGCCGCGGCGGAGAGGATCACCTCCCGCATGACGCGCGTCCCGTACGGGTCCAACCCGGTGAGCGGCTCGTCGAGCAGGAGCGCCTTGGGGCGGTGGAGCAGCGCGCAGCAGATCGCGAGCTTCTGCCGCATCCCGCGCGAGAGCGAGCCGCACAGCTCGTCGCGCTTGTCGTCCAATTCGAATTTCGCGAGCAGCTCGTCGGGGTCGCGGCCGTCGCGGGTCGCGCCGTAGGCCAGCCGCGCGAACTCGAGGTGCTCGCGCACGGTGAGCAGCTCGTAGGGGTTGGGCGAGTCGGGGACGAGCGCGAGCTCCCGCTTGGCCTGCCGCGGCTCCTTCACGACGTCGAAGCCGCCGACGCGGATCGTCCCGCCGCCGGGCCGCAGCACGCCGGCGATCGCGCGCAGCGTCGTCGTCTTGCCGGCGCCGTTGGGGCCGACCAGGCCGAGGATGTCGCCGGGCGAGACGGCGAAGGAGAGCTCGGCGACGGCGGCGCGGTCGCCGTAGCGCTTGGAGAAGCGGTCGAGCTCGATCACGAGGGCGCGCGTCGCCGCGGCGTTCGTCGCGCTATTTCGGGGCGCCGCAGCACTTCTTGTACTTCTTGCCGCTGCCGCAGGTGCACGGATCGTTGCGCCCGGTCTTGTCCGCCTCGTTGCGGATCGTCTCGACCTTCAGCTCTTCCTCGAGCTCCGGGCACTCCTCCAGCATCTTGCGCGACGCCTCGACCGCCTTGCCCTGGTCGCCCTTGTTGTAGTGGTACTGGACCACCGCGTCCCAGCAGAAGCGCAGGTCCCGCTTGCTGTCGCTCTTGCGCGCCGACTCGACCGCGGTCTCGTAGCGCGCGAGCGCGTCCTCGAAGCGGCCCTCCTGCTCGAGCACGTAGCCGGAGCGCAGCTCGGGCCAGCAGTGGCCGGGATGCTTCGCGCGCGCCGCCTCGAGCCCTTTCCTCCCCGGCTCGCGGTCGCCGGCCTCCCAGTCGACGACCGCGCGCTCGGCGTCGAGGTAGGCGTCGCCGAGCAGCGGCGCGAACGACGCGCAGAGCGCGACGCCCTCCGCGCGGCGCCCCTTCTTCGAGAGGAAGGAGGGCAGCTCGAGGAGCCACGCGCGCAGGTCGGCGGGGAGGTCGTCGTCGAGCTCGGCGTAGCGTTTCTCGTCGAGCTTCCCGTCGGCGCCGCGCAGCACCTGAGCGAGCTCGTTTGCGACGTCGCGCGCCTCGTCGAGGACGGCGGGACGCGGGTTCTTCTTGCCGACGGTGCCCTCCATGGCGCGACGCAGCGCGTGGGAGAGCTTGGAGGGTTCACGGGTGGATGCGGGCATGGTCTCGTGGCCGCGGGAAATCGGGGGGCGGGAGGATAGTTCAGCCGCCCGCGGGGTGCCAGAGAACCTGGGCCGCGTCGACCACCGGACCGTCCATGCAGGCGCGGGCGTAGCGGGCGACGCCGCCCTTCCCGTCGTCGAGGGGGACCGCGCACGCGTTGCAGACGCCGAAGCCGCAGGCCATCACCGTCTCGAGCGACGCGAGGCAGGGGACGCCGCGGGCGCGGGCGAGGCGCGCGACCGCCGCCATCATCGGGTCGGGGCCGCAGGTGAGGATGCGCGCCGGCGCGCCGCCGAGCTCGTCGAGCGTCTTCTGGAGCAGCGCGTCGACGCGGCCGCGCAGGCCGTGGCTCCCGTCCTCGGTGGCGGTCGCGACCGGCACGCCGAGCCGCTCGGCGGCGGCGAGCTCGAAGAGCTGGTCGCGCGAGCGCGCTCCATAGAGGAGGCGCGCCGCGTCGCGGCGCCCCGCTTCGAGGCGGCGCCGCAGATGGAGGAAGAGGGGCGGCAGCCCGACGCCGCCCGCGACCAGCAGCGTCGTCTCCCCGCCGCCCGGGAGCGGGAAGGGCTGGCCGAGGGGACCGATCAGCGTGACCGGGTCGCCCGGCCGCGCGCGCGCCATGCAGCCGGTGCCGCGCCCCACCGACTTGAAGATGAAGTCGAGCTCCCACGAGCGGCCGTCGAGGCGGGCGTCGTGGACGCTGAAGGGACGGTTGAGGAACGGGAAGTCGGGGCCGGCGGTGCGCACCATGAAGAAGTGGCCGCCCTCGAGCGGGACGGCGCGCTCGCGCGGCAGGCGCAGCGTGAGCAGCCAGCCGTCGCGACCGGCGGAGCGGCAGCTCGCGACCTCGCTCGTGAAGACGCCGCGCCCGGTTCCGCTCACCCGCGCGACCCCTGTTTCAAGATGCGCTTGCCCGGCTCGAGCCGGCCGAGGCCGGGACCGCGCTCCGGCCCGTAGAGCGCGAGGCCCGCGAAGGTGACCGCGAGGTGGCCGTTGGGGTCGGCCGCCTGGTCGTAGGCGAGCAGGTCGCCGCTCTCGGCGCCGACCGTGTGGAGCGCGGTGTAGATGCCGCCGACGCTGCAGATGCGGTCGCGGTTCTTGTGCGCCGCGACGGCGCCGAGGAAGCGGTCGGCCGCGCCGCTGCGCGCCCCCTCCACCGCCGCGAGGTCGCGGCCGCGCACCTCGTCGAGGAAGGCCGGAGTGAGGCGGTCGGAGTCGCCGAAGCGCGGGCCGACATGGCTCAGGTCGGCTCCGGCCACGACGAGCACTCTGCGCCGCTCCTCGAGCCAGGTCTCGCGCAGCGCGCCGAGGAAGTCGCAGACGTCGGGCTGGCCCTGCGGTCCGCCGCTCCCCCGCATCAGATCGTCGAAGCTGGTGCAGAGGATCGGGACGATCGAAGGATGCGGTTCGCAAGGGAAGAGGTGGGCGAGCCACAGCGCCTGGAACTCGATCGAGTGCTCGCAGCGATGGGCGAGCAGGCCCTTGCGATGACAGCGGGACGTCCGCTTCTCGAGGCGGCCGATGAAGTCGCGGTCGGCGGGCAGCGCGCCGAGCGGCGTCTCGAAGCTCTTCTCGCAGACGATGAAGCGCCCCTCGTCGGCCGCGTGGCCCGTGCCGAGCACGACCACCACGTCGGGACGCTCGCGCCCGCGCAGCGCCGCGTACGCCTTGCCGTAGCCGGCGCCGCCGCGGTGGAAGTCGATGTGGGGCGCGACCAGGGCGCGCAGCCGACCCTGCGGCCGGCCCCCCGCCACGCCCGAAGAGAGCCAGCCCTCGAGGTCGGCGCGCAGCTTCTCGGGCTCCTTGGAGTAGGCGGCGCCGGCGTGCATCGCGGGCCGGACGGTCCGCTTCTCGAACTCGAGCTCGAGACCGCGCCGGTGCTCGGCGAAGTGCGGCGAGTCGAGCAGCAGCGCGCGGTCCATCGTCCGCAGGAACTCCTCGAGCTCCTCCGCGCCGAGCTTCTGGTGGGTGCGCGCCTCGAAGTCGGCGCGCACCTGCTCGCGCGTGCGCGTGCCGTCGACGTAGGAGAAGAGCACGAGCGCGGCGGGGCTGATCTGCAGGGGGGCTTCGAGGAAGCCGGCGGGATCGTGCAGCAGGAACGAGCGATGGCCGCGTTCGTCGTAGGGGATCACCTCGACGGTGCGCACGCGGGGACGATCGTTCGGCGACGGATCCGAGGTTTGCATGGACGGGCGCACGGGAGCATACCGCTGGTCCGCTCGCGCGGTCGCCGTAAGATGCCGCGCCGTCGAACGTCCCTCCGCCGCGTCGAGACCTGCGAGCCGAACCTTTGGACCTCAAGCGCTTCGTCCGCGACGTGCCCGACTTCCCCAAGCCCGGGATCCTCTTCAAGGACATCACGCCGCTCCTGCGCGACGCCGCCGCGCTGCGCGGCTCGGTCGAGCAGCTCGCCGCGCGGCTGAAGGGACAGAAGGTCGACGCGATCGCCGGCATCGAGTCGCGCGGGTTCCTGTTCGCGGCGACGCTCGCGCTCCAGCTCGGCCTCGGGTTGATCCCGCTGCGCAAGCCGAACAAGCTTCCGCATTCCAAGGTGCGCGAGAGCTACGCGCTGGAATACGGGACCGACGCCCTGGAGATGCACGAGGACGCCATCCGAAAAGGGGACCGGATCGCGCTCGTCGACGACCTGCTCGCCACCGGCGGGACGATGGGCGCGGCGTGCAAGCTCGTCGAGCGGTGCGGCGCCTCCGTCGTAGCCTGCCTCTTCGTGATCGAGCTCGCGGCGTTGAAGGGGCGCGAGCGGCTGGGTGGACGAAAGGTGGAATCGCTTCTCATCTATGAATGAAGCGAGGGGAGAGGGACTTGCCGGATCGGGAAGGTCCGGAGCCGTGAATGCGCTCGAGAACGCCTTTCCCGACGGGGTCCGCGGAGCTTCCTTTTTTGGAAGTTGGAACCTTGGGCGTCTCTTGGCTTTCATGGCAAACTTCGGCTAGGGATCGGCGCCGACGGGGCCATTCGAGTCGGGCGCGACCCCCCAATTGCCGATGAGACTCGCAGACGGGCCGTGCCGGGTGCCAGGGACCGGAGAGGCGACATGACGGACTTCCGGGAGAAGCTCAGGGAGATCCGGGCGACCGAGCAGGAGCGGATGCGGCATCGCGTGCCGCTGACCGACCACGAGCTCGGGCTCGACTCACCGGCGACCCATCGTCTGGAGGTCCGCGCCCACCTGGTGAAGGACCTCGAGCAGATGCTCGCGGACTTCATCGCCGAGGCCCCCACCTTCGAGATGGGCCACGGCTTCTTCGAGGGGAAGTACGCCCTTTCGATCTCCTACGACGAGCCCTTCCTCGACGAGGCGCGCGGCCTCCGGAAGCACTTCTCCCGGATCAACTTCCTCCTCGACCCGTGCTCGGCCGACGGCACGTTCGCGGTCACGGCCAAGATCACCGTGCGTGACCGCGACCTCTCCAAGGCGTCCGACACCGGCAACCTCGACCACTCCGACGACGTCGCCCGGCTGAAGAAGTTCGCCGAGGCGCAGCTGCTCCGCTTCGCGACCGACTACTTCGCGACGAAGACCCCGGCGCCGCCGGTCCACACCGCGAGCTGAAGCGACTTTCGTCCCCGGCCTCCTCACGCTCCCCCGCGCGCGCGTCGCCTCGACGCGCGCGCTTTCGTTTCACCCCCGCCCGCTCGGTGGTCGATCAGCGGGGTTGTCGGAACCGCCCGTCCGCGGGGACTCCGCCCTCGTAGATTTTTCTATTTGACACAGTTAGTCCACGTTGTACATTCACCCCAAGTTGAACAACTTGACGCGCTTCGCCGGGGACCAAGGGCAAACTTTCCGAAAGGAAGGGGCGCAAAGCTACAGGGCCTGACCCGCGGGGGGTTCCGGAGGTTCTGGAACCGAACCGCGGCATGGCAGCCAGCTGCCGCACCGGCTCGTCGCGGGGGCGAAGTCGTCGTTTGAAGCTTCCCGCCCGACGTGGTCGATGCGCGCGCCCCCTACGGGGGAGCGATTCTCATGGCGCAGGGTTCCGCGATCGGGTCGGTCGTCGCAGCTCCGAAGAAGGTGGTGAAGGAGCGCGAGTCGAAGGGCAGCGTCCCGGAAGGTCCGGACATCGAGGAGGTCTGGCGGACCTACAAGGACACGAACGATCCGAACCTGCGCAATCTGCTGATCGAACGCTACCTCCCGCTCGTCCGCTACATCTCGGAGCGCCTGCTCGTCTCGCTCCCGAAGTCGATCGACGTCGAGGACCTGCAGAGCGCCGGCGTCTTCGGGCTCATGGACGCGATCGACGGCTTCGACCTCGAGCGCGGGATCAAGTTCAAGACCTACTGCACGACGCGCATCCGCGGCTCCATCCTCGACGAGCTGCGCAGCCAGGACTGGGTGCCGCGCCTCGTCCGTCTCAAGGCGCACCAGCTCAGCAAGGCGTACAAGACGCTCGAGATCGAGCTCGGCCGCGAGCCCACCGACTTCGAGATGGCCGAGAAGATGGGCGTCTCGATCGACCAGCTCTCCGGCATGGTCGAAGAGGCCGCCGTCTGCAACATCTTCTCGCTCTCCGAGAAGTGGGACGAGAACGAGGACGACGACTCGCTCGAGAAGATCGAGATGCTCGAGGACAAGCAGAGCCTCGATCCGATCGAGACGCTGAACCAGAAGGACGTCCTGCGGGCGATCACGCGCAGCCTCACCAAGAAGGAGAAGCTGATCATCATCATGTACTACTACGAGGGGCTGACCATGCGCGAGATCGGCGACATCCTGAGCCTCACCGAATCGCGCGTCTGCCAGATCCGCTCGAACGTGATGGCGAAGCTCAAGATCCAGCTCGACAAGATGCGGAAGAAGCTGGTCCTGTGATGTGAACGGAAGCCGCGGCCTCCTGCGAGGGGAGGCCCGCGGAGAGAATCCTCCAGGATCAAGGCCGGCGCTGCGTCGGCCTTGATTCGTTTCCGGCGCGCTCCAGAGTGGAGGCATGGAGCTCCCCCGTCTGCGCGACTGGAGCGGCGAGCGACTCGGGCCCGTCGAGGTGCTCCCCGTCGTCGACTCGACCAACGCCGAAGCGCTGCGCCGCGTGGCGCGCGGCGACGCGCGCGACGGCCTCGTCCTGGTCGCCGAGCGGCAGGAGGCGGGGCGCGGCAGCCGCGGTCGCGCCTGGTCGCACCTCCCCGGCAAGTCGATCGCGCTGACGGCGCTGCTGCGCGCGAGCGACGAGCGGCCGCCCCACCTCCTGACCTGGGCGGCCGTGGTCGCCGCGACGGACGTCGCGCTCGCGCACGGGCTCGTCGCGTCGGTCAAGTGGCCCAACGACGGCCTGCTCCACGGGAAGGACAAGACGGCGCCAGGAGCCTCCGAGCCGATCGCGCGGGATTCAGGGGGGAAATTCGCCGGCGTCCTGGCCGAGGCGCGCGGCGGTGCGGCCGCGACCTGGGTCGCGCTCGGCGTCGGCGTGAACGTCGGCCACGGGGCCGCCGACCTGGACGGGGAGTTCCGGCGGCCGCCGACGTCGCTCCTCCTGCACGGCGTCGCACTGCCGCTCGAGGCGGCGCACCTCGAACTGCTTCACGCGCTCGATCGCCGCCTCGCGCACGACCCCGAGGAGCTCGTGCGCGACCTCTCCGAACGGCTCGGGCTGGTCGGCCGCGCCGTCGTCGCGACGCTGCCCGACCGGGAGGAGCGCGGCCGGCTCGTCGCGATCGGAGTCGACGGCCGCCTGCGGCTCTCCGGCCCCGGCGGCGAGCGCTTCCTCCACGGCGCCCACGTCGTCGCCCTCGCCCTCGATCCCGCCGAGTAAGATCGCCGCCCTTTTGCTGGCGCGACCGCAGGCGCCGCCCCCCCGCGAGGATCGAGCGTGCGCCCCGACGGCCGCCAGGACAGCGAGCTCCGCCCCAGCCGCTTCACGCGCGGCTTCACGAAGGCGCCGCTCGGCTCCGTCCTCGCCGAGGCGGGGCAGACCAAGGTCCTCTGCACCGTCACGGTCGAGGAGACGGTCCCCCCGTTCCTCCTCAACACCAACCAGGGGTGGCTCACCGCGGAGTACGCGATGCTCCCGGGCTCGACGCCGAGCCGCAAGCAGCGCGACCGCGGCCCGCGCCCCGACGCGCGCTCGCTCGAGATCGGCCGCCTGATCGGCCGGTCGCTGCGGGCCGCCGTCGACGCGTCGCGCTTCCCCGGTCGCACCGTCTGCGTCGACTGCGACGTGCTCCAGGCCGACGGCGGCACGCGCACGACCTCCATCAACGGCTCGATGGTCGCGCTCGTCGACGCCTTCCGCGAGATGGAGCGGCGCGGCTGGCTGCGCGGCCGGCCGCTCGCGACGAACGTCGGCGCGATGTCGGTCGGGATCGTCGGCGGGACGACGAAGGTCGACCTCGACTACCGCGAGGACTCGACCGCCGAGGTCGACATGAACGTCGTGATGACCTCGGACGGACGCTTCGTCGAGGTGCAGGGCGGCGCGGAGCGCGGCGCCTTCACTCCGGCGCAGCTCGACGAGATGCTCGCGGCCGCCAAGGCGGCGCTGAAGCAAGTCTTCGAGCTGCAGGAGGGCGCGCTCGCCGCGGCCCTTCCGGCTCCCGCGGCGAACCCGGCGCCCGCGGCGAAGCCGGCCCCCACGGCGAAGCCGGCTCATGGAAGCTGACGTGGGCTTCCATCGCCGCGGCGCCGGCGCCCTCGTCCTCCTGCTCGCGACGCACAACAAGAAGAAGCTCGCGGAGATCGAGCGCATCCTGCGCGCGGAGCTCGGCGCCGGCGTCCACCTGCTCGGGCTCGACCTCCATCCCGAGGTCGCGACCGCGCCCGAGGAGGGAGCGACCTTCGCCGAGAACGCGCGCCAGAAGGCGCTCTGGTACGCCGAGCGCACCGGAGCGGTCTGCCTCGCCGACGACTCCGGTCTCGAGGTCGACGCCCTCGGCGGCCGGCCGGGCGTCCACTCGGCGCGCTACGCCGGCCCCGACGCGAGCGACGCCGACAACCGCAGGAAGCTCCTGCAAGAACTCGCCGCCGTCGCGCCGCCGGCCCGCACCGCCCGCTTCCGCTGCGCGATCTGTCTCGTCGACGGCAGCGAGGTCGTCTTCGAGGCCGACGGCACGACCGAGGGGAGCCTCGTCCTGGCCGAGCGGGGCGGCGGCGGCTTCGGCTACGATCCGCTCTTCGTCTGTTCCGAGTTCGGGTCCGCGGAGCTCGGGCAGACCTTCGCCGAGGCGCCCGCGGCCGCCAAGGACCGCGTGAGCCACCGCGGTCGCGCGCTCGCCCGCCTCGCCGAGTTCCTGAACGGCACCCCGGTGCAATCGTGAGCGAGGCAGGCGCGTGAACGCGTCGCACATCCGGAACTTCTGCATCATCGCGCACGTGGACCACGGCAAGTCCACGCTCGCCGACCGCCTCCTCGAGACGACCGGCCTCATGCGCCGCAACCAGGCGGGGCAGGAGCAGGTGCTCGACTCGATGGACCTCGAGCGCGAGCGCGGCATCACGATCAAGGCGAAGGCGGTCGCGCTCAACTACCGCTTCGAGGGCGAGGACTACCTCCTCAACCTGATCGACACGCCCGGCCACGTCGACTTCAGCTACGAGGTCGCGCGCAGCCTGCGCGCCTGCGAGGGGGCGCTCCTGCTGGTCGACGCGTCGCAGGGCGTCGAGGCGCAGACCATCGCCAACAGCGGGCTCGCGCACGACCTCGGCCTCGAGCTGGTCCCGGTCATCAACAAGATCGACCTGCCGCACGCGCGCCCCGCCGAGGTCGCCGAGGAGATCGAGCACCTCCTCCTGCTCGAAAAGGAGCGCTGCCTGCCGATCAGCGCGAAGCAGGGGATCGGCATCGACGCGGTCCTGGCCGCGGTGATCCGCGACATCCCGCCGCCGAAGGGCGACCGCGACAAGCCGCTGCGCGCGCTGGTCTTCGACGCGGAGTTCGACGACTACCGCGGCGTCATCTCCCACCTCCGCATCGTCGACGGCTCGATCAAGAAGCGCGACCTGATCCGGATGGTGGTCGCGAAGTCCGAGTACGAGGTGCTCGAGCTCGGCCGCTTCCGTCCCCACATGGAGCCGTGCGACGAGCTGCTGGCCGGCGAGGTCGGCTACCTCATCGCGAACGTCAAGCTGCTCGAAGAGCTGAAGATCGGCGACACGGTCACCAAGCGCGGCGTCGAGGTCGAGCCGCTGCCCGGCTACCGCGAGCCGCTGCACATGGTCTATTGCGGCGTCTACCCCACCGCGAACAAGGACTTCGAGACGCTGCGCAAGGCGCTGCAGAAGCTCCACCTGAACGACGCGAGCTTCAGCTTCTCGCCCGAGACCTCCGACGCGCTCGGCTTCGGTTTCCGCTGCGGCTTCCTCGGCCTGCTGCACATGGAGAT
>DASRRB010000178.1:0-9445 GCA_035695985.1 Planctomycetota bacterium | reverse complement strand
GACCCGCCCCCGCCCGTCGCGCGTTCAACCACCAAGCCTTGCTCCCCGCGGCCTCTTCACCCGCGTTCTCGACGTCCGCTCCAGTTCCCTGGCGCAAGGCGAAGCGCGTTGAGTACGACCGCCAGCGACGACACCGCCATCGCGAGCCCCGCGTGCGCCGGCTCGGGATCCTTCGCGCCGAAGCGGGCGAAGAGGCCCATCGCCCACGGGATCGCGACGACGTTGTAGGCCGCGGCGAGGAAGAGGTTCTGGCGGATCACCCGCAGCGTCGCGACGGCGATCGCGCGCGCCTCGGCCACGTCGGAGAGCCGCTCGCGCAGCAGCACCAGGCGGCCCGCCGCGCGCGCGAACGCCGTCCCGCCGCCCATCGCGATCCCGACCGATGCTGTCGCGAGCGCGGCGCCGTCGTTGAACCCGTCGCCGACGAACGCGGTCGGCACGCCTTCGCGCAGGCGCTCCGCGACGAGGTCGGCCTTCTGCGCCGGCGAGCAGGTGGCGTGCACCTCGTCGATCGCGCAGGCGCGCGCGACGCGCGCGGCCGGGCCGGCACGGTCGCCCGTCACGAGCGCGACCGCCACGCCCGCCGCGCGCAGCGCCGCGACCGTCGCCGCCGCGTCGGGGCGCGGCGGGTCGTCGATCTCGAACAGGCCGACCAGCTCGCCGCCGCGCGCGGCCGCCACCAGCGACCGCTCGCTCTCCGGCAGCGCGTGCGCGTCGGCGACGGCGAACTCGGGCCGGCCGAGCCGCCACTCCTCGCCGTCGACGCGGCCCACGACGCCGCTCCCGGCGCGCTCCTCGAGGTCGGCGACCGCCGCGGCGCCCGCGCCGACGGATTCCAGGTGGCGCGCGACGGCGACGGCCATCGGGTGGCTCGACTTGCTCGCCAGCGCCCGCACCACCGCCGCGTCGCGGCCGCGCGGCATCTTGAGCGCGGCGACCACGGACGGCCGCCCGCTCGTCAGCGTCCCGGTCTTGTCGAGGAGGACGGCGCGCACGCGCGCCAGCTCCTCGAGCGCGCTCGCGTCCTTGACCAGGATCCCGGCGCGCAGCGCCCGGCCGCAGCCCGCGAGCACCGCGGTCGGCGTCGCGAGCGCGAGCGCGCACGGGCAGGAGATCACGATCGTCGCGAGCGTGCGCGCCACGACGGTCGCCGCGCCCGCGCCGGAGAGTGCCCCGCCGACCGCCGCGAGCGCCGCGAGCAGCAGCACCGACGGCACGAAGACCGCCGCGACGCGCTCGGCGAGCGTCGCCGCCGGCGACTTCGCGACCAGCGCGTCGCGCACGATCGCCGCCATCTGCCCGAGCCGCGACGACGCGCCGGTGGCGGCGACCGCGACCTCGAGCCGGCCGCCGACGTTGATCGAGCCGGCGAAGACCTCCGCCCCCGCCGCCTTGGCGACCGGCGCCGACTCGCCGGTCACGCGCGACTCGTCGACGGTCGAGCGTCCGGCGGTCACGACGCCGTCGGCGGCGATCCGCTCGGCCGGCAGGACGACCAGGAGGTCGCCGGCCGCGAGCGCTCTCGCCTCGACCTCGCGCTCGCCGTCGTCCGTCCGCACGCGCGCCCGCTCCGGCAGCACGTCGAGCAGCGCCACGAGTCCGGCCGACGCGCGGCCGCGCACGCGCGCCTCGATCCACTTGCCGGCGCGCAGGAACGCGACCAGCCAGACGGCGGCATGGCCGTGGTCCATCTCGGGCGGGAGCGCGCCCGCCGCGGCGAGCAGCGCGCTCGCGGCGGCCGCGCCCGCTCCGATCGCGACCAGCAGGTCCATGCCGGCGCGCCGCAGTTTCAGGCTTCCGATCGCGCCCGTCACGAACGAGCGGCCCGGCCCTGCGACCGCGGCGACCGCGAGCAGCGCGCCCGCCCAGCGAGTCGCCGCCGGTGTGACGCCGCCGCGATGGAGCAGCGCGGAGGCGCCGACCGTGACGAGCGCGAGCGCGAGCGCCGCCGCCAGCCGGAGCGACTCGGAGCGCAGCTGCGCCCGATCGGCGGTCGCGCCGGCCGCGGCGGCCGAGTAGCCCGCGTCGCGCACGGCGGCGGCGAGCGCGGCGACCGGCGCCTGCCCGTCGAGCGTGCGCACCACCGCCAGCCCCGCCGCGAAGCTGACGTCGACGCCGGCGACGCCCGGCACGCGCTTCAAGGCGGCCTCGACGGTGGCCGCGCAGCCGGCGCAGTGCATGCCGCCGATCGAGAGCTCGACCCTCTCCTCCACGCCGCCCGCCCTGGTCACGCCTGACATGAGGGGACCAACTTAGCCCGGGCACGCCGGGGCGCCGATGGAGGTCGCACCCTCTCCGCGCGAGAATGACGGACCGTGCGCACGACCTCCGACTCCCGACTCGCCTTCGGGCTCCTCCTGGTGAGCCTGCTCTCGCTCGGCGCGTTCGTCTTCGTCGGCTTCCGGCCCATCTCGTCGCGCAGCCTCAAGCACCCGAAGACCGAGGCGACGCTGGAGCCCGAGCTGGCCGGGACGGAGTTCGTGAACGTGACCGAGGCGTGGGGGCTCGGCCTCGCGCACCACGACGTGAGCGGCAAGGGCGAGCAGGGCGGCGTGGCGTCGATCGCCGACGCGGTCGCGCCGGGCGTCGGCCTGCTCGACCTCGACGACGACGGCGACCTCGACCTCGTCCAGCTGTCCGGGCGCGGCGGCGACACCGGCGTCTCGATCTGGCGCAACGAGTGGAGCGAGAGGCACGTCACGCACTTCGTCGACGTGACCGCCGCCTGCGGCATCCGCTGGACCGGCGCCGCGCAGGGCGTCTGCGCCGGCGACGTCGACGGCGACGGCGACGTCGACCTCTACGTGACGGCGGCGGGGCGCAAGCTCCTGCTCGTCAGCCGGCTGAAGGAGAGCGGGACTTTGCGCTTCGACGACCTGACCGAGGAGGCGGGCGTCGCCGGCGAGCTCTGGCACTGGGTCGAGTCGCCCGAGCGCGGCGTCGCGCCGCAGGTCGCCCCCGGCTGCAGCGACCAGGACCGCGCCACCGGCCACGAGGTGGCCGAGTTCTCGACCGGCGCGACCTTCGGCGACTTCGACGCCGACGGCGACCTCGACCTCTACGTCGCGAACTACGTGGCGGCGTTCAACGAGCGCTGGAACGACCAGCGCGTCGCCGAGCAGGCCGACCGCCCCGAGCCGGCGCAGTACCAGCCGCAGCAGTTCGAGAGCCTGCCCGACCGCTTCTACCGCAACGACACGGAGCGCGGCGGTCCGCCGCGCTTCCGCGACGTGACGCGCGAGACGGGGGTCGACGACCAGAAGGGGCGCGGGCTCGGCGTCACCTTCATGCTGATCGACCCCGACATCTACCCCGACCTCTACCTCGTGAACGACGCCGGGGCGAACGTCTTCATGCGCAATTCGGCCGGACCTTCGGGGCGCCGCTTCGAGGTCGCGACCTCGGAGTTCGGGCTCTACGACAACCGCTCCGGGATGGGGCTAGCGCGCGGCGACGCCGACGCCGACGGCGACCTCGACCTGCTCACCACGAACTTCCGCCGCAACGGCTCGTCGCTCTTCCTCTACCGCCTCGAGGTCGAGGGCGACGAGGCGGGCCACGACGTGCGCCAGGTCGCCAAGTTCGAGGAGCGCGGCGCCGCGGCCCGCATCGACCGCGACACCATCCCGCTGGTCGGCTGGGGCTGCGTCTTCCTCGACTACGACGACGACGGCGACGAGGACCTCTTCATCGGGAACGGCGCGACCAGCCCGCGCGAGCAGCAGCCGCAGTGCGCGCCCGAGCGCGCGCTCCTCTTCAAGAACCGCGGCGACGGCGTCTTCGACAACGTCTCCGCCTCGGCGGGCGCCGCCCTGCAGGCGAGCTACGCGGCGCGCGGCGTCGTCGCCGGCGACGTCGACCGCGACGGCGACCTCGACCTCGTGATCGCGCAGAACAACGGGCCGCTGGTCGTGCTCGAGAACCGGCGGCCGCCCGGCCCCGACCACGCGCTGACGGTCGCCCCGTCCTTCGGGAAGCTCCGCGGCGACGCGGTGAACGCGGTGGTCGTGGTCGAGTCGGGCCACCGCCGCATGATCCGCGAGCTGCTCTCGGGCAGCTCCTACCTCTGCCAGGAGCCGTTCGAGGCGCACTTCGGGCTCGGCCGCCTCCCGTTCGCCGACCACGTGCGCGTCTCCTGGCCGTGGTTCGGCGCGCCGGCGCCGACGATGCGCGGTCCGGAGCCGGCGACGCGCGTGAAGATCGCGCCGGAGCAGAACTGACGTGGCGGCGGGCGGACGGGCCGGCCTCCTGTCGAGCATCGGCAACAAGATGCTCGCGGTGCTGGTGGCGGTGGCGGTGCTGCCCGCCGTCGCCGTCTCCCTCTACGCGCTGCGCACGGCGTCCGACGCGCTCGCGGATCAGGCGCTCACCCTCATGGCGGAGCGCTGCGCCACGGACGCGCGCCGCACGGAGAGCCTGCTCGACTCGATCCGGATCGACCTCGGCAACTCGGTGCAGGAGAACGGCGACCTCGCGCTGCTGATGATGAAGCTCATGCCGCTGCCCGCCGACCGCAACGAGGGGACGCGCGCGACGACGGCGGACGACTGGAACGCGATCCAGACCGGCATGGCGCGCGTCGACCAGCGCTCGCAGAGCGACATCTTCGGCCGCTACCCGAGCTGCGCGAGCGTCTGGGTCACGTCGCTCGGCTTCGCGTCGAGCCAGCCGACCACGATCCTGCAGCTCGACCGCGCCGGCGACTCGATCCGCACGCAACGCGGCCTCGAACGCGGCAAGGACGAGATCCTCCGCCCGCTCCCGCTCCAGACCGACGCCCTCTCGCAGACGATCCTGCGCGCGTTCGTGAACGCGCGCAGCGAGCATTCGGAGCGCGACGTCCTGCGCTGGACGGTGGTCGACCGCGACCGCCCCGGCGAGGCGGTCGAGGTCTTCGCGGCGCGCATCCGCGTGACCGACAAGCGCTACCCCGAGGACGTCGGCTGGGTCTTCGAGGTCCATTCGTGGCGGGCGATCCTCGACGACCTGCGCTCCGGCCCCGCCTCCGCCGAAGGCGCCGTCACCTCGCTCTACGACGTGAAGCCTTGGAAGCTCGAGCCGCTCGCGACGTCGCGCGCCGGCGCCTGGGCCGAGATCCCCGAGGAGCTCGACCTGCGCCGCCACGCCTCCGGCGGCGCCGCCAGCGCCGCCCTCTTCGAGCGCGGCACCATCGATGCGCTCGCCTTCGCGCCCTTCACGCCGCGGCGCGAAGACGTGTCCGCGCGCTACGTGCTCGCGATCCAGCGCCCCGCGACCGAGCTGACGAACAACCTGCGGCGCTTCCGCTTCGTCTTCACCTCGATCCTGGCGGCGGCGCTGCTGCTCGCGGCGCTGGTCGGGACCCTGCTCGCGCGCCGGCTCACGCGGCCGCTGCGCGTCCTGCGCGACGGCGCCATGCAGATCGGGCGCGGCGACCTCTCCCAGACGCTCGACGTGCGCACCGGCGACGAGGCGGAGGAGCTCGCGCGCGAGTTCAACGCGATGGCCGCGCAGCTCAAGTCGCTCTACCAGGGCATGGAGACGACCATCGCGGAGAGGACCGAGCAGCTGCAGCGCGCGCTCGACGACCTGCGCCGGGCGCACGCGAGCCTCGGCGAATCGGAGCGGCGCTACTCCGACATCGTCGAGAACGCCTCCGACCTGATCCAGGTGACCGACGCGAAGGGGCGCATCGTCTCGGCCAACCGGCGCGAGACGGCGCTGCTCGGGATCGCGGCCGACGCGATCCAGGGGCGCGACTTCTTCGAGTTCGTGGCGGCCGACGCGCGCGACGTGACGCGGCGCGCCTTCGACCACGTGCTCGCCGGTCACGCGCTGCAGGCGTTCGAGTCGGCGCTCGCGATCGGGGCGAACCGGCTTCCCGTCGAGATCTCGGCCACGCCGGTCCTCGACGGCGGTGCGCCGGTCGGCGTGCGGGCGATCCTGCGCGACGTCGCCGACCGCAAGGTGATGGAGGCGCGCCTGATCAAGGCGGAGCGCCTCTCCTCGGTCGGCGCGCTCGCCGCCGGCGTCGCCCACGAGATCAACAACCCGCTGGGCATCATCAACCTCTTCGCGCAGCGCGCGCTCGAGAAGGCGAAGAAGGGCGAGATCGACGTCGAGAAGATGGAGAAGATCGTCGAGCAGACCCGGCGCGTCGCGGCGATCACGCGCAACCTGCTCGACTTCGCGCGCGCCGCGCCGACGCGCTACGCGCCGGTCGACCTCGCCGAGGTGGTCCGCAACACCTGCTCGCTCGTCGCGGACCGCGCGCGCAACTCGGAGATCGCGATCCAGGAGGAGGTCGCGGCCGACCTGCCGCGAGTGAACGGCAACGGCCAGCAGATCAGCCAGGTGCTGCTGAACCTGCTCCTGAACGCGATCCAGGCGATCGACCACAAGGGCACGATCACCCTGCGCGTGGTCGCGACGCCGACGAGCCGCCTCCCCACCGCGGGCCGCGCCGTCCTCGTGAGCGTCGAGGACACCGGGCCGGGCATCCCGCCCGAAGCGCTGCCGAAGATGTTCGAGCCGTTCTTCACGACCAAGGCGCCGGGCGAGGGGACCGGACTCGGACTCTCCGTCTCATGGGGCATCCTGAAGGAGCACCACGGAGCGATCTTTGCCGGAAACCGGCCCGAGGGAGGGGCGCGCTTCGAGTTCGAGCTCCCCGTCGAGGGCGAAACGTCCCAGCCGGCGAAGTCGCAGGCCGGCCGCCTCGAACGCGTCGAGGAATGAAAAAGGGAAGACATGCCGCGCATTCTCGTGGTCGACGACGAAGAGGCGATCCGGTCCGGGCTCGCGGAGATCCTGCGGGAGGAGGGCTACGAGGTCGACGAGCGGCCCGACGCCCAGTCCGCGCTGGCGGGGATCCGGGACGAGCTCTACGACCTCGTCTGCACCGACGTCCGCATGCCCGGCATGGACGGCCTCGAGCTCCTGCAGCGGATCAAGGTCGACAGCCCCGAGACCGAGGTGATCGTCATCACCGGCTTCGCGAGCCTCCAGTCGGCGGTCGACGCGGTGAAGCGCGGCGCCGAGGACTACCTCGCCAAGCCCTTCGACCTCGACGAGGTGCGGCTCACCGTCAAGCGCGCGCTCGAGAAGAAGGCGCTGCGCGACAAGCAGGGCAAGCTCGAGCGGCGCGTCGCCCACCTCTCGCCCGGCCCACAGCTGATCGGCAAGGCGGCGGTGTTCCTGCGCTCGCTGCAGCTCCTCGACCGCGTCGCGCCGACCAACTCGACGGTGCTGATCCTGGGCGAGACGGGGACGGGCAAGGAGCTGATCGCGCGGGAGATCCACCGGCGCAGCCCGCGCGCGGCCGAGTCGTTCATCCCCATCAACTGCGGCGCCCTGCCCGACACGCTGCTCGAGAGCGAGCTGTTCGGCTACGCGAAGGGCGCGTTCACGGGCGCGGACAAGCCGACGCAGGGCCTCTTCGAGGCGGCCGACCGCGGCACGCTCTTCCTCGACGAGATCGGGAACATCTCGCCGGGCATGCAGTCGCGGCTGCTGCGCGTGCTCGAGACGGGCGAGCTCCTGCGCCTCGGCGAGCGCAAGGTGCGCAAGGTCGACGTCCGCATCGTCGCCGCCACCAACGCCGACCTGAAGAAGGCGGTCGAGCGCGGCAGCTTCCGCCAGGACTTCTTCTACCGGCTGAACGTGCTCAGCCTCGAGCTGCCGCCGCTGCGCGACCGCATGGAGGACCTCGCGCTCCTCGCCGGCCACTTCCTCGACAACTGCTCGCGCCGCTTCGGGAAGAAGTTCGAGGGCTTCTCCAAGGAGGCGCTCGCGGCGCTGCAGGGCCACCACTGGCCGGGCAACATTCGCGAGCTCGAGAACGCCGTCGAGCACGCGGCCATCCTCTGCGTGACTCCGCAGGTGCTGATCGAGGACCTGCCGGGCGAGCTGCGCAAGAAGGCGGTCGAGGCGGGCGGCGCGCCCCCGGCGCCGCTCACGCTCGACGACCTCGAGAAGCAGCACATCCTCTCGATCCTGCGCGACTGCGGCGGCCATCGTGGCCGCACCGCCGACGTGCTCGGCATCAACCGGCGCACGCTCTACCGCAAGCTGATCGAGTACGGCATGGCGCGCGGCGCACCCGAAGAGGGCGAGGGAGACGAAACGCCCCGGCCCGAATCGGGCTGATTGGGGCGAATCGTCCCCGTCGTGGCGGTTTGGGGCGACGGGTCTCCACCGCAACTCTCGATGTGCCCGATCGATGGTCGGTCGATTCGACGCAAGCCGTGTCCATGAAACGAGTTGGGCGTTCGGGTTTTCCAGTGGGACAAACGTGCTGCTCGATGGGACACCGCGGCACCCGTGTTGCCAGCGGTGAAGCGGCTGGCAGCGGCCGGCCGCGACTCGAACCTGGGTACCGGCAAGACTCTGGAACGGGACGCCCGAGAGAACAGGACTGCGCCCGCAAGGGTGCAGCGGACAGGGGCCGCCAGGGCAAGGGCGGCCCCTGATCGTTTTCGGGCCGCGCGCTCAGCTCCCGAACGGGAAGCGCATCGGCACCACGCAGATCCCGCCCGGGGAGACGGTGAAGCGCGCGCGGTCGCGCTCGGCGTCGAAACCGATGCTCTCGCCGCCCGGCACCACGGTCCACTTGTCGACGATCGCGCGGCGGACGCGGGCGCCCGGGCCGATCACGACGCCCGCGTGCAGGATCGAGTCCTCGACGACGGCGTGCTCCTCGACGCGCACGCGGTACGAGAGGACGGAGCGCTCGACGCGTCCGCCCGACACGATCACGCCGGGGCAGACGATCGAGTCGAGCACCTCGGCGCGGCGCGCGTTCGCGTGGCTGCCGAGCTCGTCGGCGAAGACCGTCTTGGCCGGCGGCTCGTTGTGCTGCAGCGTGAAGATCGGCCAGTGCTGGTCGTAGAGGTTGAACTGCGGGTCGACGCGGCAGAGGTCGAGGTTCGCCTCGTAGAACGACTCGATCGTCCCGATGTCGCGCCAGTAGGGCTCCTTGCCGGAAGCGCCGCCGTCGGCGGCGTTCTCGTCGACGAAGCGGTGCACGAAGACGCGGTGCGACTGGATCGCGCTCGGGATCACGTCCTTGCCGAAGTCGTGCGTCGAGCCGGGACGCGCCCCGTCGGCGCGCAGCAGTTCGTCGAGGGCCTTCCACTCGAAGAGGTAGATGCCCATCGAGGCGAGCACCCAGCCGGGGCGGTCGGGGATCGGCCGGGGCTCGGCCGGCTTCTCGTCGAAGCCGGCGACGCGCCCGTCGGACGCGGTCGCGATCACGCCGAAGCGGCGCGCCTCGTCGATCGGGACGGGGATCACGCCGACCGTCACGTCGGCGCGGTTGCGGACGTGGTCCTCCAGCATCCGCCCGTAGTCCATCTTGTAGATGTGGTCGCCCGAGAGGATCAGGACGCGCTGCTTCCTCTCCGCCTCGATCGTGTCGAGGTTCTGGGTGACGGCGTCGGCGGTGCCGAGGTACCAGCTCTCCTTG
>DASRRB010000177.1:0-1642 GCA_035695985.1 Planctomycetota bacterium | reverse complement strand
GGCAGCACGCGCGGCTGCGGCGGCTCTTCACGCGCGGTGGCGTCCGCTGACTACTCGATGAGGCCGCGCCGCGGCAGCAGGCGCGCGAGCCCGAGCGCGAAGCGCAGCACGCCGAGCGCCTGCGCGAACTTCGCGACGACGCACGCCGTGGCGTAGAGGCGCGCGTCGGCGCCGCCGCCCGCCGCCGCCCCCTCCCGCAGGAGGATGCGCAACCACAACAGGGGGTAGAGCGCGAGCGCCGCGAGCCACCCGGGCGAGGCGAGCGCCGCGGCGAGGACGATCGCGAGCGGCAGGCCGGCGCCCCAGAGCAGCGTCGAGGCGACTTCCCGCTGGCGGTCGCTGCCCGGGAAGCCCCGGTGGCGCCAGGCGAGTTCGGCGTCGGAGTGGCCGGTGCGGACGGTCCGCCGCCACCACGGTCCGAAGCTCGCGAGCGCGGCGTCGTGGCGCGCCATGTCGTGGCCGATGCGACGCGTGGTCCAGTTCGACTGCGCGAGGCGGAACGCGAAGTCGGGGTCCTCGCCGGCGATCAACTCTTCGAGAAAGCCGCCGACTGCGCGGAACGCCGCGACGCGCACCAGCATGATCCCGCTGTAGCCGCCGTCGCCCGTCCCTTGCATGCGCCAGTCGAGCGCGCACATCTTGTTGTAGGGCGAGGCGTCGGGGTGCCGCTCGAGGAGGCGCCCGCAGACGCCGCCGAGCCGCGCGTCGCCGAAGAGCTCGTGCGCCGCCGCGTCGACGAATCCCGCGACCAGCTCGCAGTCGCCGTCCACGAACTGGATCGCCGTGACCGCGGGGTCGAGCTCGAGCAGCCGTGCAGCTCCGGCGTTGCGCGAGCGCGCCGCGGTGAGCGGGCGCGCGCGGTCGAGGCGGACCACCGTCGCGCCGGCGCGCTCCGCGATCGCGACGCTGTCGTCGCGCGACTCGCTGTCGACGTAGACGAGCGGCCGACCCGCGGCCGGCAGCGCCGCGAAGCAGGCGGGGAGGTGCGCCGCCTCGTTGCGGCCGATCACGACGAAACCGAGGCGCTCGCTGACTTCGCGGGCGGCGCGTTCCATCGTCATTGCAGCAGGAGCAAGAGCGCCGCGGAGAGCGAGACGGAGATGACGTCGAGCCACGGCGTCAGCAGCCCGTGCGCCCGGACCAGCAGCGCCAGCAGCGGGACGACGGCGAGGTTCGACCACGCCATCCCGACCACGAACCCGTGCGAGCCGTCGAGCCAGAGCCCGAGCAGGGCGCAGCCGAGCGTGATCGCGAATCGGCCCAATTGCCAGCACATGTGGCGGAAGGAGTCACCGAGCGCGAGGAGCGCCGGCTCCATGGTGGCGACGGTGCAGGCGCCGATGCCGCCGGCCGCGAGGATGCGCAGCCATGGCCCCGCTTCCCAGTATTCCTGGTTGCGGATGAGCAGGTGGACGATCCAGGTGCCGCCGAGAGCGAGGACGATCATCGGCACCGTGGTGGTCACGGCGAAGACGATCCGCGTCCGGAGGATGCGCCGCCGGAGGACCTCCCGGTCGTCCACGGACCAGCGGGCGAAGAGAGGGAAGAGGACCCGGCTCGCGAGGTCGCGGATCATCTCGGGGAGCAGCGTCGCCATCGAGATCGCGGCGCTGTAGATGCCGAGCGAAGTGAGGTCGAAGGC
>DASRRB010000176.1:0-6260 GCA_035695985.1 Planctomycetota bacterium | reverse complement strand
CCGGATCGAGAACGACTTCCCCGGCGAGCCTTCGATGGTCGGCAGCTGCCACGTCCCGCCGAACGGCCAGGAGGGTTACGACTACGACAACAAGCGGCGCGTCCTCTCGTGGGCCGACCAGTGGTCCAACTACCCCGACCTGCGCGGCGAGCCGCGCCTCGTCGGCTCCGACGAATGGGGCAACAACCAGTTCGGTTACGTGAAGTGGTACCTCGAGCACCTGCCGAAGGGCCCCGGCGCGACACGCGAGGGCTACAACAATTGGTGGGTCTACGTCGCCAACACCGACGAGGACCTCCCGGAATACGTCCCGCCGCGGAGCGCGGAGATGGTGCTGCCGCAGGGGTGGCCGGGGAGCGGAGCAATCGGATCGGCACCGTCGAGTCGATGACCCCGCGTTGCGTGGTGATCCGCGATGACCACGAAAGATCCGCGAATACTCGGGGTGGAGGAGGTCGAAGCGTTCGTCCGCCATGAACTCTTCGATCCCGGACGGACCGAAGCGGTCGTCGCGCTCACGACGCGTTCGGGGGAACCGGAGCCGCTGATCCCTCCCGCGCGGCTCGCGCAGGAACTGGCCGGGAAGGCGCGCGTCGTCGTGATCCCGACCGGCGTCGTGACCTGGCGCCTCACCGCCGAGTTGCCGGAGCGCCTCGGCGTCTACGGCGGAGCGGTGCGCGTCTGGATGCCCGGCCTCGCGCCCGGCGCCGACCCCTTCGTCCATCCGCTGCTGATGGTGTTCATGCCCGAGGACGTCGCGCGCGTCATCGCGCGGATCCGTTCGATCCTCGGGCTCCCGGAGCCGGAGCGGGAGCCCGTTCCGGCCCTCGTCGCGGACGGGTCGCCGTCGCTCCCTCCCGCCGAGCAGGGTTCGCCGCGGGAAGTCGAGCTCGAGCGGGAGTGCCGCGACCTCGCGCGCGATCGCGAGGAGCTCCTGCAGCGGGCCGAGAAGCTCCATGACGAGTTGAAGAAGGTCCGGCTCGAAGTACAGGAGCTGCGCAAGCGGCTGCGTTCGGCCGGAGCGTCGGCGGCGAGCGCACCGGCGGACGACCCGACGTCCTCGCCGGCGCGCTTCCTCGCCGCGGTGTGCGAGGCGTACGCCGCGCTCTACCCGCCGGCGGACGCGCGGCAGTTCCCGCTGAAGATGTTGCGTGTCGGCCCGAAGTTCCTCGACTCGGTGAAGGCGCTCGAAACGGTGGACGTGGCGCGCATCGTCGAGATCTGCGCCCACGTCGCGGCCGGACGGGCGCACGAGATCCCGGGACTCCATGCCCATCCGCTTCGCAGCGGCTCGCGCGGCGCCCCCAACCGCGTGCGCGCGCGCGACGGCGCGCAGGCGTGGCGTTGCGCGCTCAAGGTCAACGCGCCGTCGGCCGGCCGGCTGCACTGGTGGGTGCTCCAGGGCGTCGAGGGGGGAGCACTCGAGTTCGCCTCCGTCGGGCTGCACGACGACGTGGACATTCCGGAGTGAGACGGCGCGGACGGACGTCCAGTCAGCGGCCGGCGGCGCCGAGCCGGGTCTCGAGCGCCGTGATCCGCGCCGACCAGCCCGGTTCGAGCTCGTCGAACTCGGCATCGCTCTCGGCACTGCGCGGGAATGTGGCGCGCGCCGCCTCGAGCGCGCTGCGCGCGTCGTCGAGCTGATCGAGCTCGGCAAGGCGCTCCGCGATCACGAACAGGCGGAACGGATCGGAGCGGGGGAGCCCGCGCGCGATCTGCAGCGCGCGCACGGCGTCGTCGCGCCGTCCCTGGCGCACGAGCTCGGGCGCGTACGAGACGAGCCCTGCGGAGAGGTCGCCGCCGAATGCGAGGTAGGTCACGGGATCGCCGACGTCGCCGTGGAGCGGCCAGCCGAAGTTCGAGAAGTTCACGACGAGGAGCGTCGCGGTGGTCGCCGCGAGGACGCCGACACCGGCGAGGCGGGCGACGAGCCCGCGCCAGCGCGACGGCGGCCGCGCGTCGCGCGGCGGTTCGGCGCCGAGCGCCGCGGCGCGCTCCGCGAAGCTGCCGTGCACGCCACCGCGTCCGAAGACCATCCGCAGGAAGCCGCGCCGGCCGTGGACGTGCTTCGTCATCGCGAGCGGGTGGCCGGCCTCGTGATGGAGCTTCTCGAGCGCGGCGAGGTAGACGACTCCGTCGCTTTCGGCCGCGTGCGCGATCGCGTCGGCGCGCGCCTCGCCGCGCGCAACGGTGAAGCGGCCGACGACGAGCGCCACGACGTAGGCGGCGAGGACGAGCCCCGCCGCGGGCAGCAGGCCGATCCCAAGGACGATCGGCCGGAAGAAGGCGATCGAGAGCAAGAGGAGGTCGATCGCGTTGCGGCCCACGCCGGCGAGCCGCCCCTCGGTCAGGTGGGCGACTTCGTGCGTGCAGATCGAGGCGAGCTCGCGCTCGTCGAGGAATTCGAGCGTGCGCGTCGTCACGACGACGCAGCGCGACGCCGGCAGGGCGAAGGCGGCCGCCAGCGGCGCGTCGAGCTCGAAGGCTGCGGGCACGCGCGTCTTGCAGCGCTCCGCCGCGAGAGCGACGGCGGCGCGCAGCCGCTCCGACGCCGGCCGCACGATGCGCAGTGCACGCAGCAGGAAGCCGATGCCGAGCGTCCAGTGCACGACGAACGCGAGCCCGCCCACGGCGATCGCGATCCACGCGGTCGCGTCGAGCTCGAATCCGATCGCGGCGCACATCGCGACTGTCAGCGGCAGCCGGAGATAGAGGAACAGCAGGAGCGCGACGACGCGGGCCCTCTGCTTCCACGTCGCGCGCGGCTTCGCCGGGTCGCGCCGCCGGCGCAGCACGAGCGAGGGGGCCCACCACGACGCGGCCGCGACGACCACGAAGAGAAGGGCCGCCGGCACGCGCGAGAGTTCGTTCACGAACAGGAGCGACGTCGTCCCGAACAGCAGGCCCGACCCGATCCGGACCGGGACGACCGAGCGGTGATAGGGATGCTCGAGTCGCGCACGCTCTTGCGGGTCGAGCGCCCCCGCGCGCAGCGCCTTGCGCAGCGGCCCCGTCGCGATCACCCACGCCACCCACGCCGCGAGCGTCGACGCGACCGCGCCGACCGGCACGCAGAGCAGCAGATTGCCCCACGGGGCCCACCAAGGAAGGAGCGCGCGCACCGCGGCGACGGGAGAATCGGTCACCCGCGCAGCGTAGGGAAAGAGGTCCGCGCGCGTGAACCGGCGCGGGCGGTCGCGGGCTCTTGAAGGGGACGTCTGCCCGCCAGATCCATCGGACGCGAATTCATGAACCCGTCGCCCCCTCTCGATGCCGAGCGCCTCCTCGAGCACGCCGCGTGGGTGCGGCGGCTCGCGGGCCAGTTGCTCTGCGACCCCGAAGCGGCGGACGACGCGGCGCAAGACGCCTACGCCGCGGCGCTGCGGAGCGGGCCGCGCGAAGTGTCGCGGACGAAGGCGTGGTTCGCGGCGGTCCTGCGCAGCGTCGCGAGCCACGGCCGGCGGACGAAGGAGCGGCGCGCGCGACGGGAATTGTCGGCGGCGCAGCCGGAGCGCCTCGACTCGACGGTCGAGATCGTCGAGCGGGCACAGGCGTCGCGCGCGGTCGTCGACGCGGTGCTCGCGCTGCCGGAGCCGTATCGCTCGACGGTGCTGATGCGGTGGTTCGACGACGTGCCGCCGGCGCGGATCGCGGCGGTGCGCGGCGAGCCGGTCGAGACGGTGCGAACGCGTTTGAAGCGCGGGCATGCGATGTTGCGGGAGAGGCTCGCGTCGCTCGCGGTCGATGCGCGCTCCGGTCGGCGCATCGAAGGCCTGCGCGCGCTCACGCCGTTGTTCGATCCGGTCGCGGCGCCTTTCACGCTCGCATCCTCGGCAACCGCCACGGCGACGGTCGTTGGAGTCAGTGCGATGACCCTGAGCTCGAAGGTCCTTCTCGCCGTCGCCGCTGCGGTCGTCGTCGCGACCTCGTGGGCGGGGTACGAGATCGTCTCGCGTCCCACGCCGTCGAAGCTCGACACGGCCTCGACGTCCCTCGCGCCGGCCTCATCCGTCGGAAGCGGGAGCATCGTTCCGGTCGAGGCGACCCGTGCGAGCGTCGCGACGCAGGACGTTCGATCCGAATCCGATGCGCCGATCGCGACGAGGCCGCCGCCCGACCTGCCGGATCTGACGACGGCGACGATGGAAACGCTCACGACGCTCGATCACGACCCTGC
This sequence comes from Planctomycetota bacterium, assembly GCA_035695985.1. GTDB lineage: Bacteria > Planctomycetota > B15-G4 > B15-G4 > SIAN01 > DASRRB01. The sequence continues at coordinate 2,083 of DASRRB010000176.1, read as the reverse complement.
GATCGACGCGACGCTGTCCGGGCTGCTGAATGGCGATGCGACGGCCGACGCGTTCGTCGCCTTCGGGCTCGGCGTGGTCAAGAAGGCCAAGCCGATCCAGGACTCCTCGAAGTACCGGGAACCCAAGTCGCCCGCCAAGCGCCGATGGATCGAGTATCGAGCGGAGGACGGATCGCTCTGCCGCGCGGCCATCGAGAGATTCGTCGATTCGTCGGGGGACTCGCGAACACTGGGATTCGAAGCGCCGTTCCCGACGTCTCGACTCGTGAACGCGCCCGACGTTCTCGCGCGCGGCGCCGTTCGATTGGCCATTCGCCCGGACAAGGCCCAGAAGAAACTCGGGAGCTCGATCGACGTCGCCCTGCTCCCGGACTCCGCGAGGACCGACGGCATCAAGCCGTTCTGGTCGCTCACGGATTACCAAGCACACGGCGGCTGCGGAAAGTCGCTGCATCTCCTCGAGTACGGCGGACGGCTGCACTCGCTGATGGTCGACTATCCGCGCGTCATCGGCCTCCACGAGACCGAGGCGGCCGACCCGAACTGGGACGAGGGTCGGGTGCTGGAGGGCGACCTCGCTTCGAACTTGCGAGAACTGGCCGAGGCGATCGACGGCTTGATCGATCGTTGAAGCGTTCGAGCGACCGCGCGCCCTCGCGCTGCGGGACTTCCTTCAGGACGCTCGATCTTCGCGTCGACGAGGACCCGTGGAATTGCCGGCGGGGTCCGGTCTCCGGTACCCTCGCCCGAAGAGGTGTGTCCACGGTGATTCGATCGCGGTTCGCGCGTCTCCTCGGCTTCGGGCTCAGCCTGCTTGCGGCGACGGTGTCGTCGTTGGCGGGCGGGGCGCTGCTGATCCGTTGCGAGGAGCCGGACGGGTGCGTCCAGATCGAGCTGGTCGCGCGGTCGTCGGCGTCGTCGACGGCGTGCGGCGGCCACGAGCACGAGGCGCCGCCGGTCGCTCCCGACGGCGATGCGCTGTCGCATCCGTGCAAGGACACCGTGATCGCGTCGTTCTCGGAAGAGGCGCGGCCCGGGAAGGCCGTCCAGCTCTCGGCGAAGTTCCGCGACGCGGCGCTGCCGTCCGTCGCGGTGCTGCCGTTCGCGAGTGCGCGCGAAGTCTGCGCTCCGTCGCGCGTCATCCCGCGGTGGTGCACGCACCGCGTGCTCGTCGTCCCCTCGTCGGTCGTCCTGCGGATTTGAGCGGCGCCTTGGCGTAGCTCCGGGGCTGCAGCGCGAACGCGCGGCCTCGTTCCATTCCGTCGGCGCCAGCCGGTCCGTTCCGGCTCGCACTCCGCCTTCCGCTCGGCCGAGGGTCCGTCATGTCCGTGCTCGCCGATCGCCTGCGATCCCTTCGATCCTCCTCGGCGTCGATTCGTCGCGCCGCGCCGCTGGTCGCCTGCGCTCTGCTCGGCTGCGTCGGGCCGCCGCCCGACGTCGCGCCGCAGCGCCGCGCGGCGGAAGTCGGCGCGCTCGACGGAGAGCTGCCGTTTCACGAGGAGGCGCTGCTCGTCGACGACGGAGAGCCGATCCCCTCGCCGCTCGCGCTCGCCGACGCGGTGCGTCGAGCGCTGACGAAGAGCCCGCAGGTGCAGGCGGCGCTGGCGCGCGGGCGGGCGGCACTCGCGGCGGCCGAGCAAGCGCGGCGGCTGCCGAATCCCGTGGTCGACGTCGCGTTCCGCTTCGTCGAAGGCGGCGGGCAGCCGCAGATCGACGTGGGCCTCACGGCCGAGCTCCTCGCGCTGCTCACGCGGCGCGACCACGCAGGCGCGGCCGATGCGCGGCTCGAGGCGGCGGCGCACGACGTCGTCGCGCACGCGCTCGAGGTGGTGGCGACGGTGCGCGTCGATTTCGCCGACGTGCAGGCGCTCGCGCGCCGCGACGAGCTGCTCTCGGAGCGGCTGCGCTTCTTCGAGAAGCTGCTCACGACGGCGCGCGCGAAGCTCGACGTCGGCGAGGGGGTGCGCCTCGACGTCCTCTCGCTCGAGGCGCAGCGGCTCGAGCTCGAGCTCGAACGCGAGACGCGCCAGGCCGAGCTCGCGGTCGCGCGCCGCCGACTGCTCCGCGACCTCGGCGCGCCCGG
>DASRRB010000175.1:0-7242 GCA_035695985.1 Planctomycetota bacterium | reverse complement strand
CGAGCCTCGCCTCTTTCCTCTTCGCCGTGCCTCTCGCCGCGGGCGCCGGCGAGGTCCAGCGCGCGATCGGGCCGTTCGAGGCGTCCGCCGAGGCGAGCGGCGATTCGTTCCGCGCCATCTCCGTCGGCAATTCGGACGGCGACGTGGCATGGAAGCGCGCGCGCGCGACCTTCCGGGTCGACGGCGCGCCGGAGGGCGGCCACTGGCTGCTCTGCCTCGGCGGGCCGGGGCTCGACCTCGACGCCGCACTGAACGGACACGCCCTCACGCGCATCGTCGACGCCTGCGCCGACCAGGCCGAGCTGCGCGCCGGCCCGCGCTTCGACGTCGACTCCGCCGACCTCGTCACCGGTGACAACAAGCTCGTCGTCACGTTCAAGGGCGAGCGCGCCGGGCGCGGCTTCGAGGCGGGGCCGGCGCTGCTGCTCTCGCCGGCGCCGTCCCAGATCTTGCGATCGATGGCGATCGCGAACGACCTGTCGGCGCGCGCGGGGAACCTCTCCGCCTTCGTGTCGCTCTCCAAGTCGGGGACGCTGCTCGACCGCGTGGCCTTCCTGCAGCCCGACGGCTCCTGGCGCCTCGCCGCTCAGGTCGAGGTCTCCTTCGTCGAGGCGTCGGGCAAGGAGACGCCGGTGCGCCGTCTCGAGAAGCGGACGCCGGCGCCGCTCTTCCCCGTCGCGTCGGTCCAGCTCGAGGACGCGCGCTTCGCGCAGTACACGACGCGCATGACGGCGTTCGCGCCGTTCGTCGCCAACGATCCGGTCGCGTCGAGCGCGCGCGCGGTCGTCTTCTCGATCGCGCAGTCGGGCAGGGAGGACTTCTCCTTCCGCTGGCGCGTCCGCCTCTTCCCGGCGCGCGGCGGGGCGCTGCGCGTGGTGCGCAAGCCCGAGGAGCACCTCGTCCTGCTCCACGACGGCGCCGTCGGGATCGCGGCGCCCGACGCCGACGTGGTCGGCGGCGACGACGCCCCGGTCGCGCTCGACGTGCGCGTCGAGTTCGCGAAGAAGCCGGGAGAGTTGACGCAGATGAAGGCGTGCACGCTGTTCGGCGCCGTCGTCGGCACGGCGCCGGGCGGCCCGCCGATCGAGGAGGTCGCGCGGGCGGCGCTGCAGGGCGCGAAGGGGTGGTCGGCGGGCATGGCGGCCTACGCGGCGCTCATTCCCTGCGAGCCGAGCGAGACGACCGTCGCGTCGGGCCTGGCGTCGCGGATCTCGGCGCTCGCCAACCTGCTGAACTTCCGGCCGCGCGGCGAAGTGCCCGTGTTCGTCCCGCCCGAGGGGCCGGCCTCGGCCGCGGCCTTCTACGAGGACGAGTGGACGCTCTTCCATTCGCCCGGGCGCGAGCGCGCCACGATCGGATGGCTGCTCTCGACGCAGGCGCCGGACGGCGCGGTCCGCGGCGACGCGACCGCGGAGGCACCGCCGCTCGTCGAGATCGAGCGCGACTGCTACACGGTGCTGCGCGCGTGCCGGTGGTACCGCTGGACCTACGAGGGCGACGCGCTGCGCGGCTTCGCGGCGCAGCTCGAGCGCGCCCTCGAGCACGCGCGCGCCCGCGTCGCCGGCGCGCCGCTCGAGTCGCTGGCCTCCGCCCATCCGGCCGGGACGCCGCGCCTCTCGCTCGACCACTTGCGCTGCGCGCTCGCGGCGGCGCACCGCGAGCTCGCCGACGCGCTCGGGCAGATCGGCCGCGAGGAGGCGGCGGTGCAGGCGATCGCGCAGCACACCGACGCGCTCGTGAAGTCGGCCGCGACCTGGGCCGGCGGCGGCGCGGCCGACGGCGATCCGCGCGAGGCGGCGGCCGCGATCGCGCTCGGGCTCGCCGACGCCGGGGCCGACACGAAGGCGATCGACCGGCTTGCGGCGCTCGCGCCCGCCAAGGATCCGCTCGACTGGCGCGAGGCGCTGCTCGCCCGCGGCCTCCTGCAGGCGGGGAGGACCGAGGCCGGCCGTGCGCGCACCGGCGCGATCGAGGCGGCCCTGCGCGACCTCGACCTCCCGCTGCGGCCCGACGCCGCCGCCTATCACACCGCGCTCTGCTTCGGCGTGCTGGGGCTGCGGCGCGAGGACCTCGGCACGCTCGAGTTCGTGCCGCGCCTCGTCGGCCGCGAGCAGGTGAGGACGCTGGTCGCGCTGCCGGAGGGACCGCTGCGCATCCAGCTGCTGGCGCCCGACGTCCAGTTCCACCGCCAGCTCATCGCGCAGAACGACACGGCGCTCGACCTGCTGCTCGTCGTCGGCGTGCCGGGCGGGCTCGGCGGCGAGCGGCCGCGCGTGGTCGGTCCGAGCCGCTGGTCGATCTACGAGAAACTCGTTCCCGCGACGCAGGCGTGGCGCGAGCTCATCCGCTGATCCGGCGCCGGGCCGCGCCCCCGATTCGCCGGCGCCGCTAACGCGGCCGTCATCGGTGCGTGGCGCCGCCGCGGGGTCGCCCCGGAGGGTGCCGGGCACGGGCGTTGCCAACGCGGGCACTCCGTCGCGAGTCCGACCGACTCGCCCTTCCGACGGAGACACCGCCATGGTTCGCCCGCTCCTGCGCTCGCTCGCCGTCGCCGGCCTGCTCGCCGCGCCCGCCGTCGCGCACGACGGCTGCGGCCCGCGCTTCCCCTTCTTCTTCCCGCGCTTCCCGGTCTTCCGCGTCGCGACGCCGCGCTTCGAGCTCGACGTCGGCTGCCGCCGGCCGGTCCATCAACACGTCTACGTCCGCCACGACGAACGCGTCTGGGTCGAGCCGATCGTCGAGCTGCGCGTCGTCGGCTACGACGCGTGCCGCCGTCCGATCGTGCGCCGCGTACTCGTGCGCGACGGGTACTGGAGCGTCCGCTGCGTCGAGACCTGCTCGTGCGGCCAGACGCTCCGCCGCTGACCGCCGCGCGCGCGGGTGCCGGGACTGGCCGGCGCCCGCGCGCGTTTCCGGGGGTCCATCCCGCGCCGGCGCGGTTCGTCCACCCTGCGCCGGCGCCGTCGTCGATTGACACCCCCCGATTGCTGCCGATACTCCTTTCGATGATGTTCCACCGGTCGCCGCTCCGGACGATGCCGCGCGTCGCGTTCGCGCTCGCCGTCGTCGCATTCGCCATCGCCGTTCCGGTCCAGGCCGCCGCTCCCGCTCCATTCATGGTCTCTGGCACGGTCTCCGGCACGACCTTCGGCACGGGCGACGGGAAGCCCGCGCCGGCCCACACCCACACCTGGGTGAAGCAGTCACAGAAGGAGTGGGTGCCGCCGGAGAAGCAGACGGTGCAGGTAGGCGTCGACGCCAAGGGCAAGCCGGTCTACGAGACGAAGATCGTGAAGCCCGGCTACTGGCGCACCGTCACCTTCTTCCGTTGCAGCTGCGGCCAGACCAAGAGCTGACGGAGGCGCGCCCTCTCACGGCGCCGCGCGAGTCGAAATCCCTTCCCGTCCGCGGTCCCCCCGCTCAGGTCGCACGCGCGCCCCGAACGAAGATCCGTGGGGAACCACGAGGTCCGGGGACACACGATGTCGACGACGGATGCCGCCGCGCAGGTCCACGCCGATGGCAAGGTGCTGCTCGCCGTGGCCGAGGGCGACCCCGGGCACCAGCCCGACGAAGCGGTCCTCTCCCACGTCTTCTCGTGCGAAGCCTGCAGCTCGACGCTGAAGGAGATGCGCGCGAGCCTCTCGATCCTGAAGACGGGCGCCGCGCCGGCTCCGGCCAAGTCGGTCGACGACCTCCTCGCCGCCGAGGGCATCGACCTCGCGCAGTCCGACAGCGACTCCTACGCGGCCGAGCGGCGCGCGAAGAGCCTGATCTGGAAGCTCGCCATCATCGGCGGGCTGCTGACGGCCGGGCTGCTCTGGCTGCAGTCGTCGACCGCGTCGCACGTCTGAGCGCGCGGCCGCGGACCGTCCCGTCCCGCGGCGCGGCGCGCGCGATCCGGAGAGCGCCGCACACCATCCGGTAGACGCGCGGCACGTCGCGCCACTGCACGCGCAGCTCGAGCGCGAGGGTCTCCGCGTCGGCGGCGACGACGCGCAGCCACTCGACGGTGCCCGGCGTCCCGTCCCACGGCGCGAGGAGCGTCGTGGCGCGCACCTCCTCGAAGACGCAGCGCCGGCCGGCGACGACCAGCTCGACCGCGGCGCGGCGCGGGTCGAAGGCGACGCGCTCGAGGGCGCCGCCGCGCAGGAGCTCGTCGCCGGCGCGCGGCCGCGCCGCCGCGCCGTCGCGCCGGCTCACGGCGCCTTGCCCGATGGAGGGTCGAGCAGCGCCAGGAACTTCTCGCGGTAGCGCGCCGGCAGCGGCGTCGACTGGAGCACGTCGAGTCGCACGCACACGACGGTCACGAGCGCGCGCACGCGCTCGTCGCCGCCCTTGCCGACGATCCGGTAGCGGAAGACCGACGAGCTCGTGCCGACCTTCGCGAGGCTCACCTGCACCGTGAGGACCTCGCCGAACCGGCACGGCGCGACGAACTCGGTCTTCAGGTCGACGGCGGGGAAGCCGAGGTTCTCCTTCTCGAGCACCGTCGCGTACGGCACGCCGCAGAACTGCTCGAAGAACTCCTCGAAGGCGACGTGCAGCCAGTGAATGACCCGCGGGTAGTAGGCGATGCCGGCGCGGTCGACGTCGCTGAAACGGACCTTGATGTCCGCGGAGAAGCGGGCCGGCGGTGGAGAGCTCAAGCGGGACCCTCCATCTCGTCGGCGACGATCGTCGCGAGCTCGCGCAGGAGCGCGCGCCCCGTCTCCGCGGACGCCGCGGCCGGCGCGCCGAAGTACGCCTGCGGCCCGCCGGCCTCCTTGAACTTCTGCTTCCCGGCGGCGAGCGCCGCCCCGAGCGACGTCGGGTTCTCCGGCAGCGCGACGCGCACCCCCTCGCGCACCAGCTCCGGCCGCAGCGCGAGCACGAGCGAGCCCTCGAAGTCGCCGGCGTGGCACGCGCCGCTCCGGAACTCCGCGCCGAGCCGCTCGGCGTAGACGCGCCGCACGACGTCCGGCAGCACCGTCGGCAGCCCCGCCGCGCTCGCCGCCTGCGCCGCGGCGCGCAACGCGTGGCGGTTGGCCGGCTCGAGGTGCGCGTTCACGAGGCCGAGCCTCGCACAGCCGCGGGCCCGCAACGACGCGGCGACGTCGACGACCAGCGACTCGACCGTGCGCGCCGAGACGGAGAGCGTCCCGAAGAACTCGCCGGCGCACTCCGTCACGCCGTACGGCAACGGCGGCAGGACGAGCACGCGCCGGCCGCGCGCGCGCAGCAGCGCCGCCGCCGCGTCGGCCATCCCCTCGGCGAGCAGCGTGTCGGTCGAGAGCGGGAGATGCGGGCCGTGCGCCTCGGTCGACCCGACCGGCAGCAGCGCCAGGAACGGCCCGCCGGCCGCGCGCTCCGCCTCGGGCCACGGCAGGTCGGCGAGACGCGTCACGGCTGCGCCGCCTTCGGCCGCGGCGCGGCGGCGCCGGCGAGCTTGCGCACCTCGGCGCGCGCGATCTTGCCGCGGTCGTTGCGCGGCAGCGCCGCCAGGAACTCGACGCGGCGCGGCGCCTTGTAGTGGACGAGCTTCGCCTTCGCGTGGTCGATCAGCGTGCGCGCGAGCGCCGGCCCGCCGGCATGCCCCTCGTTCGCCACCACGTAGGCGAGAGGGATCACCAGCCCGTTCTCGTCCTCGACGCCGACCACGCAGCACTCGCGCACCGCGGCGTGCGCGAGCAGGCACTCCTCGACCTCGCGCGGCGCGACCCAGCAGCCGGCCACCTTCAACATGTCGTCGGCGCGCCCCTCGTACCAGAAGCGGCCCTGCGCGTCGCGCCGGAACAGGTCGCCGCTCACGACCGTCTCGCCGTGGAACGTGTCGCGCGACTTCCTGCCGTCCTGGAAGTAACCGAGCGCCGCCGACTCGCCCGAGACGTGCAGCGTCCCGACCTCGCCGTCGGTGACGTCGCGCCCGTCGGCGCCGCGCACCTGCGCGCGGTAGCCCGGCACGAGCCGGCCGAGGCTGCCCGGCGTCGCCTCGCCCGGATAGTTCGAGATGTAGATGTGGAACATCTCCGCCGAGCCGATCCCGTCGAGGATCTCGACGCCGAAGCGGCGCTGGAACTCGGTCAGGAGCTGCGGCGGCAGCGCCTCGCCGGCGGAGACGACGACGCGCAAGCGGGCGAAGGCCTCCTTCACCTCGGCGTCGGGGAGCTGCAGGATCCCGTTCAGCGTGGTGGGCACCGCGGCGAGCAGCGTCGGCCCGAAGCGTCGGGCGTTGGCGACCACGACCTCCGGCTTGCTCGGCTCCGGGAAGAGCGCCGCCGTCGCGCCGGCCGCCATCGGGAACATCAGGTTCATCCCGGTCGCGTACCCGAAGAAGAGCTTGCTCACCGCCATCGTCACGTCGCTCTCGGCGACGCGCAGCACGTCGCCCGCGTAGCGCTGGGAGTTCCAGGCGAAGTCGCGGTGGTAGTGCATCGCCGCCTTCGGCTTGCCCGACGTCCCCGACGTGAAGAGCCAGCCGGCGAGGTCGTAGGAGTGCGTGTCGAACGGCGCGGCCGCGGGCTTCGTCGCGGGCACCGCCTTCTCGTACGCGACCGCCGGCACCTTCAGCCCTGGATCGGCGCCGCCCATGCCGATCGTGACGACGCTCTCGAGGAAGCGCGCGCCGCGCGCCGCCTCCGCGAACGACGCCATCGCCTCGGCGTGCACGACGGCGACCGGGGCGCGCGAGTACTCGAGGTAGTAGGCGTACTCCTCGGCGGAGAGGCGCGGGTTCACCATCGCGAAGACGCCGCCGGCGAGCAGCGTCCCGAGCCACGTCGTCGCGAACTCCGCGACGTCGGGCACGATCAGGAGCACGCGCTGCTCGTGCAGGTGGCCGAGCTCGCGCAGCAGCGCCTGCACGCGCGCGGCCTCGTCGCCGAGCTGCGCGTAGGTGACGTCACGAGCTGCCGTCCGGAGCGCGACCTTGCCCGGCCGGGCGGCGAGGTTGCCGTCCAGCAGCCACGCGGCGAGGTTGAAGCGCTCGGGAATCTCCGTCATGGCCGGACCTCAGTAGCTCGCGCCGCCCGCCGACGATTCGTAGGCGCGCGTCTTCGCGATCTCCACCATCGCGTCGAGGCAGGCGAGGAGCTCGTCGTCGGTGGTGTAGAAGTGCGGCGAGACGCGGATGCCGGCGCCGGGCCGGAAGTCGACGAGGATCTCGCGCTTCGCGAGCGTCTTGACGATGGCCGCGCCGACGACGTCGGCGCGTGGGGCCGCGCCGACGACGTCGGCGCGTGGGGCCGCGCCGATCCCGTCCGC
>DASRRB010000174.1:0-13109 GCA_035695985.1 Planctomycetota bacterium | reverse complement strand
CCGTTGATCTACGCCAACGGCGCACAGGAGGGCGGCGTCCCGAACAGCGAGCACGCGGGCGTACACGACGTCGCGATCCACGGGCGCGGCCGCTACGACCGCCTCGGCGCGGTCGTCCCGCGTCGCTTCCCGCGGATCCTCGCCGGCGACGTGCAGGCTCCGGTCGGCGAAGGCAGCGGCCGGCGCGCGCTCGCCGAGTGGCTCGCCGATCCGGCGAATCCGCTGCCGCCGCGCGTCTGGGTCAACCGCCTCTGGCAGCACCACTTCGGCGCCGGCCTCGTCCGCACGCCCGGCAACTTCGGGAAGATGGGCGAGGCGCCGAGCCACCCCGCGCTGCTCGACTGGCTCGCGCGCCGCTTCCTCGAGGCGGGCGGCTCGACGAAGGCGCTGCACCGCATGCTCCTGCTCTCGAGCACCTGGCAGCAGGCGTCGGCGCCTTCGCCCGAAGCGCTCGCGGCCGACCCCGACGACCGCTGGCTCGGCCGCATGCCGCGCGCGCGGCTCGATGCCGAGGAGCTGCGCGACGCGCTGCTCGCGGCGAGCGGCGAGCTCGACGCGACGGTGGGCGGCCCCGCGACGCGCGACCCTTTGACGAAGCGGCGCACGCTCTACGTGATGACGGTGCGCAGCGATCGCGCCGGCTGGCGCGTGCTCTTCGACGGCGCCGACCCGACCGCGATCGTCGACGTGCGCACGCAGTCGACCGTCGCGCCGCAGGCGCTCTGGCTCATGAACGACGACTTCGTGCTGGCGCGCGCGGCGGCGCTCGCGGAGCGCGTGCGTCGCGAGGCGCCGGATGACCCGACGCGCATCGAACGGATCTTCGAACTCCTCTTCACGCGCGAGCCCGACGCGCGCGAGCGGGAGATCGCGGGCGGGCTGCTCGCGCGCGCGGGGGCCCAGGCGGACGCGTGGGAGGAGCTCGCCCACGTGCTGCTCTGCTCGAACGAGTTCTTCTTCGTCGATTGAAGGCGGGGGCGGGGTGAGGGCGAGACGCATGGAACGACGACCGCAGGGGATCTCGCGCCGCGACGCGCTGACGCGCTGTGCGAACGGCTTCGGCCTGCTCGCGCTCGCGGCGCTGCTCGGCGAGGAGGCGTTCGCCGGCGAAGGGATCGCCGCGCCGCCCGACGCCGCCGACCCGCTCGCCCCCAAGCCGCCGCACTTCGCGCCGCGCGCGAAGCGGGTGATCTTCCTCTTCATGTCGGGCGGGCCGTCGCACGTCGACCTGTTCGACCCCAAGCCGCGGCTGATCGCCGAAGCCGGCAAGCCGCCGCCGTTCGAGCTGCCCAAGCTCATGCGCACGAAAACCGGCAACCTGCTGCCGTCGCCGTGGAAGTTCGAAAAGCACGGCGAGGCGGGGATCGAGATGTCCGAGCTGCTGCCGCATCTCGCGCGGCGCGCCGACGACCTCTGCGTCATCCGCTCGATGGTCGCCGACAACATCAACCACAACGGCGCCTGCCTGCAGATGAACACCGGCGAGCAGGCCTTCTCCCGCCCGAGCCTCGGCTCGTGGCTCACCTACGGGCTCGGCTCGGAGAACCGCGATCTCCCCGGCTTCGTCGTGCTCTCGCCCGCGCAGCCGGCGCAAGGGGCGCCGCTCTGGGGCTCGGCCTTCCTGCCGGCGACCTTCCAGGGGACGCTCGTCTCCGACCTCGCTCATCCGATCGCCGACCTCGCGAACCCTCGGCGCAGCTCCGCGCGCCAGCGCGACGACCTCGACGCGCTGCGCGAGCTCGACCGCGTGCACGCGGCGAAGCACGAGGCGGATGCCCGTCTCGAGGCGCGCGTCGCGAGCTTCGAGCTCGCGTTCCGGATGCAGACGCGCGCGCCCGAAGCGTTCGATCTGTCGGGAGAGAGCCCGGCGACGCGCAAGCTCTACGGCCTCGACGATCCGATCACGGAGACGTTCGGCCAGCAGTGCCTGCTCGCGCGCCGCCTCGTCGAGCGCGGAGTGCGCATGGTCCAGGTGTACCACACGCAGACCAAGCACCGCGCGAGCTGCCAGCTCTGGGACCAGCACGGAAGCCTGCGCGCCGAGCTCGCGAACAACTGCGCCGCGACGGATCTGCCGACTGCAGGGCTGCTCGCCGACCTCGACGCGCGCGGGCTCCTCGACGACACGCTCGTCGTGTGGGGCGGCGAGTTCGGCCGCACGCCGACCGCGGAGGGGACCGACGGCCGCGAGCACCACCCGTTCGGCTTCACCATGTGGCTCGCGGGCGGCGGCGTGAAGCGCGGCGTCGTCCACGGCGCCACCGACGAGTTCGGCTGGCACGCGGTGCAGGACAAGGTCCACGTCCACGACCTGCACGCGACGATCCTGCACCTGATGGGCCTCGACCACGAGAAGCTCACCTTCCGCCACGCCGGCCGCGACTGGCGCCTCACCGACGTCTACGGAAACGTCGTGACCGAGCTGCTCGCGTGACGCGTCGAGACGAAGACGCCCCGCCGCGGCCGCTCGCCGCGACGGGGCGCCCCCGTCGGGTCCCGGGTCCCCCGTCTCACACGTCGACGTACGCCAACGCCGACCCCGTGAGCCCGCCGCGCGGGCTCTGCTTGTAGGCGCGCAGGCCCAGCGAGATGCCGAGCAGCGGGTTGGGGGCGTTGGCGGTGAACGTCAGCGCGTGGTCCGCGGCGAATCCAATGGTCAGGAGCGGGATGAAGTTCGGCGACCCGCCGACGTCCTCGACCGTCACGAGGCAGAGCGCGCCCGGATCGCCGCGGAAGGCCGAGAAGGTGATCAGCTGGCCCGCCGCCGGCTGCTCCGGGTCGATGGTGAGCGTCATCTCGGCCGGCGCGTAGCCGTAGACGGCGCCGAAGTCGGCGCCCGCCGCGGTGTTCTTGCCGTCCGCCGTCGCCATCACGAGGTCGTCGTGCAGCGCGACCTGTGCCCCGAGGCGGTCGCTGGCGACGCGGTCGCTCGCGCAGAGCTGGTGGTCGTAGATCCAGCCGCCGCCCTTCTTCGCGGTGCGGAAGAGGTGGGACGCCCCGCAGTCGACCTTGCCCGAGACGTCGTCCTGCATCGCGCCGACGACGACGAGGCAGTCCGAGGTCGCGACGTCGCTGCCGAAGCGGGCGCCCGCGACGGGCGCCGGCTCGGTCAGGCGCTGCTCGAAGGCGAAGGTGCCGCTCACGAGGCGGAAGAGGTGGACGGCCCCCGAGTTCGTGACGCCGGCACTCTCGTCCTCGTCGGGCGCGGTGGCGCTCAGGCGGTCGCCGTAGAGGCGCACGCGCACGCCGAAGTGCGCCGAGGTCTGCGGCGTCGTCGCGGTGAGCTCCTGCACCTGCGTCCAGGTCGTGCCGCTCACGTTCCAGATGCCGATCGAGCCGGCGTCGCCCTTCACGTTCTCCGTCGAATCGGGCGAGGCGACCGCGGCGCTCGTGCCGTCCCAGACGACGCACGTCCCGGCGTGGTCGTTGGAGGCCCCGTCGGGATCGATGAGCTGCGTCTCCTCGAGCCACTTCACGGTCGAGTTCTGGTACCGGAAGACGAAGGCGGAGCCGGAGTTGCCGCCGGCCGTCGTGTCGGACATCGGCGCGCCGCCGAGCAGGACGTCGCCAGACACGGCGACTGACGTCCCGAAGGCGTCGCTCGGAGCGCCGCTGCTCTGCACCAGCCGCTGCTCCTCGTTCCAGACGTGGTTCGTCGCGTCGTAGCGGAAGACGTAGACCTGCCCGCCGTCGCTGCCGAGCGTCGTGTTCTTCTGGGGCGAGCCGACCACCAGCAGGTCGCCGCGGATCGCGACCGACGCGCCGAAGTGGGCGAGGCTCTCCGCGTCGCTCGCGAAGATCTGCTGCTCCATCTGCCACGCGCCGAGCGTCGCGTCCCAGCGCCAGACCCAGACGCTCCCCGCATCGCCCGCGGCGGTGTCGTTGTAGGGGCCGCCGATCGCCATCTCGTCGCCGTCGATCGCGAGCGCGAGGCCGAAGCGCTGCGTCGACGAGCCCGACGGCGGGGAGAACTGCACCTGCTCGCCGGCCTGGGCGAAGAGGTCGGAGGGGAGCGTGAGCGCCGCGAGCGTCGTCGCGGCGAAGGGAAGAACCAGGCAGCGAACGCGGACCATGAGGCGACTCCTCGCGTTGCCAGAAGGGCGGAACGGAGGGGATTCGCGCGGGCGGGGCGTTCCTTACGCGGATTCCGGCGTCCCCCTAAGATCGCGCCGCAAGTCGCCGCGGGACCGCGGGGTCGCCATGCTCCCGAAGACCAACACGGTGCTGCTCGCCGGCCTGCTCGAAGCGGGCAACGACGAGGTGTGGCGCGACTTCGACGGCCGTTACCGGCCGGTCCTGCGCGCCTTCGCGAGCCGGCTCGGGCTCGCGCCCAACGACGCCGAGGAGGTCGCGCAGGAGACGCTCGCCCAGTTCGTCGAGCTCTACCGCGCCGGCAAGTACGACCGCGAGCGCGGCCGGCTGCGCTCGTGGATCTTCGGGATCGCGCAGCGGCGCGTCGCCGACGTCCGCCGCGCACGCGAGCGGCGCCGCGAGAGGCGCGGCGAGTCGGCCCTCGAGCCGCTCACGAGCGAGCCGGAGCTCGAGCGCCTCTTCGAGGAGGAGTGGCAGCGTGCGCTGCTCGCCGCCGCCTTCGCGGAGCTGCGCGCCGGTCGCACCGACCCGCAGTCGATCCGCGCTCTCGAATTGCTCGCGTCAGGAAGTCGCTCCGCCGACGAAGTCGCCACGGAGCTCTCGATGACCCCCAACGCCGTCTACGCCGCCAAGCACCGCGCCGTCGTCAAGCTGCGCGAGATCCTCACGCGCCTCGATCGCGACTGGTGAGGCGGGGACGCTGATGCCCTGCCCGGAGCTCGCCGAGCTCGAGGAGCTCGCCGCCGGCCGCGCCGCGTCGGCGGAGCTGCGCCTCCACGTCGATTCCTGCGCCGACTGCCGCAAGCGCTCCGACGAGATCGCGGCCGACAACCGGCTGGTCGCGCGCCTCGGCGCGCTGGTCGCGGCCGACCTCGCTCCGCCCGCGACGCCGCCGGCCGCGCCTCCTGCGCCTCCTTCGCCGCCCGCGCTGCCGGAGATCGACGGCTACCGCGTGGTCGCCGAGCTCCAGCGCGGCGGCCAGGGGATCGTCTACGAGGGGGTCCAGCTCTCCACGCGGCGCAAGGTCGCGCTCAAGCTCCTCCTCGACGGCGCGCTCGCGAGCGAGATGCAGGTCGCCCGTTTCGACCGCGAGATCGAGACCGTCCTGAAGCTCCGCCACGTGAACGTCGTCGCGCTGCTCGACCAGGGCCGCGCGCGCGACGGGCGCCACTTCTTCGCCATGGAGTTCGTCGAGGGGGTCGCGCTCGACGAGTTCGCGCAGGCGCGGCGCGCCGCGGGCTGGACCGCCCGCGACGCGGTCGCCCTCTTCGTCAAGATCTGCGGCGCCGTGCACTACGCCCACCAGCACGGCGTCGTCCACCGCGACCTGAAGCCCGGAAACGTCCGCGTCGACCCGGCGGGCGAGCCGCGCGTCCTCGACTTCGGGCTGGCCAAGGGCGTCGACGCGAGCGCCGCGGCCGCGACGGTCACGCGGCCGGGCTGGTTCGTCGGCACGCTCGCCTACGCGTCGCCCGAGCAGCTGCGCGGCGCCGCCGACGCGATCGACGCGCGCAGCGACGTCTACTCGCTCGGCGTCGTGCTCTTCGAATTGGTGACGGGCGCGCTGCCCCATCCGGCCGACGGCGCGCTGCCCGACGTCGTGCGCGCGATCACCGAGGTCGAGGCGCGCGTGCCGAAAGGCGTCGACGCCGACCTCGCCGCGATCCTCGGCCGCGCGCTCGCGAAGGAGCGCGACCCGCGTTACGCCTCCGCCGGCGAGCTCGCCGCCGACCTCGAGCGCTGGCTGCGCGGCGAGGCGGTCGACGCGCAGCGCGGGCGGCTCGGGTACCTGCTCCGGAAGGCGGTGCGCCGCCACCGCGTCCGCTTCGCGTTCGCCGCCGCGATGCTCGTCGTGCTGGTCGGAGCCGCGATCGTCTCGACCTTCGCGTGGGCGCGTGCGCGCAGCGATGCGGAGCACGCCCGAATCGACGCGCGCACGCGCGCGCGCGTGACCCAGATGGTCGAGTCGATGCTCCTCTCGCTCGACCCCGAGCGCGCGCGCGAACGGGCGCCGACCGTGCGCGAGGTCCTCGACGACGCGGTGCGCCGCCTCGACGCCGGGCCGCGCGAGGAGCCGGCGGTCGAAGCCGAGGTGCGCGCGACCATGGGCGTGCTCTACGGGACGCTCGGCCGCCTCGACGACGCGCAGGCGCAGTTCGACCAGGCGCTCGCGCTCTCGCGCAAGCTCCACCCCGATGGCGACGAGTCGCTCGCACGGCTGCTCGTCCAGAGCTCCGACGTCGCCTACGAGCGCGCCGACTACGGCGAGGCGCAGCGGCAGATCGAGGAGGCGATGGCGCAGCTCGAGCGGCTCGGCCGCGACGACGCGCCGACCCTGGACCTCGCGCTGAACGAGCTCGGGCGCGTGCACTACGGCCAGGGGGAGATGGGGGCGGCGGAGCAGCGGCTCGCGCGCGCTCTCGCGCTGCGCCGCGCGCGCGGCGACGCGGCGGCGGTCGCCGTCACGCTGGTCGACCTGAGCCAGGTCGAGATGGACCGGCTGCGTTTCGCCGACGCCGAGGCGCACCTGCGCGAGGCGCTGCAGATCCGGCGCGCGCGCGGCGAAGCCGACGCCGCGTCGACTGCCGCGACGCTGCGCGCGCTCGAGCGGCTGCTGCTGCGTCTGGAGCGCTACGACGAGGCGCGCGCCTGCATCGAAGAGGCGCTCGCGATCGACCGCCGTCGGGTCGGCGGCGACGACCCGGTCACCTACGGCGACGAGGTCGAGCTCGCCGCGCTGATCTGCGAGGCGGAGGGGTACGCCGCGGCTGCGGAGAGCCACCAGGGCCTCGTCGCACGGCGCGAGCTGCTCGACGGGCGCACGACCATGACCGCCGCCTTCACGCGGGGCCGTCTCGCACGCCTCGCGCGCGACGCCGGCGACCTCGCCGCCTCGGAGAGCGACGGTCGCGCCGCGCTCGCGATCTACGCGAAGCTGGTCGGGCCCGACCACCGCTCCGCCGTCGCGCTCCGCGCCCACCTCGCGTGGGTCGCCTACCTGCGCGGCCACTACGACGAGGCGGTGCGCCTCGGCCGCGAAACGGTCGCCGCGCTGCGCAAGGCCGTGCCGGTCGACGAGGCGGTGCTCGGCGGCGCGACGCACGACCTCGCCTGGATGGAGCTCGAAGTCGGCCGGCGCGACGAGGCGGAGGCGCGCGCCCGGGAGTCGCTCGCGCTGCGCGAGCGCGTGCTCGGCGCGGAGCACGGCGCGACGGCGCGCAGCCGCAACGCGCTCGCCTGGGTCCTGCACGTGCGCGGCCAGGACGACGAGGCCGACGAGCTGACGCTCGCGAGCCTCGAGCGGCAGACGCTGCGATTCGGCGAGCGCAGCCCCGAGGTGGCGACGACGCTGCAGCAGCGCGCCGCGATCGCGCGCGCGCGCGGCGAATTCGCCGAGGCGGAGGAGGCGTACCGGCGCTGCGTC
This sequence comes from Planctomycetota bacterium, assembly GCA_035695985.1. Taxonomy (GTDB): domain Bacteria; phylum Planctomycetota; class B15-G4; order B15-G4; family SIAN01; genus DASRRB01. Next base: position 5,593 of record DASRRB010000174.1, on the reverse strand, counting down.
GAGCTGCGGCGCGAGCTGCTCGGCGCGACGAGCCCCGACCTCGCGATGGCGCTCGACCTCTTCGGCTGGTTCCTGATCGAGCGCAAGCGCATCGACGAGGCGGGGCCGCTCCTGCAGGAGGCGCTCGCGATCCGCCGTTCCCGTCTCGACGAGGGCCATCCGCTGCTCGGCTGGAGCCTGAACAACCTCGGCGTCTGGCACTACTGGCGGCGCGAGCTCGCGGCGGCCGAGGAGCGGATCGGCGAGGCGGTCGCGCAGGCGCGCGCGCACGACGGCACGGGGAACGCCGGCTTCCCGGTCTGGCTCGGCAACCTCGGCGCCGTGAAGCTCGCGCAGCGCGACTTCGCCGCGGCGGAGCCGCAGCTGCTCGAAGCCCACCGCCTGCTGCTCGCGCTGCGCGGGCCGCGCCACCCGCAGACGACCTCCGTCGTCGCCTCGCTCGTCACGCTCTTCAATTCCCTCGGGCAACCGCAGCGAGCGGCCGAGTATTCGTCGCAGCTGCCCGCCGCGCCCGCGGGCGCGACGCATTGAGCCGGCGGAAGAACGCCGTGCGCCGGCGCCGCTTCGCCTCGGCCGAGTAGAGCTCGACGCTGAGGCGCCGCATCCCCGCGCGCAGCTCCTCGGGCGACATGCCGGCCGGCTCGAGATTGACGTCGAAGAGCGTGCAGAGGTCCCAGCGCCCCGGCTGCAGGATGCGGCGCTCGCGCGCGAGCCGTTCGTGCAGCGGCGTGCCGGGGAACGCCGTCATCACCGTGATCTGCACCTCGTAGAGCGCGGTCCGTTCCGCGAAGTCGCGCACCGCGTCGAAGATCTCCGGGCCGTGCGCGTCGAGGCCGAGCACGAAGCAGCCGTTCACCGTGACGCCGCGCGCCTGGATCGCGTCGATCGCCGCGGCGTAGTCGGGCGCGCGCGCCGCCTTCCAGTTCGCGTGCATCTCGACGCCGGGCAGCGCGTCGGCGGCCGGGCTCTCGAGCCCGATCAGGAGCTGGCGGCAGCCCGCGCGCGCCAGCAGGTCGAGCAGCTCGGGATCGTCGGCGACCGAGACGTCGGTCTCGGTGAACCACTTCACGCCGAGCGGCGCGAGCGCGCGGCAGAGCTCCTTGCTCCACTCCTTGTCGACGAAGGTGTTGTCGTCGGCGAACTCGAGGAAGGCGCCCGGCGCGACGGCGAGGATCGCGCGCACGTCGCGGAGCACGCAGGCGACCGGCCGCTTGCGGTAGGGGCGGCCGAGCATCACCGTCGACGCGCAGAAGTCGCAGCGCCACGGGCAGCCGCGCGTCGTCTGCACCGTGTAGCGCTGGTAGGGGCGTCCGGCGGCGAGGTCGTAGCGCGGAGTCGGCAGCGCGGCGACGTCGACCGGCGCCAAGTCGCGCGCGGAGAAGCGCGTCGGCCCCGCGCGCCGCGCGGCGGCGGCGACCACGGCGGGCCACGCCGCTTCGCCCTCGCCGACGACCACGTGGTCGGCGTGCGCGGCCGCTTCGTCGGGGAGCACGCTCACGTGCAGCCCGCCCAGCGCGACCTGGACACCCCGCGCTCGCAATCGGTCGGCGATGGCGTACGCCTCGAAGATCTGCGCGCTGAACGTGCTGATCGCGACGAGGTCGCACTCGAAGAGCTCGCGCGGGATCTCGTCCGACGTCGGCGTCTCGAAGTAGCGGAGCTCGTGGCCGGGCGGCGTGCACGCGGCGAGCTGCAGCAGGCCGAGGCTCGGCAGCGCGGCGACCTGGCGGCTGCGCTCGACGAAGCCCGGCAGCGTGAGGCCGAGACGGAGCAGCTCGGCGTCGTGCGCCCGGATGCCGCTCATGGCGAGGAGGCCGATCTTCATGACGTCGCTCCGGGGCGGACCGCGGCGACGGCGACGAGGACCTCGACCACTCCGACGAGCAGCAGCGCGACCGGCGCCGCGAAGAGCGGCCGCCAGCGCGGCCGGAACGCGACGACGAGGCAGGCGAGCGGCATCGCGACGCCGCCGAGCGCGAGGCAGAGCGCCGCGGCGAACGGCGCCGCCGGAACCGTCGCCGCGAGGAGGAGGTTCGCCATGCCGAGCGCGACGCACGCGACGTGGCCGAGCCGCAGCAGCCGCCGCGTCCACGACGCGTAGCCGCCGAGAAACTTTTCGTCGTGGAAGCGCAGGCCGAGGAGCGTCCCGCTCACGAGGCCCGCCGCGATCAGGGACCAGCCGATCGGAATCGAGGACATGCCGCGCTCCGGATTCGTTGTTTCGCCGTGCCCTCGACTTCGCGCCGGGGCGCAGCGGGCGGCCGCCAGGACGAACGGTGTGCCGACGCGGCGTCGCGAAGGGCGGTACGCCTGGGCTCGCTGGCGCCGGCGAGGGGGCATCGGCAACCTTGCGCCGCCCTGGGAATCCATGGAGAAGCGCGATGGTGCCTGTCGGTGAACTGTGGCTGCCGATCCTCGTGTCCGCGGTCGCCGTCTTCGTCGTGAGCGCGATCGTCTGGATGGTGCTGCCCTACCACCGGACCGACTGGAAGCGCGTGAGCAACGAGGACCTCTTCCTCGACGCGGTGCGCGGGCAGAAGCTCGCCGCCGGCATGTACATGTTCCCCGGCTGCACGCCGGCCGACGTGAAGACGCCGGAAGGGATGGCGCGCTTCGAGAAGGGGCCGTGGGGCACGCTCGTCGTGCTGCCGGAGAAGCCGAACATGGGCCGCTCGCTGCCGCGCTGGCTCGGCTTCGTGCTGCTCGTCTCGCTGTCCGTCGCCTTCCTCTGCGGCCACTTCGTCCCGAAAGGCGGCAACGTCCACGCCGTCTTCCACCAGGCCTTGGCCGCGGCGGCGATCGTGTACGGCGGCTCGGCGATCCCGGGCTGGATCTGGGAAGGGAAGCCGGGGAGCTTCGCGCTGAAGGGCGTGCTCGACGGATTGATCTACGCGGGCACGACGGCGGCGATCTTCATGGGGCTCTGGCCAGGCGCCTGAACGCCGGGGCGTCCCGCGCGGTTGAAGGGCCACGAGGCGACGATCCGAAGGCGCAGACCGGAGGACGTCCGATGGCGAGTGCCCCCTCGGTCCCGAATGCGGCCGCGCCCGCCCCTTACCTGTCCACGCGGCCCTGGTCGACGGAGCGACCCCAGACGCTGCTCGTCTGCTGCTCCGACGGCCGCTACCACCCGCACCTCGAGGAGTTCGCGCTGGAGCGCGTGAGCGAGCGGCCCGACGTCTTCGCGCTGCCCGGCGGGCCGGCCGCGGTCGATCCGTGGACGTCGAGCTTCGACCACGCGCGCGTCTTCCACGAGTCGTTCGACCTGCTCGCCGCGTCGCACGACCTGCAGTCGATCTGGCTCGTCGCGCACGAGGGCTGCTCGTACTACCGCCGCAAGCACCCCGGCCTCGACGCGGCGGCGCTGACGCGGCGGCAGCGCGAAGACCTCGGGAAGGCGCGCTCGCTCCTGCGCGAGCGGCGGCCCGCCCTCGCGGTCCACCTCGTCTACGCCCGCGTGGCCGACGGGCGCGTCCACTTCGACGAACTCGACGCCGCCTGACCGCGTCCGCAGAATGGCGGGCTTGCCGTCTCCCACGGAACCCCGCCATGCCCTACGACCCGCAGACGATCGAGCCGAAGTGGCAGCAGCATTGGCTCGAGAAGAAGACCTTCAGCGTGAAGGTCGAGCCCGGCAAGCCCAAGTACTACGTGCTCGACATGTTCCCCTACCCGAGCGGGTCGGGCCTCCACGTCGGCCACCCGAAGGGCTACACGGCGACCGACGTCGTCTCGCGCTGGATGCGGATGAAAGGGTTCAACGTCCTGCATCCGATGGGGTGGGACGCGTTCGGGCTGCCGGCCGAGCGCTCGGCGGTGCGCGAGAACATCCATCCGGCGGTCATCACCAAACGCAACATCGCCAACTTCAAGCGGCAGCTGCAGCGGCTCGGATTTGCTTACGACTGGGAGCGCGAGCTCTCGACCACCGACGCCGACTACTACCGCTGGACGCAGTGGATCTTCCTCCAGCTCTACGAGAAGGGGCTCGCCTACCAGGCGGAGGTCGCCGTCAACTGGTGCCCCGCGCTCGGCACCGTGCTCGCCAACGAAGAGGTGCAGGACGGCAAGTACGTCGAGACGGGCGACCCGGTCGAGCGGCGCAGCATGCGCCAGTGGATGATGAAGATCACCGCGTACGCGGAGCGGCTGATCGCCGACCTCGACGGGCTCGACTGGCCCGAGTCGCTGAAGGAGATGCAGCGCAACTGGATCGGCCGCAGCGAGGGGGCCGACGTCACGTTCGCGGTCGCCGACGCGAAAGACTCCTCGAAGCCGACGGCGACGTCCTTCACGATCTTCACGACGCGCCCCGACACGATGTACGGCGCGACGTACTGCGTGCTCGCTCCGGAGCATGCGCTCGTCGCGAAGATCACGACGCCCGATCGCAAGCGCGAGGTCGACGCCTACGTCGCCGCCGCCAAGGGCAAGGCCGAGCGCGACCGCATGGCCGAGGCGAAGGAGAAGACGGGCGTCTTCACCGGCGCGTTCGCGATCAATCCCGCCACCAAGAAGCCGATCCCGATCTGGGTCGCCGACTACGTGCTCGCCGGCTACGGCAGCGGCGCGATCATGGCGGTGCCGGGACACGACGAACGCGACTTCGAGTTCGCGCGCGCGTTCGACCTGCCGATCGTGGAGGTCGTGAAGGGCGGCGACGTGAGCAAGGCGCCGTTCGTCGAGGACGGCGTCGCCACCAACAGCGACCTGCTCGACGGCCTGCCGACGCCGCAGGCGAAGGCGAAGATGGCCTCGCTGCTCGAGATGCTGGGCGTCGGCAAGAAGAAGGTGCAGTACAAGCTGCGCGACTGGCTCTTCTCGCGGCAGCGCTACTGGGGCGAGCCGTTCCCCATCGTCCATCTGGCCGACGGCACGACCGCGCCCGTCCCGTACGAGGACCTGCCGCTCGTCCTGCCGCCCATCGACGAATACAAGCCGACCGCCGACGGCCAGCCGCCGCTCGCGCGCGCGAAGGAGTGGCTGAAGACCACCGACAAGAGGTCGGGAAAGCCGGCGACCCGCGAAACCAACACGATGCCGCAGTGGGCCGGCTCGTGCTGGTACTACCTGCGCTTCTGCGATCCGAAGAACAAGAGCGCCGCCTGGTCGAAGGAGGCGGAGCAGTACTGGATGCCGGTCGACCTCTACGTCGGCGGCGTCGAGCACGCGGTGCTGCACCTGTTGTACGCCCGCTTCTGGCACAAGGTGCTGTTCGACCTCGGACTGGTGAGCACGAAGGAGCCGTTCCAGAGGCTGCGCAATCAGGGGCTCATCACCGCCCACTCGTATCAGGACGCGGCCGGCAAGTACTACTACCCCGAGCAGGTCGAGCAGCGTTCCGGACAGTGGGTCGTGAAAGAGAGCGGCACGCCCGTCGTCACGCAGCTCGAGAAGATGGCGAAGTCGAAGTTCAACGTCGTCAATCCCGACGACGTCGTCCGCGACTACGGCGCCGACTCGATGCGTCTCTACGAGTGCTTCATCGGGCCGCTCGAGCACGGCGGCGCGTGGCAGACGAGCGGCGTCGAAGGCGTCTACCGCTTCCTGGAACGGACGTGGCGTCTCTTCTTCCTGACGCCGAAGGGCGCGA
>DASRRB010000173.1:0-19587 GCA_035695985.1 Planctomycetota bacterium | reverse complement strand
CGCGAACGTGAAGTCGCTCGAGGACGTGAAGATCGGCGACACCGTCACGCGCAAGGGCGCCGAGGTCGTGCCGCTGCCCGGGTACCGCGAGCCGCTGCACATGGTGTACTGCGGCATCTACCCGACGGCGAACAAGGACTTCGAGGCGCTGCGCAAGGCGCTCCAGAAACTCCACCTGAATGACGCGAGCTTCTCCTTCACGCCGGAGACCTCCGACGCGCTCGGCTTCGGTTTCCGCTGCGGCTTCCTCGGCCTGCTGCACATGGAGATCGTGCAGGAGCGGCTCGAACGCCACGCCGGCATGGACATCGTGCAGACCTCGCCGACCGTGACCTACGAGGTCGTGACGACCGACGGCAAGGTCAAGCGGCTGTCGAACCCGGCCGAGCTGCCCGACCCGTCGCTGATCCTCGAGATCCGCGAGCCGATGGTCGACCTGCGCCTGGTCGTCCCGTCCGACTCGATCGGCACCGTGCTGAAGCTCGCGATCGACCGCCACGGGCAGCTGAAGAACCAGGAGCACATCTCGCCGACGCGCATCCTGGTGAGCTTCCGCATCCCGCTCGCGGAGATCATCTTCGACTTCTTCGACAAGATGAAGTCGTACACGCGCGGCTACGGGACGATGGATTATGAGTTCGCTGGATATGAAGCCGCGCCGCTGATCAAGCTGCGCATCCTGGTCGGCGGCAGCGAGGTCGACGCTCTCTCGGTGATCGTCCACCGCGACGAGGCGGAGTCGCGCGGCCGCGCGTTCCTGCTGAAACTGCGTGAGGAGATCCCGCGGCACATGTTCGAGGTCGCGCTGCAGGCGGCCATCGGAGGGAAGATCGTCGCGCGGGAGAGCATCAAAGCCCTGAGCAAGCACGTCACGGCCAAGTGCTACGGCGGCGACATCACCCGCAAGCGCAAGCTGCTCGAGAAGCAGAAGGAGGGCAAGAAGCGCATGAAGATGGTCGGGAACGTCGAGATCCCGCAGAAGGCCTTCCTCGCCGTCCTGCAGGTCGAACGGTGATGGCGGCGACCCCGGGCCCGGCCTCCGTCGCGGAACCGCCGGCGCGCGTTCGCGCCGCGCGCGGCGCGGGGCTCGTCCGCGCCGCCTTCGAGAACGTCGAGGCGCTCGCGATCGCGGTCGTGATGGCGCTGATCCTCAAGTATTTCCTGATCGAGGCCTACAAGATCCCGACCGGCTCGATGCAGCCGCAGATCATGGGCGACCAGGTGGTCGGCATCTCCGACCGCGTGCTGGTGAACAAGCTCGTCTACCTGATGCGCGACCCGGAGCGCTACGAGGTCGTCGTCTTCCGCAACCCGCTCTGGCAGCGGCAGAACTACATCAAGCGGCTGGTCGCGTTCGGCGGCGAGCGCGTCTGCATCCGCAACGGCGACCTCTTCATCACGCCCAAGGACGCGGCGCCCGAGGCGGAGCACATCGCCCGCAAGCCCGACTCGGTGTGGCGGGCGGTCCGCAAGGACCTGCTGCCTTCGTCGGCGCCGCTCTCGCAGACCTTCGAGACCGAGGGGCACGCGCGCTTCGCCGACCGCGACGTCCTGCTCGAGCCGGCGAAGGGGGCGACCGCGTCGATCCGCACGCGCACGCCGGTCAAGGACCACTACCTCGACGGGTACCACCCGAAGTGGGTCGCGGCCTACCTCGATCCCTCGACGACGCCCTTCGTGCAGAAGCAGTACGCCCACGTCGGGATGGAGAACGTGACCGACGTCGAGTTCTCGGCCGACGTGACGCCGAAGGCGGGCGCGCAGGCGTTCTTCGTCGAGATCCACGAGGCGGGCCGCGTGCACCGCCTCGAGCTGCCGGTCGGGACGGGATCGGGCTCGCTCGTGACGCAGGCCGGGGCGAGCTCCTTCGAGCCCGAGGGCGAGGCCGCCCCGCTCCCCGCGCTCGCGGCCGGGAGCTCGACGCGCGTCTCGCTCCGCAACGTCGACGACGAGCTGGTGGTCGAGATCGACGGCGCGGTCGCGCTGCGCCGACCCTACGTCACCCGCGGGATCGACCCCGACGGCGATCCGACGGCGCGGGACGGCGGCGCGCGCGTGGTCGCCGGCGCGAGCGGCGGGTCGGTCGAGCTCGCCGACGTCGGCCTCTGGCGCGACATCCACTATCTCCCCGACGGCAACGTCCCGATCAGCGCGCGCTCGTCCACCTACACCGTCCCGGACGGCGAATTCATGGTGCTCGGCGACAACACGCAGAACTCGTGGGACTGCCGGCAGTGGGTCGCGGCAACGGTCAAGCTCGCCGACGGACGTTCGATCACCGGCAACTACTTCAACAAGTTCGGCAACACGCCCGACAGCAACCCGGACTACGCCGGACCCGGCGCCAACCATTTCCGCAACGTGTTCGGACAGGACTTCGTCTTTCCGCGCGACGACGAACGCGGGGACTACGTCCGGACCGACGTCCACTCGGTGCCCGAGCGCATGCTGCTCGGCAAGGCGCTCGCGGTCTTCTGGCCGCTGCCGCCCTTCTCGCCGACCTGGCGCCTCAAGTGGGTGCGCTGACGTGGCGCTCCTCGAGGTGCGCGGACTGGTGAAGTTCTACGGCCGGCGCAAGGTCGTCGACGGCGTGAGCTTCGAGGTCGACGCGGCCGAGATCGTCGGTCTGCTCGGACCGAACGGCGCCGGCAAGACCACGAGCTTCCGCTCCACCATCGGGATGATCACGCCCGACGAGGGCGAGGTCTGGTTCGACGGGCGCGACGTCACGCGCATGCCGATGTACCAGCGCGCGCGGCTCGGCATGGGCTACCTCTCGCAGGAGCCGTCGATCTTCCGGCAGATGACGGTCGAGGAGAACGTCCTCGCCGTGCTCGAGATGCGGTCGCTGTCGCGCGGCGCGCGCCTGAAGCGGGCCGCCGAACTGCTCGAGGAGCTCGGCCTCTCCCACCTCGCGCAGCAGCGCGCCGACACCCTCTCCGGCGGCGAGCGGCGCCGCCTCGAGATCAGCCGGACGCTCGCGATCGAGCCGACGCTGATCCTCCTGGACGAACCTTTTTCCGGGATCGACCCCAAGGTCGTGGGCGAATTGCAGCGCCTGCTCGAGGGGCTGCGCGCACGGGGCATCGGGATCCTCATCACCGACCATGCCTGGCGCGAGACGCTGCAGAGCACCGATCGCGCCTACGTGATCTTCGAGGGCCGCGTGCTGCGCCACGGGCCGCCCGACGAGCTCCAGAACGACCCGGAGGTCCGCCGGCGCTACCTCGGCAGCGAGGCCTCCTCCGCCGCGCCCTGACGCGGCCCACCGTCCCCCCGCGGCGCGGCGCCCCGAGGCGAACGGCGCGCGAACGGCGGACGAACGGACGCGAACGGCCGCGGACGCGAGCGCGCCGCGCCGATCGCAGCGGAATCCGGCGTCCGATCGCGAAATCGGACGGACTTTCCCGACGCTTCACCGCGACGCCCGGCCGATAGGAGGCGCGGTATTCCGTCGCGGGCCCGTGGAGCGCTCGATGAGCAGCCAGACGATCGTCGCGGAGAAGTCGGCGCCCCCGAAGTCCTCGGCGTCCGTCGCCGACAACCGCGGCCGGATCCTGGTCACCGACGACGAGCCCGGCATCCGCCAGTCGCTGTCGATGTTCCTGAAGCGCCTGGGCTACGAGGTGAACGAGGCGGCGACCGCCGACGCCGCGGTCGAGCTGCTCGACCGCCACGACTTCGACCTCGTCCTCTCCGACATCGCGCTGCCCGGCACCACCAACGGACTCGACCTCCTGACCAAGGTGAAGGCGCGCTCGCCCGACGTCGACGTGATCCTGATGACGGGCCACCTCGACCTCGACTTCGCGATCGACGCGCTGAAGAAGGGCGCCTCCGACTACTTCAAGAAGCCGTTCCTCTTCGACGAGATCAAGCACGCGGTCGAGCGCGCCGTCGAGCGGCGCAAGCTGCTCGGCAAGGCGCGCGAGCTCGACAAGCTCCAGCTCAAGCACGACGCCCTGAAGGACCTGCAGCGCGAGGTGCTCGTCTCGGTCGCCGCGATGATCGACGCGAAGAGCCCCTACACGCGCGCCCACAGCGAGCGCGTCGGCATCTACTCGCGCCACTTCGGGCAGAAGCTCGGCATCTCGTCGCGCGAGCTCAAGATCGTGACGACCGGCGGCCGCCTCCACGACATCGGCAAGATCGGGACGCCCGACCAGATCATCGACAAGCCCGAGCGGCTCACGCCCGAGGAGTGGAAGATCGTCCAGCACCACCCGGTGTGCGGCGCCGAGCTCCTGAAGCCGATCGCGATGATGCGCCCCTACATCCCGGTCGTGCGCTGGCACCACGAGAACCACGACGGCACCGGCTACCCCGATCGCCTCTCCGGCGTCCAGATCCCGCTGACCGTCCAGATCGTCAAGATCGCCGACTACTACGACGCGATCACGTCCGACCGGCCCTACCGCAAGCCGATGACGATGCGCGAGGCGTGCGCGACGCTCGAGCGCGAATCGGGCAGCGCCTTCCCGCGCGAGATCGTCGGCTCGTTCATCGAGCTGCTGCACGCGGCGCCCTGGCGCGGCACGACCGCCGACGTCGGCGAGAACGAGGCCGAGGCGGGGCCGCGCGGCAAGGTCGCCGCGACCGCGGAGCGCACCGGGCGGAGCTGATCGGAGCCGAGGCGGGCTGCCGCTCGCTCGATCAACGCGGCCGACGCCGCGCACGGCGGCGCCTCCCTTGCACCGCTCGCGCAGGCGCCCTAGCCTCCTCCGCCTTTCGCGGCGCCCCGCTGCGCATCGCGCAGCCGCGCCCGCCCCCCCCTCGTGCACGGGTCTCCTCGCATGAAGATCACCGTCTGCGTGAAGCGCGTCCCCAGTACCGCGGCCCGGATCCGGATCGGCGCCGACGGCCGGTCGATCGACGAGGCGGGGGTCGAGTTCGTGCTCAACCCCTACGACGAGTACGCCGTCGAGGAGGCGCTGCGGATCTGCGAGAAGACCGCGCCGCCGGGCGAGGCGACCGTGCTGTGCTTCGGCCCCGACGCGGTCACCAAGGAGCTGCGCAACTGCCTCGCGATGGGCGTCCACGCGGCGCTGCACGTGCCGGCGCCGGCAGGCGACGCCGCGGCGCGCGACCCGCTGGCGACGGCGCAGGTGATCGCGGCGGCGATTCGCGGCGCGGCGGGCGGGCCGCCCGACCTGATCCTGTTCGGCCGCCAGGCCGTCGACGACGATGGCGCGCTGGTCGGCCTCATGGTCGCGACGCTGCTCGGCCTGCCGGCGGTGCCAGACGTGACCAAGCTGACGATGGGCGCTGGCGCGGTGACGGTCGAGCGTGAAGTCGAGGGCGCCGTCGAGACCTACGAAGTCCCGCTGCCGTGCGTCGTCACGGCCCACAAGGGGCTGAACGACCCGCGCCTCCCCAACATGAAGGGGATCATGGCGGCGAAGAAGAAGACGATCACGACGGCCGCGGCGGCCGCCGCCGCGCCCGCCTCCACGATCGAGTCGCTCGAGCTGCCGCCCGAGCGCAAGGGCGGCCGCATCGTCGGCGAGGGCGCCGCCGCGGTGCCCGAGCTGCTGCGGCTCTTGCGGCAGGAGGCGAACGCGCTCTGAGCCGCGGCGCGCCCGCCCGATCCGACGAAGCACGAATCCGAACCGGAGCCGATCGATGCCCTGCATCCTGGCCGTGTGCGAGCAGTCCGAAGGGAAGCTGAAGAAGGTCGCGGGAGAGGTCGCGAGCGAAGCGCTGCGCCAGGGTCAGGCGAGCGGCCTGCCGGTGGTCGCGGTCACGATCGGGCCGGGCGCGCCGTCCGCCGCGGCGGCGCTCGCGCCGTTCGGCGTCGAGAGCGCGGGCGCGATCGAGGGCGCGTCGGTCGCGAGCTACTCGGGCGAGGCGTACGCGGCGGCGCTGGCCGCGGTCGCGCAGGCGAAGGGCGCCGCGCTCGTGCTGCTCGGCGCGACCTCGTTTGCGCGCGACCTGCTGGGGCGCCTCGGCGCGCTCCTCTCGTCGAGCCCGGCGAGCGACTGCATCGCGCTCTCCTTCGCGAACGGCGCCTTCCGGGCGCGCCGCCCGGTCTACGCCGGCAAGGCGATCCTCACGGTCGGCTTCAAGGCGACGCCGGCGCTCGCGAGCCTGCGCCCGAACGTCTTCTCCGCGACGAAGGTCGCCGGCAAGACGACGCGCGTCGAGACGATCGCGGCGGCGGCCGCGCCCGCGAAGTGCGCGCGGCGGACCGGCCGTGTCGACGCGGGCGGCGGCAAGCTCGAGCTCACCGAGGCGGAGGTGATCGTCTCGGGCGGCCGCGGCCTCAAGACGCCGGAGAACTTCGCGAAGCTGATCGAGCCGCTCGCCGCCGCGCTCGGCGGAGCCGTCGGCGCTTCGCGCGCGGTGGTCGACGCCGGCTGGCGCCCGCACGGTGAGCAGGTCGGCCAGACCGGCAAGACGGTCGCCCCCAAGCTCTACGTCGCGTGCGGCATCTCGGGCGCGATCCAGCACCTCGCCGGCATGCGCACCGCGCGCACGATCGTCGCCATCAACAAGGACCGCGAGGCGCCGATCTTCAAGGTCGCCGACTACGGGATCGTCGGCGACGTCGACGAGGTCCTGCCTGCGCTGACCGAGCAGGCGAAGGCGCTGCGCGCGGCGCACTGACCAGGGCGGCTACTCGAGCGCGACGCGCTCGAGCGCGAAGACGACGTGCTGGCGGAAGTCCTTCGCCGAGTAGGCGAACTCGTCCGCGATCAGGCGCACCGTCGCGTACTTGCGCCCGGCCACCGCCGGCGGGAGCGCCGCCTCGAAGCGGATCGGCGCGTCGCCCTGGATCTGGAACGAGCCGGCCTTCGCCTCCTCGACCCAGACCTCGACCGTCGTGCCGTCGAGCTCGAGGCGCCCGAGCCCTTTTCCCGTGACCGTGACCTTCTGCGCTTCGCCCTCCGCGAGGATCAGCGAGACGTAGGGGCCCGCGAGCAGGTCGGCGTTCACGCCGCCGGTGATCTGCGCGGCGGTGAAGCCGTCGAGCTTGCCGAAGTCGATCGCGGGAGCGATCTTTCTCCGGCGCAGCATCCACGCCGGCTCGTCCTCGTCGAACGCCTCCTCGTCGCCGCGCGGCAGCCATTCCTTGGCGACCGCGGTCGCCTCGGGCCACTCCTTCAGCTCGAGCTGCGGGAGGAAGTTGCGCGAGCGGATCACCTCGTAGACCGCCTTGGCGACCAGCTCGTTGCCGGCGCGATTCCAGTGGATCTTGTCGACCTTGTACTTCTTGTCGTCGGCGCGCGAGAGGTCGGAGGTGACGTAGCAGACCTGCTCGGGCCGCAGCTTCGACGTGATGAAGCGCCGCGAGGCCGGGAGATTGTCGACGTAGTAATCGACCAGGAGGAAGCGGCCGCCGCCGCGCTCGACGAGGTCGGAGAGCTTCTTCACGCGCTCCCCGGCGTCCTCGAAGCGCGTCCGGCTCTCCCAGTCGAGGCCCGAGCCGATGTGGGACCAGTTCTCCGGCTTCTTCTGGAAGACGTCGGCCGGCGTGTGCTGCTGGAAGAGCGGCTCGCCGCGCTCGCCGTGCAGCGCGTCGTGGCGCCCGATCACCCCGAAGCCGCGCGCGCCCGGGTTGTCCTCGAGGTCGTTGCGGATCAGCAGCAGGATCACGAGGTCGGGCTGGACGAGCGAGAAGCAGCGCTTGAGGTAGGACGTCTCCGCGATCGTGTTCCAGCAGGTCTCCCCGAAGTGGAGGCACTCGACCGGACGGGAGACGCCCTGGTTCGCCGTGAAGTACTCGGCGAGGAACGCGCCGAGCCGGTCCTTCGCCTCGATGCTCTGGCCCAGGATGAAGGAGTCGCCGAGGAGCACGACGCGCGTCGTCGCCGCCTTCTTCGGCCGGTCGAAGCGCTTCTCCCGCAGCCCGAGCTCGTTGGTGACGACCGAGACGTTGCCGGAGTCCTTGCGGTTGATGTTGGGCTGCAGGACGCGGCCGACTTCCGGGTCGGGGAAGGTGTCCCACAGGCTCGACCCGTTCTCGACGAGGCGCGCGATCGCCTGCTCGCGCAGCACGGGGTCGGCGAGCGGGTTCGCGCCCGTCTGCTCCTCTCCCGACGCCTGCGCGCCGCCGTGCCAGCGCACGAAGACGCCCGCGGTGGTCGCGAGCCACAGCGAGGTCGTGACGAGGAGCGCACGCCGCGTCTGGCGCAGTCGGAGGTCGGCGTCCATGGAGGGTCTCGGGGAGGGACGGCTCAGGAGTCGGACAGGGCGATCCGATCGAGACGGAACACGACGAACTGGCGGAGATTCTCGTCGGAATAGGCGTAGTCGTCGGAGCGAAACCTTACGGCGACGAAGGGCCGCGCACCCACCTCCGCCGGCACGTCGAAACGCAGCGCGAGCGGGGCGCCCGCGCGGATCGGGAAAGTCCCGACCTGCGCCTCCTCGACCCAGACGGTGACGGTCGCGCCGTCGATCTCGGGGCGCGGCAGGGCGGCCCCCTCGACCACGAGGCGGCGCGCCGCGCCCCCCTTCAGCACGAGCGCGGCGTAGGGGCCGACCTTGCCGCCGCGCGCGATCCCGCCGGTGATCTGCGCGGCCGCGTCGTCGTCGAGGTTCCGGAAGTCGAGCCCGCTCGCGACCGAGCGGCGGCGGTCGAAGCGCGGCTCGCCGTCCGCCTCCGCGTCGCCCTGGTCGAGCCACTCCTTCGCGAGCGCGTCGGCCTGCGGCCATTCGGCGAGCGGCAGCGCCGGCAGCAGGCGGCGCGAGCGGATCACGGAATAGAGCAGGCTCGCGACGAGCTCGTGGCCGGCGCGGTTCCAGTGGGCGTTGTCCTTGGCGACGCGCCAGCGCTCCTCGCGCTGCGGGGCGCTCGGCAGGTAGCAGACCTGCGCGGCGGCGAGCTTCGACGCGATGTAGCGGCGCGACGCCGGCAGCAGGCCCGAGTAGTTGTCGACCAGCAGGTAGCGCCCCCCCGCCGCCTCGACGCGGCGCGCGAGGTCGGCCACGCGCCGCCCCGCGTCCTCGAAGCGCGAGCGGCTCTCGAAGTCGAGGCCGTGCGCGATCCAGTTGGTCTCGCGCGTCTGGAACGCCGCCATCGGGAAGCGCGCCTGGAAGAGCGGCTCGCCGCGCTCGCCGTGGAGCGGGTCGAAGCTGCTCATCCCGCCGAAGCCGCGCGCGCCCGCGTTGTCCTCGAGGTCGTTGCGGATGAGCACGTGCACCACGAGGTCGGGCTGCACCAGCGAGAGCTGGCGGCGCAGGAAGGCCGTCTCCGCGACGACGTTCCAGTTGTCGAGCCCGAAGTGGAGGCACTCGATCGGCCCGGCCGCGGCGCCGGCGCGCTCGCGCAGGAAGCGGGCGAGGAAGACCCCGAGGCGGTCGTCCGCCTCGACGCCCTCCCCCATCACGTAGGAGTCGCCGAGCAGGACGACGCGCGTCGTGCCGGCCGGCTTGGGCCGCGCGACCGGACCCTCGCGCAGGCCGAGCTCGTTCGAGGAGATCGCGACCCCCGAGACGCTGCGATCGCGCATGTCGGGCTGCAGCACGCGCCCGACCTCGGGATCGGGGAAGGAGTCCCAGCCCCCCGCGCCGGCGGCGACCAGCTGCGCGATCGCGGCGTTGCGCACCTGCGGGTCGTCGAGGTCGCTCGCCGGCGGCGCCTCACTCGCGCGCCGCCAGAGCAGGACGCTCGTCACGGCGAGCCCGACGCAGGCGACGGAGAGCACGAGCAGGGCGCGCATTGCGGCCCGGAGCCTCGACGCCGGATCCATGCGATTCCCCGACGGAGAAGGGCGCGCCCCCCGTTTCAGTGGCGGAAGTGGCGGACGCCCGTGACGACCATCGCGACGCCGTGCTCGTCGGCGGCCAGGACCACCTCGGGATCGCGCCGGCTGCCGCCCGGCTGGACGACCGCGGTCACGCCCGCCCTCGCGGCCGCGTCGAGCCCGTCGCGGAACGGGAAGAAGGCGTCCGAGCCGAGCGCCGCGCCGCGCGCCCGCGCACCCGCCTTCTTCACCGCGATCTCGACCGAGTCGACGCGGCTCATCTGGCCCGCGCCGGTGCCGACGAGGACGCCGTCCTTCACCAGCACGATCGCGTTGCTGCGCACGTGCTTCACGATCTTCCACGCCACGGCGAGGTCGCGCTCCTCCTCGGGCGTCGGTGCGCGGCGCGTCACGCAGGTGCGTTCCGACTTCGGCTCGAGGTCGCGCTCCTGCACCAGGACGCCGCCCACGAGCGAGCGCACCGCGAGGCGCGGCGCGTCGGCGGAGCGCGCGCCGGTCGGACCGCAGGCGAGCACGCGCAGGTTCTTGCCCCACGCGGCGCCGTCGCGCAGCGCAGCGAGGGCGTCGGGCGCGACGTCGGGGGCGATCAGCACCTCGAGGAAGCGCTCCGGCACCGCGATCTTGCGCGCGAGCGCGACGTCGACCGGGCGGTTGAGCGCGAGGATGCCGCCGAACGCCGACTGCGGGTCGCCCGACCAGGCGCGCTCGAACGCCTCGGCGACGGTCGCCGCCACGGCTCCGCCGCACGGGTTGTTGTGCTTGACGACGACGGCCGCGGGCCCCTCGTCGAACTCCTTCACCAGCTCGAGCGCCGAGTCGGCGTCGAGCAGGTTGTTGTAGGAGAGCTGCTTGCCCATGAGCACGCGGGCGTGCAGCACGCTCGCCTCGCCGGGCGCGCGGCCGCGCAGGAAGAAGCCCTTCTGGTGCGGGTTCTCGCCGTAGCGCAGCCCCTCGCCGGGCAGGCCGCTCGCCGCGCCCTCGGCGAGCAGCGGCGCGAAGGAGGGCGGCAGGTCGCCCTGCAACAGGAGCGCCGCGTCGGCCGGGAGCGTGCTCGAGGGCACGGGCGCGGACGGCGGCGCCGACGCGGGAGAAGGAGGCGCGACGTGCTTGTCGAAGAACTCGGAGATCTCGCGGTCGTAGCGCGCGATGATCCGGAACGCCTTCGCGGTGAGCTCCGCGCGCAGCGGCTCGGGGGCCGACTCGCCGTTCGCGGTCGCCGTGATCACCCGCGGATAATCGGCCGGGTCGACCACCACGGTCACGCGCGCCGAGTTCTTGCACGCGGCGCGGATGACCGTCGGGCCGCCGATGTCGATCTCCTCGATCACATGCGCCATGGCCGGCTGCGTGAGGCCGAGCACCGCGCCGCCGTGCGCCTGCTCGAACTTCGCGGCGGCGTCGGCGAAGCGGTAGAGGTTCACGACCACGACGTCGATCGGCGGGATCGCGTGCGCCGCGAGGTCGGCGCGGTCGCTCGCCACGTCGGTGCGCGCCAGCACGCCGCCGAGCAGCTTCGCCTGCAGCGTCTTCACCCGCCCGCCCAGGATCTCGGGGAAGCCGGTGAAGTCGCCCACCTCGGTGACGGCGAGCCCCGCCTCGCGCAGCGCCTTCGCCGTGCCGCCGGTCGAGAGCAGCTCGAATCCGTTCTTCGCGAGCCCGCGCCCGAGCTCGACGATGCCGCTCTTGTCGGTGACGCTCAGCAGGGCGAGTCGCTTGGCGTGGGGCATCTCGGTTCCTCGCGCGCGGCGGGACGCTACGCCGGCCGGTCTTCCTCGCGTCGGTTGCCGCCCTTCAGGTCCTGCCCTTCCTTCGAGCGCAGGTAGGCCTCGAGGAATTCGGCGAGGTCGCCCTCCATCACCGCGTCGACGTTGCCCTTCTTGAAGCCGGTGCGTTCGTCCTTCACCAGCTGGTAGGGCGTGAAGGTGTAGGTCCGGATCTGGTGGCCGAAGCCGATGTCGGTCTTCGGGCCGGAGAGCCCCTTGATCTCGGCGTCGCGCTTCGCCTCCTCGATCACGAGCAGCTTCGCCTTGAGCTGCTTCATCGCCGACGCCATGTTCATCGTCTGCGAGCGCTCGTTCTGGCACTTCACGACGATGCCGGTCGGGATGTGGGTGATGCGGACCGCCGACTCGGTCTTGTTCACGTGCTGGCCGCCGGCGCCGCCGGCGCGCATCTTCTCGACGTTCAGCTCCTTCTCGTCGATCACGAGGTCGAGATCCTCGTCGACGACCGGCGTCACGTCGACCGAGCTGAAGGAGGTCTGGCGCCGCTTGTTGGAGTCGAACGGCGAGATGCGGATCAGGCGGTGCACGCCGATCTCCGCGCGCAGCCAGCCGTAGGCGTAGGGTCCGTCGATCTGCAGCGTCGCGGAGCGGATGCCTCCGGAGGCGTCGTCGGCGACGTGGTCGATCTCCTCGACCTTGAAGCCGTTCTGCTCGCCCCAGCGCGTGTACATGCGGACCAGCATGCGCGCCCAGTCGCACGACTCGGTGCCGCCGGTCCCGGCCTGCACGCTCACGTAGGCGTTCGAGTAGTCGAACCGGCCGCTGAACGTCACCTCGAGGTCGAAGCGGTCGAGGTCGCCGATCAGCTTGGCGGCGGCACGCGAGGCGTCGGGCAGGAACTCCGCGCCGCCCGGCTCCTTCGCGAGCTCGAGCATCGCCTCGAGGTCGGCCATCCCCTTGTCGAGCGCGCCGAGCGGCTCGATCTTGCTGCGGATGACCTTGAGCCGCTCGATGTCGGGCTTCGCCTTGGCCTGGTTGTTCCAGAAGCCCGGCTCGGCCATGCGCGCGTCGATCTGCGCGCGCTCCTTCGTCAGCGCGTCGACGTCAAAGGCAGTCCCGGACGGACTGGAGCTTCGGACGCAGCCCGTCGAGGGCGGCGGCGATGCCATCGGGGGTCGGCGGGACGTTGATGGGAGAGGTCATAGGGGCGGGGATGATAACCGCCGTGCGCGGCGCTCCGCGGCGCTTTCAGGCGGGGGTCGTGCCCTTGCGCTTCGGCAGCAGCGCGCGCAGCGCGGTCGCGATCGCGGCCGGCTCGGGCAGGCCGCCCGGCCCCACCTCGCCGCACGCGAGCTCCTTCGCGACCGGCTCGAGGAGCGACAGCCGGCCCGCCATGGCCTCCTTCAGCTCGCGCAGGTTGCGCTGCGTGACCGGATGGGTCCACATCTCGACGTTCATGGCGGGCGCGACCAGGATCGGCACCTGCTTCGGCAGCGCGAGCAGCGTCGCGCTCGCGAGGTCGTCGCACAGGCCGGCGTGCAGCTTCGCGAGGAAGTTCGCCGTCGCCGGCACGACTCCGACGACGTCGGCGGCGCGGCCGAGCCGGATGTGGTCGATCTCCCCGTCGGTGACGCCGGGGAGGAGCTCGCTGTGGACGCGGCGGCCGGAGAGGGCCTCGAAGGTCGTGGCCGTGACGAACGCCCCGGCCTCCTTCGTCAGGATCACCTGGACCTCGAGGCCGGCGTGCCTGAGCTCCCGGACGACGTCGCACGCCTTGTAGGCGGAGATGCCGCCGGTGACGACGAGCAGGATCCGTCCGGAGTCCGTCCGTGCCGCATTCATCCGCCGCTCCTCGCTGCTCCGTCCGCTCCGCGCTCGCACCAGCGCACCAGCAGGCGCGCCGCGCCCGCGCGCGTCGTCGCCTCGTCCGTCCGTCCGGTCGCCACGTCGAGGAGGAAGCCGCGGTGCTCAGCCCCCACGTCCTCGAGGCGGTTGGCGAAGACCGCCTGCGCGCCGGCGCGGCGCGCCGCCGCGAGCGCGCGCCGCCGCAGCTCGTCCACTGCGATCCCCGATTCGAGCTTGAACAGCGCGAGCCGAGCCCGGGAATAGCGACGGCGCAGCCGCGCGACGACCTTCGGCAGCGGCCGCAACTCGACCGTCCAGCGCGCCTTCCCGCTGACGACCTTGCCGCGCACCGGGCGCGGCGCGTAGTCGGAGACGGCGGCGGCGTGGAGGATCGCGTCGGGCACGGCACGGGCGTCGGCGCACAGGCGCCGCTCGAGGTCGGCGGTCGAGACGAAGCGCTCGACGCGGATCCGCTTCGAGCGCGGTGCGGGGACCCCTTCGGCGAGGAAGGCGGTCACGCGGTGGCCGCGGCGTGCGGCGCGGCGCGCCAGCTCGAGCGCGAGCCGTCCCGTGGAGAGGTTGCCGATCCAGCGCACGTCGTCGATCGGCTCGCGCGTCCCCCCGCCGGTGACCCAGATCGAGAGCACGGCGCGCCGGTCCCGGCGACGCGTCAGCGCTGGTATCCCATCAGCAAGATCGAGTCGACCGAGATCGTGCCCGTCTTGCCGGCGTGCTTGCGCAGCGACGTCGAGTGCACCGGCCGGTAGCCGCCGTCGATCGTGCCGCAGACCCACTCCTGCTCGCCGGTGTCGACGTTCGTCAGGCAGAAGGCCCAGATGTCGCCGTAGGTCGAGCTCGAGAACAGCGTGATGTCGACGTGGTAGTTGGTGCCGACCTTGAGCTTCGTCTTGAGCGACTGGTCGTTGACCGTGACCACGCCCGAGTTGACGCTGAAGCACAGCATGTCGACGGTGGCGCCGTCGCTGACGTCGCCGCCAAAGGCCGCGCAGTCGGTCTCCTGGCGCAGGTCGAACGAGAACCAGGCGCCCTGCTTGCCGTCGCCGGTCGGCGCGATGTCGACGCCGAATTCGCTGTCGCCGGCGCCGCCGAGGTCGCTCAGCAAGAGCCGCTCGGAGTAGATGCCGGTCTTGGGGGCGACGTCGCTGACGGACCGCCCCGACGGCAGGACGAGCGTGAGCTTGCCCACTTCGGCCGGGACGGACGTGCCGCTGATGGCGCCGTCGGCGACGCCCGTGAAGGTCGACAGGAAGAGCTGCGACCAGTTGTCGGACCAGCTCGCCTGCGAGCCCGAACCCAGGAAGCCCAGCACGACCGCGACGCCCGCGAGAAGGCGCAGGACGGAGATCGGGCGGCGGGTCGCGCGAGGACGGGTCACGGACGGCTCCGGCGGAGCACTGCGGGCGGGAGAGCGCGCATCATCGGCAGTCGGGGATCCCCGAGCCAGGGAGCAGTCGCAGTCGACAACTCGGGCCCGGGTGTGAACGCGCGGAAACATAGCCCGCCTGCAGTCGCTGTAAAGCTCGGGTCGTCGTGACTTTCCCTTCATGTCCCCGGGGGGGACCCTCCCCCCGAGGCGACCTCGCGCGATCCGGAGAGGCCGAGCTTCTGCAGCTTGAGGTAGAGGCCGCGCTCGGAGATCCCGAGCTCCTGCGCGGCGCGCAGCCGGTTGCCCCCCTGGCGGCGCAGCGCCTCGATGATCGCGTTGCGTTCGGCCGTCTCGACGGCGCTGCGCAGGTCGAGCGCGCGCGGCTCGGCCTCCGCGGCGGTCGCCGTCAGGACGTGGTCAGGCAGGTCGGACTCCTCGACCACCTCGCCCCCGCGGTGGAGCACCAGCATCTGTTGCACGCAGTTCTCGAGCTCGCGCACGTTGCCCGGCCACGTGTACGCGAGCAGGCGTCGCTGCGCACCGGGCGAGAGCTGGAGCGGCCGCACTCCCATCCGCTTCACGTGGCGGTCGACGAGATGGCGCAGGAGCAGCAGCAGGTCGTCGCCGCGTTCGCGCAGCGGCGGCAGGTGGACCTTGAGGACCAGGAGGCGGTACATCAGGTCCTCGCGGAAGCGGCCGGCCGCGACCTCCTTCATCACGTCGCGGTTCGAGGCGGCGACCAGGCGCACGTCGACGCGCCGCACGGCGCCGCCGCCGACGCGCTGCACCTCGCCGAACTGGACGGCGCGCAGCAGCTTCGCCTGCAGCTCCGGCGAGGCGTCGCAGATCTCGTCGAGGAAGAGCGTTCCCCCGTCGGAGCGCTCGAAGACGCCGGGGCGGTCGGCGTCGGCGCCGGTGAACGCCCCCTTGGCGTGGCCGAAGAGCTCGCTCTCGATCAGCGGCTCCGGCATCGAGGCGCAGTTCAGGCTCTCGAACGGCCGCAGCTTGCGCGGGCCGTTCTGGTGCAGGAGCCGTGCGACCAGCTCCTTGCCGGTGCCGCTCTCCCCCGACACGAAGACCGGCAGGTCGGAGTCGGTGAACTGGTCGATCTTGCGCTTCACGTCGTGCATCACGGCGCTCTGCGAGACGATCAGTCCGTAGTCGTAGCGCAGCGCCAGCTCGCGCCGCGTCGTCTCGAGCGACTGCTTGACCTCGACGAGCTCGAGCGCCTGCTGCTCGACGGTGTGGCGCAGGCGGTCGTTCAGCCGCTCGACCTCGCGCCGCATCTCGTCGAGATCGTGGTTGGAGCGCTCGAGCTCGCGCTGCCGCTCGCGGTTCGCCGCGAGGAGGCCCGCCTTCTCGAGCGCGATCGCGGCGAAGTCGGAGAGGTCCTCGACGAAGCGCAGGTCGCTCTCGTCGAAGGCGTCGACGCGCGTCGGGTCGTCGAGGTAGAGCGACCCGACCACTTTGCCGCCGTGGCGCAGCGGCACGCACATCACCGAGACGAGCTTGAGCTGCGAGATCGACGAGGCGTGGCGGAAGCGCTCGTCGGCGGTGACGTCGGAGAGCAGCACGGCACGGCCGTCCGACGCGACCGAACGCGCCACCGACGAGCTGACCGACGACTCGGGATGGGCGATGTCGCGTTCGTCGATGTTGCGGGCGGCCCGGACCGTCATCTCGCCGGCCCGGTCGAGGATCAGGAAGCCGCGCCGCGCGCGCGTGTGCTCGATGGCGTGGTCGAGGACGAGGCGGAGGAGCTCCTCGCCGTCGGTCTGCGCGCTGATCGTCTTCGCGACCTCCTTCAGGCGCAGCATCCGGTCGAGGAGGGGCGACGGCTCGCTCGCGCCGGCCGGCAGCAGGATGCGCCGGATGCGGCGCGCACGCCGCAGCAGCGGCACGTGGCGCAGCCGGGCCGCGAGGTCGCAGGCCTGGTCGAGCAGCTCGCGATCGCGCAGGACCGTCCCGAGCCAGAGCGCCGCCTCGGCGCGGCGCGCGGTCCGGCCGGGCGCCGCGGCGACGCGGATGGCGGCACGCGCCGCGTCGGCGAACTCGCGCGTGTCGCGTTGCGAGGGGGGCGCGCAGGCGCAGCGCGCGGCGAGGGCCTGCGCGCGCAGCGCGATCAGGTCGGTCGGCTCGAGCAGCGCGACCTGCTCGTCGGCGACGGCGCGCGCCTGCGCGAGGTCGTTGAGGCGCATCCACGCCTGCAGCACCACTTCGTTGCGCTGCGCGCGCCGCTTCACCGACGCCGCCGGGGGCGGCATCGCGGCGAGCGCGGCGCGGATGCGGGCGCGCCCGCCGGCCAGCGCGGCGTGGCCGAGCCGGAACTCCGCCGCGTAGGCGGCGAGGTCGGCGTCGCCCTCCGGCACCCCCGCGAGCGTCCGATCGAGCAGCATGCGCGCGCGCCGCGGACGGCCGGAGCGCAGCCACCACTCGACGTCGAGGAAGCGCGCGAGCACGCCCCCGCGCCGGTCGTCGGCCGTGTCGGCCAGCGCGATCGCCTCGTCGATCGCGGTGCGCGCCAGCTCCATCTCGCCGTCGCCGAGCGCCACCTGCGCCTGCTGCAGCGCCACGCGCCGCCGGTCGACGGCCGGCCGGTGCAGCGCGTGCAGGATCTCGTTCGCGCGCTGCAGCTCGCGGCGCGCGTCGTCGGAGCGGCCGAGGTAATAGAGGACCTGCGCGACGAACGTGGCGGTGCTCGCCTCCTGCCAGCGGTCGCCGAAGGTCGCCGCGGTCGCGTGCGCGCGCTCGTAGCAGCGCAGCGCGGCGTCGAGCCGGCCGCAGTCGTCCTCGAGGCGTGCGAGGTTGTTGTCGGCGGCGGCGCGCGCCAGCGGATTGCCGATCGCCGTCGCGATCTCGATCGCGCGCGTGAGGTCGGCGCGCGCCTCGTCGAAGCGGCCGAGCTGGTGGAGGATCGAGCCGCGCAGGTTGTGCCAGCGCGCGTTGGCGAAGTCGGCGGCCGGCGGCAGCAGCTCGCGCGCACGCGCGAGCGCCGCCTCCGCCTCGCCGTTCCGGGCGAGTGTGTGGAGGATGAAGGCGCGCTGCAACTGCGCCTGGACGTCGGCGCCGAGCCACTCGGCGCCGCCGTCGAGGCGGGCGAGCGCGTCGGCGAGGCGGCCGCGCCGCTCGAGTGCGCGGGCGTGCTCGGCGAGGGCGCGCGCGCGCAGCGGCCCCGGCGGGAGCTGCTCGGCGAGCGGCGCGAGCGTCCGCTCCGCCGCCTCGACCGAGTCGCGGCGCAGCGCGACGCAGCCCTGGATCAGCGCGGCGACCGCGTCGGCGCTCCCGGCGAGGCGCGCGAGGCGGATCTCCTCGGCCGCCTCGGCCGCCTCGGCGAGGCGCGACGTCTCGAGCAGCTTCTGCGCCGCCATGGCGTAGGCGAGCCCGGTCGCCGCGTCGGGATGGGCGCGGAACGCGTGGCGCGCGCCGCGCGGCCCGGCGTCGCGCACGTCGCCGATCTCCCGGATCGCGCGCGCGACGCGGCCGTGCAGCTCGCGCAGCTCCTCTTCGCCCAGCGTCTCGAGCGCGGCGGCGCGCACGGAGCCGTCGCAGAGCTCGATCCCCTCGCCGCGCCGCTCGACGAGGCCCTGGTCGATCAGCAGCGCGAGCGCGCCGTCGATCCGGCCGAGCGCGGCGTCGTTCGCGACGCCGAGGAAGCCGAGCAGGCGCGGCTCGACCTCGGCGTCGAGCACCGCGAGGAGCGCGAGCACCCGGCGCGACTCCGCCGGCAGCAGCGCGACGCGGCGGCGCATGACGTCGAGGAGGTCGGAGGTGGCGAGCGCGAGGTCGGCCTTCGCGAGGTCGAGGCGGCAGCGGCCGGCGTCGACGTCGAGCGCGCCGCACTCGACGAGGTAGGTGAGCGTCTCGACGAGGCGCGCCGGGTCGGCGCCGCGCTCGAGGCCGAGGTACTTCGCGAGCTCGTCGGGAAGCGGCGCGCCGAGCCATTCCGGGAAGCGGTCCGCCACTTCCGCCGCGCCGAGCGGGCGCGGCTCGACGCGGCGCAGCGACCCGGGCGCGCCGAGGGTCGCGCGCACGACCGCGTCGGCCGCCGGATCGCCGGCGGCGGAGACGGACACGTCGCCGGGAACGCGCAGCAGGAGGCGCAGCAGCGCCTCCTCGCCCGGCGCTCTACGGTCGATCTCCTCGACGAAGAGCGCGGTGCGGCGCGCCAGAGCGCCCGAGCGCAGGTCGTGGAGCAGGTCGTCGTCGTCCCGCCCCGGCATCAGCGGCCGCAGCTGCGCGAGCAGCGCCGCCTGCGGCTCGACCGCCTCCTCGCCGCGCGGGCCGAAGCGGATGGTGACGGGGTGCTGGCCCGCGGCGACGGCGGCGGCCTTGAGCTCGCGCACGATCTCCTCGCGGCCTGCGCGCGTCGGCGCCGCGACCAGCGTCGGCCCGCCGCCGCCCGACTCGCGCCAGCGCGCCCCGAAGTCGGGCATCGAGCGGATCCGGCCGCCGAGCGTGCGGCGCGTCTCGCGCGGGAGCGGTTGCGGGCTCGCGCGCGCGAGGTCGACGAGGACGTCGCGGGCGCGCGCGTAGCGGTCCTTCCTCTCCTTCGCGAGGAGACGCTGGACGATGCGCTGCAGGGTCGCCGGCAGACCGGTTTCCTCGCGACGCCCCTCGTCGAACTCGGCGGCGCGCGTGCGGTGGCTGCGCGCCCACTCGACCGGCGTGTCGGCGGGATAGGGGTGGCGTCCGTTCCAGAGCTCGAAGAGGACGATGCCGAGCGCGTAGAGGTCGCTCGCGTGGCTGGCCGGCTCGCCGGCGAAGAGCTCGGGGGCGAGCCACGGCAGAGAGCCGCCGAGCTCGCGCGTCACGCCGACCACCGCGAGCCCGAAGTCGATCAGCACGACGCGCGGCGCGGCGCCGCCCGCCTCGACCACGAGGTTCGCGGGCTTCAAGTCGCGGTGGACGACGCCGCGCGCGT
>DASRRB010000172.1:0-4751 GCA_035695985.1 Planctomycetota bacterium | reverse complement strand
GTCGAAGGACGGGACGCCGCGTGAGGCGGTCGACCACCGTGCGTCGTCGAGTCGTGCTCCGAATGCGCCGAATGCAGCGAGCCCCCCCGTTCATCTTGGGTCTAGGGCGAGCGTGTCCCGTCCTTCGACCTTTTTCCCCTCCGCCCCTCGACCCGCCCTCGCCCGTCGCGCGCCCAACCACGCCCCCCGCTCCCCGCGCCCTCTTCACCCGCGTTCTCGACGTCCGCTCCAGCCTACTTTGCAAGCGCCGCCCGCCAGAGCAGGGCCGCCTCCCGCACCGACGTCGCGATCACGACGTCGAGCCGCGCCGGCGAGCCGAGCTCGAGGCCGGCCGGCTCGGAGAGGCCGCGCGGGATCAGGCGTGCGAGGCGCGGCCGATCGTGGCGCAGCACGACGTTGTAGGAGCCGCTGACGCCGCGCACGCAGGCGTGACACGCGGCGGCGACGGCGGCGGCGGCGCGCGACCACGCCGCGGGCGGCGCGGTTTCCTCGGGAAGCGCGATCCAGAGCTCGGCCGTCATGCCGGGCCGGCGCGGGACGACGGCCACGCCTTCGTCGAGCGGGAGCTCGCGCTCCTCGCCGGCCGCCGCGGCGAGGTCGTCCGCGAGCGCCGCGCCGTCGGCGGCGCGCTCCGCCGGCGGCGGCGCGCCCGCGTGCGCGAGCGCCTCGCCCGAGAAGCCGACGATCTGGAGATGGGGATGGACGCGCGACTGCGCGCCGCGCACGCCGACGTTCAGGAACGCGGAGAGCTCGAGGCCGCGCAGGCCGAAGCGCGCGGCGAAGTCCGCGTCGAACGGCGCACGCAGCAGCGCCGCGAGCAGCGCGGGGTCGAGGTCGGCGGGCGTCGCGAGGTGGAGCCGTTCGTCGGGCGGCGCGAGCAGGAGCGCGGCGTCGGCGATCGAGAAGGCGTTCCCGACCACGCGCAGCGCGCCGCCGCCCTCCGGCCAGGCGCCGCGGTCGAAGCGGTCGCGCTCGGGATGGCAGAGAAAACACGCTGCCGGCGGAACGTCCTGGGGAGGTTCCGCCGGCAGCGGCAGCTTCAGTCTTCGCAGACGGCCATCGATGCGCAGGCAGCGCCGACCGTCGATCGGCGCCCGATAGAGCTCGGGCGTCGCGGACATCGTCGCGATCCCGGCGCGCCTACTTCCCGCCGGCCTTCGCGAACGCCTTGTCCGGATCCTTCTGGAAGTCGGCCGGGCAGTCCGGGCAGCACATCCGCACGATCTTGCCCTTGTAGATCACGATGTGCTCGCCGTCGAACTCCATGTCGGACTGGATCGGGCACTTGGCGTTCTTCAGGTCCTCGGCGCCGTACTGCGCCTTCGCGACCATGATCAGCGGCTCCTTCAGGAACGCCTTCTCGCAGTCACCGCAGCAGAGCGACAGCGTGTGGCCCTGCCACGTCATCGCCTTCGCCTTGTCGCCGGCGATCGGATGTCCGCTGACCGGGCAGGTCTTGTTGTCGATCTTCTTCGCGTCCTTGTAGGCGATCGCGGCCATTCCCTTGAAGTCGGCCTTCACCTTGGCGACGCAGTTCTTGCAGCAGGTGTAGACGCGCTGGCCGTCGACCTCGACCGACTGGTTCTTGTCGACCGGCTTGCCGCTGACCGGGCACTTCTCGTTGCCGAAGAAGGGCACGATCACCTCGGCCTTCTTCGCGTCGGCCTTCGGGGCGTCCTGCTTGGGCGCGTCGGCCTTGGGCGCCGCGGGCTTCGCGCCGTCCTGCGCGACGCCGGAGAGCGCGAGACCGGCGAACGCGCCGGTGACGAGGGCGGCCGCGAGCGCGGCGCGACGAACGAACGACATGGATCTCCTCCGCTTCGGGTTTCGGTGGGGAAAAGCGGAGAGAGACTACGCGGGAACGGGCTCCGGCACCAGTTCGTCGGCCGCCTTGCGCGCGCCGTGGTCGGCCGACGAGGGAGCGGCGGCCGCGGCCGCCGCGAACGCGCCGCGCTGCGCGCGGAAGACCAGGCCGGTCCCGTCGCGCCGCGCGTCGATCTGCACGGTGTCGCGCTCGTGCACCTGGCCCGAGCCGATCAGGTTGGCGACGGCGAACAGCACCTCGCTCTCGAGCAGCCCGCGCAGCGGGCGCGCGCCGTAGCGCGGGTTGGTCCCCTTCTCGAGCAGGTAGCGCCGCGCGGCGAGCGTGCAGCGCAGGTCGACGTCGAGGCGCTTGCGGACGCGCCCGCGCACGTAGCCGAGCTCGAGCTCGAGGATCTTCTTGAACTCGGGCTCGCCGAGGCTGTTGAAGATGATGCGGCGGTCGATGCGGTTCAGGAACTCGGGCGAGAAGATGCGGCGAGTGGCCTCGAGCACCGACTCCTGCACGCTGCTCATGTCGGGCGCCGCCTCGCTCGCGCCGCGGAAGCCCATGGGCGAGTCGTGCAGCTTGTCGAACTGGTCGGCGCCGACGTTGCTCGTCATGAAGATGAGGCAGCGCGTGAGGTCGACCTGCTCGTTGGTGCCGAGCGTGAGCACCCCCTTGTCGAGGATCCCGAGCAGCAGCATCCAGAGCGCGTCGTTGGCCTTCTCGATCTCGTCGAAGAGCAGCAGCGTGACCGGGTTGTCGCGCGTCTGGTGGCGGTCGAGGTTCTCCTGCGACAGGTAGGGCGGCGTGTCGCGGTGGCCGAGGTAGCCGGGCGGCGAGCCGATCAGCCGCGCGATCTCGTGGCTGTGGCTGAACTCGGCGCAGTCGACCTTGAGCATCGCCCGGCGCTCGCCGAACAGGTGCTCCGCGAGGGCCTCGACGACGCGCGTCTTCCCCGTGCCGGTCGGACCGAGCAGCAGGAAGCTCGCGATCGGGCGGTTGGGGTCGGAGAGGCCGGAGCGCCAGATCTGGTGGATGTTCGTCAGGGCGTCGACCGCCGGCTCCTGGCCGACGACGCGCGAGAGGATCCCGTCGCGCAGTCGCCGCGCGTCGATGCTGAGCTTGTTCGGGTCGAGTTCACGCCATCTCGTGCCGCGTGCCACGCTCGTGTCTCCCCTGGCCGAAGCCCCACGGCGCTTCCGGTCCGTCCCTGCTTCGTCCCAGGCCGGCCCCCCGACTTGAGCCCGCCGCGATTCCCGGGCGCGCGGCGGCCCGGCGGGTCCGGCAAGCGTTGCTAGGATCGTCCCGCTTCGCACCGGGCGACGGCGCGGCGCGCCGCCGGAGCGCTCCGGGAGAGGCCCCCTCCACCGCATGAACGACCCCGAGCACGACATCTACGACCGCGTCGCCTTCCTCCTCGACGAAGTCGACGCCCGCCTCGACGAGGGGCACGCCGACGAGGGGCTCGAACTCGCGCTCCAGGCGCAGAAGCTGCTCGAGCGCAATCCCGAGGTGAAGGAGAAGGAGGTCGATCTGCGGATCGACACGCACTACCTCCTCGCCGCGAGCCAGTTCGAGCTCGGCGACGTCGCCTCGGCGCTGCGCGAGTACGAGATCGTGCGCAAGCTCGACGCGAAGGACCCGGAGATCGACTACTGGCACGCGCGCGCGCTCTTCCACGCGTGGCGCTTCGACGAGTCGGCGGCGATGCTCGGGCGCCACAAGGCCAAGCCCAAGACGCGCGCCGGGCTCTACTACTACCAGGCGCTGCTGGCCGACTTCCGCGGCGAGCGCGGCGACGCGGAGAAGCTCTTCGCGCGCGCCGCCAAGGAGAACCCCGACGAGTTCCCCGAGCCGGTGCGCCTGCCCGAGAGCGAGGTGCACTCGATGCTCGAGAGCGTGCTCTCGGCGCTGCCGCGCGACGTCCGGGCCGCGCTCGACGGGGTCGACCTCGCGCTCCTGCCGCTGCCCGACCCGAAGATCCACGCCAGCCCCGACGTCGACCCGCTGGTGCTGGGGCTCTACCGCGGGGTCAACCTGCTCGAGAAGTCGCAGTTCAGCACCGGCGCCGAGCTCGACCGGATCGAGATCTTCCAGCGCAACGTCGAGCGGGTCGTGGACGACAAGGACGAGCTGCGCGAAGAACTGAAGGTCACGCTGCTGCACGAGATCGGGCACCACCTCGGGTGGGATGAGGACGATCTCGAGAAGCGAGGACTGAACTAGCGCTTGCAGCTGACGGGACGCCGAGGGCGCGGGTCGCGCGGCGGGGGTTTTCGAACGGCGCCCCGCAGCTGAAGCCGGCCATCGATCGGCGAGCACCGCTCGCCGTCGAAACGACGATGGAGCTGACGAAGGGCCGCTGTCGCGGTGCGCGAGATTTGGATCGGGATCGGCGGCCCTTCGCAGCTCATCGGGCCACGCATCTTGCGAGAGCGGTCGACGCCTGACGTGTCCGCTTCCGTATCGGGGGCGGCGTCTCGACGAAGCGTCGAGGCGGCTTTCGACGTCGGCGCGAACGGTGATGTCGAATCACGTCGGCGCGCATCGGCGATCGTGCGCGTCGCGGAGATGGTCAGGAGGGGCTACTCCGACTCGACGATCCGGTGGCAGACGTCGAGGTCGAGGTCCTTCAGCTCCTGCACCCGGCCCGAAGGCCAGACGATCTTCGCGGAGGCCTTCGAGGTGCGCGTCCCCACCCCGAAGGTCATGCGCAGGTCCTGCCAGCTGAAGTAGGACGCGGTGGGGTGCAGCTCCTGCAGCTGCGTCTTGTCGCCGCAGGTGAGGTAGACGCGCGCGCCGATCGGGTCGCGCGGGCTCTTCGTGCCGATCAGCCGGAAGGCGACGCGGTGGTTCCGGGTCGCGAGGACGTTCTCGAGGACCTGCACCGGGTGGTCGTTCTCGAGCACGACCACGTCGTCGTCGCCGTCGCCGTCGAGGTCGC
>DASRRB010000171.1:0-3525 GCA_035695985.1 Planctomycetota bacterium | reverse complement strand
GCTCGCCGCCTGCAGTTCCGGGAGCCGCCTGTGGCGGCTCTCTCCGTTCTCCGACTCCGACGGGAGCCAGGCCGAGCGCGCCAACCTCTGGCCGGTCGCCTGGTTCGACGGCAACGGCGGCTCGCTCCTCTGGCCGCTCGTCGACTTCGACTCCCACGGCTTCGCCGTCCGTCCGCTCGTGAGCCGCGACGACGACGACCTCGACGTCCTCTTCCCGCTGTCGCACTTCGACACCGGCACGGGCGAGGGCTGGGCGCTCAACGCCTATTCGTTCGGCGGCAATCGCGGCCTGTTCCCGATCGCGAACGTGAGCCGCGACGGCTTCTCGTGGGCCGGCCCGTTCTATTGGAAGGGCGGCGGCGCGGACGACGGACACGACTCCGGCTACCGCGGCCTCTTCCCCCTCGCGCACATGAACGACGACGGCGTCTCGTGGGCCGGCCCGGTCTACTGGTCGCACGACGAGAACGGCGGCGGCTGCAGCGGCGTCTTCCCGATCGCGCACGTGAACGAGACGTTCGGCTTCGTGGGCCCGGCGTGGTGGCGGCGCGACTCCGACCGCTACGGCCTCTTCCCGCTCTTCACGCACGCCGAGCTCTCGTGGTACGGACCGTTCTGGTGGAATCGCGAAGGGCTCGAGACCACGTCGTACGGCCTCTTCCCCCTCGCGACGAAGGGCGAGACGAGCTGGATCGGGCCGGCGTGGTGGCACGCGCCGAACGGCGGCACGACCGACGCGTGGGGTCTTTTTCCGCTGGTCTGGAGCGAACAGGACGAGAAGAGCGAGTCGCTCACCATCCTCCCGCTCTACCACGGCGGGAGCGACGCGAACGGCAGCCGCCACGCCCTCCTGCTGCCGCCGACGTGGTGGGAGACGACGCCGACCACCCAGCGCCAGTTCGTCCTGCCGTTCTACGGCCACGTCGAGGACGAGACCGGGTCGCTCACCTTCGCGCTGCCGCTCTTCGCGCAGCGCCGCCACGGCGACGAGTCGCACGTGTTCACGCTGCTCGGCGACGCCTGGCGTTCGGGCGACGCGGACGGAGCGACGGGCGTGCGCGCGTCGGGGCTGAACGTCTATCCGCTCTACTGGTCGGCGCGCAGCGGCGAGCGCTCGCGGCAGATGCTCCTCCCCTTCTGGTACTACCGCGAGCAGGGCGACGAGCGGCTCGTGCTGACGCCGTTCGGCGGGCGCGGCTGGGACGCGAGCGGCGGCTCGGGCTTCACGAACGTGCTCGGTCCGGTCTACCACCACAGCGAGGGCACGGTCGCCGGCGTGCCGGTCGAGTCGACCGCCGTGGCGTGGCCGCTCTTCGAGAAGAGCCGCTCGGGCGACACGACCACGACCCGCGCGATCCCGTTCTTCGGCGTCGAGAGCACCAAGACGACGACCGATTCCTGGCAGCTCGCGGGGCTCGGCCGCTACGTCGCGGACGAGAAGTCGACGTCGTATCGCGCCTTCCCGTTCTACGCGCAGTCGAACGCGGCGGAGACGCCCGATCCCCTCTTCGACTTCACGCTGGCGCGGAGCTGGTCCCACGGCGACGAATGGTCGCGGCACGTCTTCCCGCTCTGGTCCTCGAGCGGCGACGCGAAGTGCTCCGAGCAGACCGCGCTGCTCGGGCTCGGGCGCTACGCGACGACGGAGGCGGGCAGCGCGTGGCGGCTGTGGCCGCTCGCGTCGGGCTCGACCGACGCGCGCGCCGACGGCCTGCTCGACGAGTTCACGCTGATCCGCACGACGCGCGGCGAGGACGGCGACGGCTCGCAGCGCTTCTTTCCGCTGTACTGGGGCGGGCGATCGGGCGGGACGAGCAAGCACGTCGCGCTGCTCGGGATCGCGCGCGTCAAGCGGTCGGAGGAGGGGAGCGCGTGGCGGCTGTGGCCGCTCGTCTCGACGACCGACGCCGATGGCCTCGACGACTGGCTCGACCCGCTGACGTTCGTCGGCGTCCATCCCCACTTCGGGAAGACGCACGTCCACGTCGGCACGTCGCTGCTGTTCGACCTCGACCGGTTCGGCGAGGAGAAGCGCTCCTGGAACCTGCGCACGCTCGCCCTCTTCAACGTGGGCCACGCCGAGGAGCACCCCGCCGATCCGGCGGCGCTGCCGAACCGCTGGACCGAGCGGCGCGACTACGCCGGCTTCCTCTTCGACTGGTTCCTGGTCGAGCACTCGACCATCGCCGAGCGCGACGGCGCGCGCCACGACGGCGCGCACTACCGCCTCCCGCTGGTGCACGAATACGAGCGGACCGCCCGCGGCACCGAATGGGACGTCCTCTGCTACACGGTGAGCCGCGAGCGGACCGAGTCGACCGACAAGCTCCACGTCCTCGGCGGCTACGCCTTCCAGAAGGAGAGCACGCCCAGCGGCGAGAGCGTCCACGTGCTCGGCTACGCCTACCGCTCCGACCAGAAGGGCGACACGACGCGCCGCGACATCTTTCCGGCGGTGACGTGGGACACGGAGCCCGACGGCTGCCGCCTCTCTTTCCTCTGGAAGCTCTTCGTCTACGATCGCAAGGGCGACAAGCGCGGCGGGAACTTCCTCTTCATCCCGTGGGGCGAGCGGACGGACGAGGCCCGCGTGGCGACCGAGAAGCACTCATGACCTTCCGACCGGCGAGGCGCGACGTTCCGCGTCTGGTGGTGTTCGCGTTGCCGGCGCTGCTCGCCCTGCCGGCGTGCCCGGCGCCGCCGTCGAACGACGCCGCGCCGCCGATGCCCGGCCCCGCCCCCACGCGCCCGATGGCGCGCCACGTCGTCGCCGCGACGCCGGACGACGACTTCCGGCCCGGCGTCGCCAACTTCGCGAAGGTCTCGCCGACGCTCTGGCGCGGCGCGC
Source organism: Planctomycetota bacterium (assembly GCA_035695985.1). Classification (GTDB taxonomy): domain Bacteria; phylum Planctomycetota; class B15-G4; order B15-G4; family SIAN01; genus DASRRB01. Next base: position 677 of record DASRRB010000171.1, on the reverse strand, counting down.
AGCCGACGGCCGAGGGCTTCAAGAACCTCGAGGCGGCCGGCGTGAAGACGGTCGTCAACCTGCGCAGCGACCACGACGACGCCCCGCTGCTCGCGGGCACGCGGCTCGCGCCGGTCCGGATCGCGATGCGGGCGTGGGCTCCCCACGAGGACGAGGTCGTCGCCTTCCTCGAGGTCGCGCAGGACCCGGCGCGCGCGCCCGTCTACGTCCACTGCGCGCAAGGCCGCGACCGCACCGGCTACTGCATCGCCGCGTACCGGATGGTGGTCGAGGGCTGGAGCGCCGACGAGGCGATCGCCGAGATGGAGGCGTTCCACTTCAACTCGCTGTGGCTGCGCAACAAGGACTGGCTGCGCGACCTCGACGTCGAGCGGATCCGGAAGCGGATGGCGGAGGACGCGGCGCGCGGCGCCGCCGCCGGTTCAGCGGAACGCTGACGCGTTTGCCCGCAACCACTCCGCCAGCGGACGCGGCGGGTGGCCGGTGATGCGGGCGACCGTGCCGGTCACCTCGCGCGCGACGCCGGAGCGGACGACGTCGCCGAGCGCGACCTCGGCCTGCGCGTACCAGGCGGGCGCGCCGGACGCCGCGATGGCCTTCTCGTGCGCTTCGGGCGAGCGGTCTTCGTAGCGGATCGTCTTCCCGAGCTCGCGGCCGACGACGGCGCAGAGCTCGTC